>JAZUMW010000036.1:0-16404 GCA_045603825.1 Faecousia sp.
TCTTTTTGTACTGTCCGCACGGTCTGGGATAGTACAAAGTGTAAGCCCCTTTTGTTTTATCTTTTTACTCCGGAAGCCCAGCTCCGGAAAGCCGCAGGCTGCAGGCAAATGACCGGTTTCGGGGCGCTGCAAAAGCTGCAGCGCCCCTGTATCGTGATGCCTATTCAGTCCAGAATGATCAGCGGTATAAACCGCATCACCGTATCGCCGGTGTTTTCCAGCCCGTGCCCTGTACCATGGGGAGTGAAGGTAACATCTCCCGCAGTAATGGGCATCAAGGTACCGTTATCATTATAGATGCCGCTTCCGGAGAGGATATAATAGGTCTCACTCTCCCCCATGTGGATATGGTAGCCCACAGAAGCGCCCGACTCCAGCTCTGCCACAGCAAAGGTGCGCAAATGTGCCGGTTTCTCATAGGTATCCGACATTTTATGCAGCTGCAGCTTCCCTTTTCCGCCCTCGGCGCACATCTCTGTAAACACGGGGATCTGGTTATCTTTGATAAGCATAGCATTCGCCTCCTGCAATTATCCCAATGAACGCAAAGCTGCCGGGTGATCCCGGCAGCTTCGATGTTTATCTCTTAACTCTTGCGTTGCCGCCCCAGACGCTCCAGACAACGTCCTCATCAGCAGGCTGTGCATAGTCGGTGAGGAAGGTGGTAGCCAGTGCGCCGGATGCCCAGCCGAACTGGATCCATTTTTCGGATTCCCAACCCTTCAGGATACCGTAGAGCATGCCGCCCACGAAGCCATCGCCGCCGCCGATGCGGTCCAGAACATGGATCCGGCGAGGCTCCACAACATGCCACTCGTCGCCGGCCAACATGATGGCGCCCCACAGGTGAGAGTTGACATTCTCAACCTGGCGCAGGGTGGTTGCGAAAACGGAGGCATTGGGGAACTGCTCCTTGACACGCTTGATCATTTCCTTGAAGGAGTCGATCTTGGCAGCGATGTCCTTGCCGCCGGCTTCGGGACCCTGGACGCCCAGACACAGCTGGAAGTCCTCTTCGTTGCCAATGAGAATGTCAGCAACAGAAGCGATCTCGGTGAAAATGTCATGCAGCTCCTGCTCACGGCCCTTCCAGAAGGAAGCGCGGTAGTTCAGGTCGAAGGAGATCAGGGTGCCGTGCTTCTTTGCGGCACGGGCCAGCTCCAGACAGAACTCGCTGGTGTCCTGGGACAGAGCGCCAATCAGACCGGACAGATGCAGAATGCCAACGCCTTCTTCACCGAAGATCCGTTCCAGATCGAAGTCCTTGATGTTCAGAGTGCGGCCAACTTCGCCGGCGCGGTCGTTGCAGACCCGGGGACCACGGGAGCCGTAGCCAGAGTCAGCAATATTGAACTGATGGCGGTAGCCCCAGGGATCGCCCTGTTCCACTTCCTTGCCTTCATAGTCCATGCCACGGGCACGCAGATCCCGCTTGATGAAGTCGGCAATGGGGCTGCCCTTGACGAAGGTGGTCAGAACCTTGGTGGGAAGACCCAGGTAAGCGGAGATGGAAGCAACGTTGGTCTCAGCGGAAGTTGCCTGCATCACGAAAGTGTTGGAGGAAGCAACGGGCTGACCGTTGGGGGGGGTAATACGAACGCCCATGCTGGTGGGAACAACCAGAGCGTACTTGCAGTTTTCACGAAGTTTCATTTTTATATCCTCTCTTTCTTACACGACATACTGGGTGGAAGCAGTATCGCCGCCGTGACCGGTCCAGTTGGTGTGGAAGAACTGACCACGGGGAGCGTCGATACGCTCATAGGTGTGTGCGCCAAAGAAGTCACGCTGTGCCTGCAGCAGGTTTGCGGGCAGACGGTCACAGCGATAGCCGTCGTAGTAAGCCAGAGCTGCGGAGAAAGCGGGAGTGGGCATGCCGCACAGAGCGCCCTGTGCAACAACCTTACGCCAACCGGGCAGCAGGGATGCGATCTTCTCGGTGAAGTAGGGATCCAGTAGCAGGTTGGTGAGGGCGGGATTGGCGTCGAAAGCTTCCTTGATTTTGCCCAGGAATACGCTGCGGATGATACAGCCGCCACGCCACATCAGGGCGATGCCGCCGTAATTCAGATTCCAGCCGTAGGTCTTGGCGGCTGCACGCATGAGGGTGTAGCCCTGTGCGTAGGAAACGATCTTGGAGGCCAGCAGTGCACAGCGGATGTTTTCGATCCACTGGGCCTTTTCTTCGGCACTAAGAACAGGAGCGGCATCAGCTGCACCGGGCAGAACTGCTGCGGCAGCAACACGCTCGTCCTTCATGGCGGACAGGCATCGGGCAAACACAGCCTCACCGATCAGAGACAGAGGAACACCCTCGTCCAGAGCGGCGATGCCGGTCCACTTACCGGTGCCCTTCTGACCTGCGGTGTCCAGGATCTTCTCAACAATGGGCTCACCGTCGGTATCCTTGTAAGCCAGGATATCCCGGGTGATCTCAACCAGATAACTGTCCAGGTCGCCCTTGTTCCACTCGGCGAATACTTCATGCATTTCATCGTCGGACATGCCCAGCATGTTCTTCATCAGGTGGTAAGCTTCGCAAATCAGCTGCATATCGCCGTACTCGATGC
This sequence comes from Faecousia sp., assembly GCA_045603825.1. Taxonomy (GTDB): domain Bacteria; phylum Bacillota; class Clostridia; order Oscillospirales; family Oscillospiraceae; genus Faecousia. The sequence goes on from JAZUMW010000036.1 coordinate 2,571, forward strand.
CGTTATGTACCATCTTGACAAAGTGGCCTGCGCCGTCTTCGCCAACCCAGTCACAGCAAGGAGAGCCGTCCTCGACCTTAGCACAGATGGCCTGCATGATGTCCTTCACATGGGGCCATGCAGCGGGGGAACCGCCGGGCATCAGGGAAGGTCCGTTCAGAGCGCCTTCTTCACCGCCGGAAACGCCGCAGCCCACATAGAGCTTGCCCTGGGATTCCACATACTGGGTACGACGGACAGTGTCGGGGAAGTGAGAGTTGCCGCCGTCGATGATGATGTCGCCATCATCCAGCAGGGGCAGCAGTGCTTCGATGGTAGCATCCACGGCGGAGCCGGCCTTGATCATCATCATGATCTTGCGGGGCTTTTCAATGCTGGCGACCAGCTCTTCCATGGAATAAGCACCGATGAAGTTTTTGCCTGCGCCACGGCCTTCCATGAAGTTTTTGACTTTTTCGGTGGTGCGGTTAAAAACAGCAACAGTGAAGCCCTTGGACTCCATGTTGAGGACCAGGTTCTCGCCCATAACAGCCAGACCGATCAGACCAATATCAGCTTTTTTCATAGTTTTCAGATACTCCTTTTATGCTAAATTTTAATTATTATTCGTCATCACAGACCCACAGGCCCAGTGCGGGATTGGAGATATAGAAGATCTCCTCGCCGTCCACGGTGTTGAAACCGTCAGTCAGCTTGGCGGGATCGTACTTTTTAACGATCTGGGCATAGGGGATATAATTGAAGGCAGCGCCACGCACCTCTTCTTCAGTTAGCTTGTCTGTACAGTAGGTGATGTTGAAACGGCCATCGGAGGAACCGTGGATCAGGTGTGCCGCAACAGACAGATTCTGCTTCAGATCCTCGTTTTCCTCAACCAGCTGCAAAACCTTCTCACGGCCTACATAGCCGTACTTGCGGATGAGCTTGTCGTTCTCCTCGTCCTCACCGAAATGGGCAACAGCGGGTGCCAGAACAATTAGATCACCGCCGTCAGCAATGGCCATACGGGTGCGGTATACGGCCTTATTGCCCAGCCAGGTGCTCTTGAACTCTCTGGGATCCAGATAAACCACAACTTTCTGCAGACGCTTGTCCATATGGGTCAGATTGATCTGCTGGCTCTTCTTGACAGCTGCTTCAAAGTTGCTGCGTTCCCGGCCTACATACAGACCGTGGATGGTAACCTCGTCGCCCTGGTTGGTGGTGGTTGTCAGAACATACATCAGAGGAATATCCTTGAGGTAATTCTGCTCTGCGTAGTCAAAGACCTTGCGCACGGGGGAGAAGTCCTTACCCATGATCCGCTCCATGCCGTAGAAAGCACCCAGCATGTGGGAGGAGTTGATCATGGAAGAGCCGCCGATACCTACAAAAATATTCTTGGAGTAATTGGCCATGCCCACCACTTCGTGGGGGACGACCTGACCGATGGAAATGACCAGATCATAGGACGGATCCATCAGACAGCGGTTGACTTCCACATCAATGCTGTTGGTGACCAAACCTTCGGAGACCTCACTTACAAAGGCGGCGGGAACTTCACCCAACTTGACCACATCGGTACGCCAGTTGTGGACGAGCATACAATCGAAGGGCACACCTTCGCCGAAGAAAGCGACCCATTCTTCCTTTGTCATGGGAACATGGGTGCCCAGTGCGGGCATAATATCCACCTGGCAGGAATCCTTCAGCAGCTCATAGTAGATAGCGGTGATTTTACCTGCACCGGAGTACATGCGGGTAAAATCGGGAGGTAGCAGCAGGACTTTTTTCAGAGTCCGGCCTTCCAGAGATTTCGCAAGAGTCTGTCTAAGCTGCTCTGTAGAGATCCCGCGTTCACATTCGTAAATCATACAAACCTCGTTTCTCCCTCAAGGTGAGGGCAATATTACAACTACATAATTGTAACACATAGAAAAGTCAAATGCAATATCGTTGGTGACGGTCGTTGTTTTTTAAACAAAAAAGTGCCGGAATTTTACTAAATTCCGGCACCTGGTATATTTTAGCCTGATTGCGTGTTGCTCATTTCAGCACATTCAGCGAATTTTCAATTGATGGGCAAAAGGTAACAGCTCCAGCCACTGGTCAAAAGTGTCCATGCAGCAGTCAGCAGTCTTTTGAATGTCAGCCCACTGGAACGCAGCCGCACTGTCGGCAATGGCACAAACCCGGAAGCCCATGGACTTGGCGGTCTGCACCGCATACAGAGCGTCCTCAAAGACCCAGGTGTCCTCAACGCTTGTACCCAGACGGGAGAGCGCCTCCTCAAAAGGTTCGGGACCGTACTTGGTAAAACCGATCTCAGCGCAGCTGATTGCTGCGTCAAACAGCTCCCAGGCACCCACAAGCCGCATTGCCGGCTCAGCGAAAACATGGGAAGTGGCGGTAAGCAGACCGACCTTGATCCCGTTGGCTTTCAGCGTTTTCATCAGCTCCAGCGCGCCGGGCTTCAGCTCGGCTTCGCTTGTGTAGTAACGGCCCGTCCGCTCTGCGATGGCGGCATTGATCTCATCAATGGACTGGGTCATGTGGTATTCACTTTTTAAATAGGGCGCCATATCCAGAAAGCCCAGAGGAAGCACATCCTCCCGGATGGTGGGCTTCGGTGTATACCCCCAGGCCATGATCACATTTTCCGCAACGGTATCCCACATTTCTGAGGAATCCAGAATCGTACCATCCATGTCGAAGATCACAGCTTTAACAGTTTTATTGGCAATACACATCATACTGCCCTCCTTAGCAAAACAAAAGGGTCGGCAGGGAGGCGTTACCGCCGCCCTGCCGGAGATTAAGTAGGGGAGAAAGGTTTACCGGTGAACACCGGTGAATTAGAACAGGCCGATACCGGCAACAACGCCGATCAGGATGGCGATGGGAGCGGTAACGAAACGAGAGAACAGCATTGCGGGGGTTGCGATTCTTGCGGTGTCGGGCTCAGCTTCACCCAGAGCAGCAGCGGTGGGAACGAAGTCACAAGCGTCAACAACGGAGATAGCAAACAGGGCGGGCAGAGCCAGAGTTACGGGGATCTGGCCGGCGCCGATCATGGTGCCGATGAGGGTGCCCAGAATGGACTGAACAACTGCGCCGGGAGCCAGCAGGGGAGACAGGACGGGGATGCCGATGATCAACGCAAATACAATCAGGCCCACGACACTGCCTACCAGGGGAGTCAGCAGGTTTGCGATGAAGGTGCCGAAACCGGAGGAGGTCAGCAAACCACCCATGAAGGACAGGAAAATCAGGAAGGGCAGGATGCTGCCAACGGTCATGTTGACGGCTGCCTTTGCACCATTAAAGAATGCATTAACGATCTGGCCGATGACGCGGCCTACGGACTGAATAATCTTGGTCATAACGCCAAGGACACCACCTTTCTCAGTTTGTTTGGCTTCGGGAGCAGCCTCTTCGGCAGGAGCAGCTTCTTCCACAACGGGAGCAGCTTCAACCGCCACGGGGGCGGGCTCTTCTGCGGGAGCTTCTTCAACATCAGCCAGGACGATATCACTTACTCTGGGACCGGAAACATACATATCGTTGGTGCAGTAATCTGCATACACACCAGCGGGGCCACCGTTGAGGATGTTAACGGTGGGGATACCCATCTTGGGGTACAGGCCGGTTCTCAGGGTTCCGCCGCAGTCAACAACTGCGCAGAAAACTTCATCGTTGGGGACAGGATTTTTGAAACCGTCTACTGCGATACCGCCGGACAGCTCAGCAATGCGCTCAGCCAGAGGATGGATACCGCCGCCGTTAACGGAGATGACTTTATCCTTTTTCTCGGTGGGAGTTACGACGATGCCCTCGCCCCAACCGTTAGGACCTCTGTTGATTCTAACACTTTTGTAGTTAGCCATCCAAAATCCCTCCTTGCTTAGCGGTTGACATCAATGCCTTCACGCTTTGCCAGGAAGACCCAGAACCACTCAGTAACGAATGCGCGGATCAGCGCCAGAACCCAGCCGGCGATGAAGAAACGGATTGCCAGAGGAATGGTGGAGTAACCCAGCTGCTCAACACCGGATGCGATGCCCAGCCAGATGAACAGTTCGCCGGGATTGACGTGGGGGAACAGACCCAGCATGGGGCCGTTGGTGGTAGCACACACATCAATGTAGCTGGCGCGCTGACGCTGGGGCAGGAACTTAGCGGAGGTGTAAACAGCGGGATTGCACAGGAAGAACCAAGAAATCAGGGGCAGAACGGTGTAAGACAGGAGCTTATACTTTGCCAGGAACTTGGAGAACTTCTCAATGCGCTCATTACCGATCAGGTAGCAGACGGTGTTGAAGACCATCAGCAGGACCATAACGGTAGGCAGGATGCCATTGATGTTAGCAACTAAGTTTTCACCACAGGTTGCAAACATGCCGGAGAATGCTTCTGCAAATGCTATCATATTATTTTGCCTCCCTTATAGAATAATGTGGAACTATGAAGTACCCTGTCGGTTAACCCTTGACGAAACGGATCTGGGCTCCCACATTCAGCGGAGGTACACCATCATGACTGACGTGCATTACGCCGGGCTGAGATGCGACATCAGCGCCGTCGAATTTCACAGTCAGATGGCCCAGCTGACGGAAGTTTTCCAGTGCCACTTCGCCAATTGCAGTGATAGGACAGGATGCGTCATCGATAAGAAGTGTGTCGCCAACGCTTATCTCGTAGCCACCTTCGCCGTGATCGATCAGGTAGCAGAAATCCGCAAGATAAGGCGGGACTTCTTCATGGAAGAAAATGCACATATTTTCTTCCAGAAAATCGGTAGCGTTAGCACCGATCTTCTTAATTTCTGTGCTGTGAATTAATTCGCTCAAGTATTTCTCCCCTTTGCTGTATAATTTGACAATCCAAAGATTGTATTGTCTAAGACTGTTTTCCTGAATCAGAATTCAGAGATGCTCCGGTCACCGGACAGCTTGCGGAGGATCAGAACTTCTTGTCGCACTCGGCAAAGAGCTCTTCAAATACATCCAGAACGCGATCCAGCTCTTCGTAAGTAATAATTGCGGGCGGCTTGATTTTGACCACGTTGCCAAGCCCCATGTACTTGCTGCCGCCGATGAGCAGGCCGCGGTTCATAGCCTCGTGGACCATGTAGTGCTCGGCCTCGAAGTTCTTTTCCTTGGAGTCCTTGTCCTTGACCAGCTCGATACCGATCATCAGGCCGGGGCCGCGGATGTCGCCGATGACTCTGTATTTATCTTTGATTTCCATCAAACGCTTGGTAACATATGCGCCCTTCTCACGGAACTGACCGCAGATGTCTTCTTCTTCCATAACCTCCAGCGTTGCCACAGAAGCGGCCATTGCCACGGGATAGTGTGCAAAGGTGAAGCTGTGGTCGCCGGGAGCCAGCGGTGCCAGATCGTCACGGGCGATGAAGCCGGCGATGGGATGGCCGCCGCCCAGGGCCTTACCGAAGACGATGATATCGGGAGCCACATCGTAACGCTCGCTGGAGAAGTAGCTGCCACAGCGGCCAAAGCCGGACTGGATCTCGTCCCAGATGAGGATCAGTTCGTTGCGGTCACAGATCTCACGAACGGCCTTGTAGAACTCCTTGGGGTATTCGATCATACCGCCGTTGCCCTGGATGGGCTCCATGATCAGTGCTGCGGCACCGCCGTCAACAGCGTTCTTAACAGCAGTTTCCAGGAAGTTTGCACACTGCAGGCCGCATTCGGGATACTTACAGCCGAAGGGGCAGCGGTAGCAGTAAGCCTGAGGTACGCGGACAGCGCCGTTCATGTAGCTGAGGAATGCGTTGTTAGGATGGGGCCAGCAGGCATTCATGGAGGTGAAGGTTCTGCCGTGGTATGCGTCATAGAAGGAAATGAACTTGTTCTTGCCAAGCCGGTTACGGAAAGCAAGCTTCAGAGCACCTTCGTTGGCGTTCGCGCCGTGGAGGCAGTAGTTTACCTTGTTCAGGTTACCGGGGGCCAGTTCTGCCAGCTTCTTGGAAAGCAGCAGCTTGGGAATGGTGTCGAAAGAAGTACGGATGTGGGAGAACAGCTCCACCTGCTCCTGCACAGCTTTGTTCACCTTGGGATGGTTAAAGCCAATGCCGCAGCTCCAGGCCTGAGAAGTACAGTCCAGGAATTTTCTGCCGTCGGTAGCCTCAATGGTAGAGCCATAGGCCTTTTTCACGACCAGGTCAAACTTACCGCCAACATTACCGCCCATTATGGCTTTTCTACCGGCCTCCAGTTCTTCCTGGGTGATGGTTTCATACATAAAAAACGCTCCTTTCTGTGATGGATTGTTGCTCATAAAATCATAAAAACAGATGGTCAAAAATATGAACATACTATGACTATATAATAAATGATTGAAAGATGAATGTAAATTGGCGAGATTCTACAATTTTTGCGGTTCAGGTTTGTAATAATCACTAAAATATTGCTTTAATCGGATTATTATGTTGCATTTTGACAAGTTTGCGGTATTATATTGTTAAAAAGTGATTGAAAATGCGCAAGAAATAAGCAAAAATAATGAGGTGATGAAATGCTTGACAGAGACGAATTTCTCGGCTTTATCCGGCAAAGTGACTTTGTATCCACGCAGCAGCTGTGCGAACGGTTCAATGTCAGTGAGAGTACCGTCCGCCGTTTCCTGGAACGGTTGGATTCTGCGGGGCAGATTACCCGTGTCCGGGGCGGCGCTATGCCGCTGGTTACTGCCCGCCTGACGGAATACCAAATACGTAACCAGTTGCACAAGGAGAAGAAGGTGGCCATCGCAAAGGCTGCTGCCGAGCTGATCCATGAGCACGATACGGTGATCCTGGTGGGCGGTACAACGGTTTTTGAACTGTGTCAATTTATTGAACACCGGTATATCACCGTGGTTACCAATTCCGTTCCTGTATTCAACAGCCTGCGCCATTCGGAAACTGTTCGGCTTGTAATGCTCAGCGGCCTTTACAACATGCAGGAGGACGAGGTGGGTGGCCTACTGGAGAATGCCGGCCTGGACCGGATGCGTGCCAACTGGATGTTTATGGGAACCTCCGGTTTTGACGAGCGGTTCGGCTTTGCCCAGACCAACGCGCCGGTGGACACATACGCCCAGTGCATACACAGCAGTCTGAACCTGTGTGTTATGGCAGACAGCAGTAAATACATGCGGGGTGGCACCACGGTGTCCGCGACCCCCAGTGAAGTGGATGTTCTGATCACCGATAAGGGCTTCAACCTCAAAGCAAAGGAAGCTTTGGAGGAGCAGGGAACTCGGGTGATCCTGGCAGATATTTGAAACGGAGGATAACTATGGAAGAAGAAATCCGCCTGGAAACCCAGCAGGAAGGACCCAAAAGGGAAGATATATGCTACCGTACAGACATTGTGAAGAACCCCTGGTTTTATGACAATGCGCCCACCTTCGGCGTGATACTGTCTGTAATTGCAGTAACGGTACTGGCAGTGTTTATGTGTCTGGATGTCAGCCCGGTCACCAAGGCCCTTGGCGTGGTGGGCGGCATCGGCTACTACATTTATGCTGGCAGATATCTGTATCATTTTGTCAGGAGCCGCAAGGATGTAACCCTGTCCGCAACACTGACAGAGGCGTCAATCACAGTGGAGAACGGAAAGGGAACAAAGACCTTCCTTCTGGAGGATGTTGTACATACCTCCAGCTACTCCAGCTCCACAAATCTGTGCGTGATCATTGCCACGGAAGATGATTATATGACCATCAACTGCAGCTGCGGTTATCTGCTGACTAAGGACGGTAAGTTTGCGCTGCGTCCGTTCTACGCTCTAAACAAGCGTTTTATGGACATGAACAGCAATCACTACAACTACATTAAAAATAAGAAATATAAGCGCAAGAATCCCTATAAGATCCCCCTGTATGTATTTGAGGTGGAGTATGAAACGCCCCGGGTGGCAAAGCTGATCAGCCAGCTGCGGAAATCCTACCCCTTTGCACCTGTTCAGCCTGAGGAAGAGGAGGATTGAAATGCTGTTGACCGGAATGCCTGTATCCGACGGTGCTGTGGTCGGTAAGGTGTATTTGTATGAGCCCTTTGTTCCTGTGATCCCGGACTACGAGCTTCCGGAGGTGCAGCGCAGTGCAGCTGTGGCTGATCTGGAACAGGCGAAGGCTTCCGCTATGGAAGAGCTGGAAATGGTGATCGCCGATTTCCGGGCCAAGGGTATTGCTGAAGCTGGGATCTTCCAGGCACATCTGGAGCTTCTGGATGATGAGGATGTGTGGGAAGAGATCCTGGAGGCGGTACAGGACGGTGTCAATGGCCCGCAGGCCATCGATACGGTTTACAATCAGTATATTGAAATTATGTCTGCAGTTGACGATCCCATGATGAAAGAGCGGGTCGCTGACCTGCGGGATGTGAAGAACCGTCTGCTCCGCAATTTGGCGGGGGTTCCCGAACGGAATTTGAGCCAGCTACCGGAGCCCGTGGTGGTTGTGGCCCGGGATCTGCTGCCCGCGGATACTGCGACCATGGATCGGGAAAATGTGCTGGCCATCGTTACCCAGATCGGCGGACGCACCTCCCATTCCGCCATCATCGCCCGCAGCTACGGCATTCCCGCTGTGCTGGGTGTGGCGGATATTCTGGAAAAGCTGTCTGCTGCTGAAACCATTGCTGTGGATGGCTCTATGGGTCAGGTAGTTGTCGACCCGGATGAGGCTGTGTGCCGGGATTATGCACAGCGCCGCGAAAAATGGCTGGACCGTCTGGCACTGGATGCGAAACATATGGATGTGCCCTGCTGTACCGCAGACGGCGTTTCCATCGACATCGGCGTGAATCTGGGCGATATCGCCAAGGAATCTCTGGCCTTTGAAAAGAGCGTGGATCTGGTGGGCCTGTTCCGTACAGAGTTCCTGTACATGCAGGGCGACAGCCTGCCTACGGAAGAGCAGCAGTATGATGCGTACAGTAAGCTTTTGAAGGCTTATAAGGGCAAGCCGGTGGTGCTGCGTACCCTGGACATCGGCGGCGATAAGCCGCTGCCCTGTCTGCCGCTGCCCCATGAAGAGAATCCGTTTTTGGGGAAGCGGGCGCTGCGGCTGTGTCTGGATAAGGAAGAGATCTTCGTTACCCAGCTTCGGGCTGCTTTCCGTGCCTCTGTCCACGGCTGTCTGTGGCTGATGTTCCCCATGGTGGGCATTCCCGAGGATTTCCGCCGTGCCAAGGCGGTAGCAGACCGGGTCCGTAAGGAACTGGAAGATGCGGGTATCCCTGTCGCGGACAATATTAAATACGGCATCATGGTGGAGATTCCTTCTATTGCCGTACTGGCAGATATTATTGTGAAGGAAGTGGATTTTGCCAGCATCGGCACCAACGACCTGACACAGTATACCCTGGCAGTTGACCGTGGCAATCCGGAGATGAGCCAGTATTACCAGATGTATTCGCCCGCGGTATTCCGGCTGATAGCCCATGTGACCAAGGTATTCCGTGGCGCGGATAAGCCTATATGCGTGTGCGGTGAGATCGGCGGTGATGATGCGGCAGCCCTGGCGCTGGTGGGCATGGGCATGCGAAAGCTCAGCATGGGCAGCAGCTCCGTGGCATCCATCAAACGGATCTTAACCGGAAAGACCATAAAAGAACTGGAATCTCTCGCACAGCGGGTCCTGACCTGCGCCACAGCGCAGGAAGTGGAAGCCTGCCTGAAAGCACATTTATGAAAAAAGGGGGAACATGTTATGTATCAGAAAACTGTAACAGTTAAGAATGCTACCGGTCTGCATGCCCGTCCCGCGGCAATGTTTATCGCCGAGGCCAAGAAGTTTGAAAGCGCCATCACCATCTGCCGTGAGGGTGAGGACAAGACGGTGAACGCCAAGTCCATGGTAAAGCTGCTGACGCTGGGCATCTGCCAGGGGCAGAGCGTAGTCCTGAGCGCCGAAGGTGCCGACGAGGTGACCGCTGTGGATACCCTGGCTGCGCTCATCGAGACTTTCGACGAATAAGCTGTAATAACGAAAAAACGCAGAGACGGAGCACATGACCGCCTCTGCGTTTTGCTGTTTGTGATGATACCGAAAGCGGTCAAAAGAAAAGGTTGTATAATCTTCTCCCGTTTACAGATACTAACAGCGTAATTTGTAAAATTATTGTAGGCGGGAAAGGCCCCCTCTGACGAGGGGCTGTCAGCGAAGCTGACTGGGGGAGAGAAGGACTACCCCTCAGTCACCTGCGGTGACAGGTCCCCTGACAAGGGGAGCCATTGGACTGCGCCGCAGAAAAGGAGAAAGATATATGAAAGCAACTGGCATTGTCAGAAGAGTTGACGACCTCGGGCGTATTGTGATTCCCAAGGAGATTAGAAGAACGCTCAAGATAAGAGAGGGCGACCCCTCTCATACAACATTGACACCAATCGACAGGTTTTGCTTGGCGATACATAGTGTAGTGAATAGGTATAAAGAAACAGCGGAGTGAAATTCACTCCGCTGTTTAGATGTAGTTATAGACCAACTAACATTTTTATTTTATCACCAAAGGGAAACTTTTTGCATATCCACAAGCCAATACTGATAAGGAAAAGCATCAGAAAAAGTCCAACAAATGGAGAGCATATTATTTTTACAATTCCCTCGGGTATTTTTGAGATGACACCCTGCACGATTTGCATATGTAAAAGATATATACAGAATGAATATTCGCCTGCTTTGCCAACATGATTTGATACTTTGAATTTTGCAATCCAATAGGAAAAGCGCAAAATCAGTACAGAAAAAGAAACACAAAAAATAGAGGTGATAATATTAAAATAAGTATGTATCTCCTGCTTGTAAAGAATCAAAAAACTGATAACTGAAACTATTGCCGAGAGGATAAGCACCGTGCGGTTTTCGCGCAAAACAATGTCGAAACGTTTCCTTCGCAAAATGATTCCTGCGCTAAAATAACCAATCCAATGCAATGGGTTCAAATAATCTGTAAAGAAATCAAATGGGAGCGTGGTAGAAAAGCCTATGCTTTTCATAATGAGAACTATCGTTTGCACTCCAATTAATGAGTACAAAATGACGTCGTTTTTATAAACCCATTTGAAAACAAAAATGAACAATGTGTATACGGTGGCGTAATAATACCAGGTGCCGCTTCCGAACATCCATTTCAAATAATCAACCCAAAAAAACGGATGAGAAAAAAGGTAAATTGAGTAAGTAAGCAAAGAACAAAACACCCACGGTATAAATATGCGAAATGCTTTCTTTTTCAAAAATGTCTTGCGGTCACCATCTTTGCGAGAATACAAAAAACCACCTATAACAAAAAAAACAATGACTCCAACTCGCCCAAACATGTTCCACGAGGATGAAACGAAATTGGATAACAAATCGGTCTTGGCTAGTGGAACAACGTGCGCCGCTATAACGCTCAATATTGCCACAGATTTTGCGACATTGATGGCTGCACTTTCTCTTTCAGTAAATTTTGTATTCATAATCACTATCTTTCATCATCCATTCTATTTGCAGTATTTATCATATTATAGCACAGTATACTCAAAAAGCAAATTGTTGCAGTATAAATCTCCGTCAGTTTACAGATACTAACAGCGTAATTTGTAAAATTATTGTAGGCGAGAAAGGCGCCCTCTGACGAGGCGCGGTCAGCGAAGCTGACTGGGGGAGAGAAGGACTACCCCCCAGTCACCTGCGGTGACAGCTCCCCTGACAAGGGGAGCCTTTGGACTGCGCCGCAGAAAAGGAGAAAGATATATGAAAGCAACTGGCATTGTCAGAAGAGTTGACGACCTCGGGCGTATTGTGATTCCCAAGGAGATTAGAAGAACGCTCAAGATAAGAGAGGGCGACCCACTTGAAATATACACAGAGAAAGACGGGGGCGTGATCTTCCGCAAATATTCTCCTATGGGAGATCTGCAGGATTTTGCGGCGCAGATCTGCGAGTCCATCGGTGCCAACACCGGCTGCATCGCGGCGGTTTCGGACCGGGATTCCATTATTGCCCTGTCCGGCGCACCCAAACGGGAACTGATGGACAAGCCCAATTCCCGGGAACTGGACAAGCTGATGGAGCAGCGGAAGAACTACCGCTATATGCCCGGAGAGACGCTCTTAAGGGCGGCGGAAGGCTCAGACAAATATCACCTGGGCGTGGCATCGCCCATTCTCAGCCAGGGCGACTTAATGGGCTGTGTGATGCTCCTTATGGGGGAGGACATCACACCGCTTGCGGAGGCAGACCAGCGTCTGGTGCAGACGGTAGCAGGTTTTTTGGGCAAACAGATGGAAAGTTAAGGGCAGTCCCGAACGATTTTTGTTCGGGGCTGCTTTTTATAAGAGTTGATTTATTCGACAGGATCTTTTATAATATAAAGGTTGAGAAAACTATTGAATGAGGAATCGATATGCGTAACGAAAGAAGGCTCTCCCCGGGGGGAGAGAATAAAATGCGGACCATGTCCGAGGGCAAGCTGCTGCTGAACATGGCGCTGCCGCTGGTGATCTCCATGCTCGTTCAGGCCATGTACAATGTGGTGGACAGCATCTATGTAGCTGGCTATTCCGAAAATGCCGTGACAGCTCTGTCTCTGGCTTTCCCCATCCAGAATCTGCAGATCGGCTTTGCCACCGGTGTGGGTGTGGGTGTAAACAGTCTGCTGAGCAAGTCTCTGGGTGAAGGCAACCGAGATCGCGCCAACCGTGCCGCAGGTAACGGCATTTTCCTGATGCTCATTGTGGTTGCCGCCTTTATGGCCTTCGGCTTTGTGGGGGCGGAAGCATACTACAACATGCAACCCATCAGCACGGAGACCGCCAAAGCCGGCACAGAGTATACGGCCATCTGCTGTATCTTTACCTTTGGCGTTTTTGTGCAGGTTTTGGGTGAGCGGCTGCTGCAGGCATCCGGCCGGACAGTCTATTCCATGATCACCCAGATGACCGGCGCTGTGCTGAATATTATTCTGGATCCCCTGTTTATCTTTGGTTCTGCCGCTTACGGTCTTGATTTTTTGAACATTCCCTCCATGGGCGCTGGCGGTGCGGCGGTTGCTACGGTCATCGGTCAGTGGGGCGGCGCAGTGCTGGCTGTGATCTTCAACCTCACCAAGAACCCCGACATAAAGCTGAGACTGAAATATATCAAGCCTCGAAAGGATATTATTCTCAAGATCCTGTCCGTGGGTGTGCCGTCCATTATCATGGTGGGCATCGGCTCCGTTATGAACTTTACCATGAACCAGATTTTCCTGGGCTTCCCGGAGATCGGCGAGACCGCTTCCGGTGTGTTCGGTGTTTATTTCAAACTGCAGAGCTTCTTCCTTATGCCGCTGTTTGGCCTGAATAACGCCTCTATTTCCATTGTGGCATATAACTATGGCGCAAGACAGCCCAAGCGGATCGTAAAAACGCTGAAGCTGGCGGTATGCACAGCCATGACCATCATGCTTTTGGGCCTTGCGGTGTTCCAGATTTTCCCGGATGTGCTTATGGGCATCTTCAGTAACGGCGACGAAGGCAGCCATTTTGTTTCCATCGGTATCAGCGCATTGAAGATCGTCAGCATCCATTTTCCCATTGCTGCCACGGGCATTGCGCTGGGTGCCAGCTTCCAGGCTTTGGGCAACGGCATCTATTCCACCATCACATCCCTGTGCCGTCAGCTGTTTGCGCTGCTGCCCGCAGCGTACCTGTTGAGTTTGACAGGTGATGTCAACGCGGTATGGTGGGCATTCCCCATTGCGGAAGTGGTTAGTCTGATCATTACTCTACTGCTGTTCTCCAGAATTTATAAGAGAAAGATCAAACCCATGTACTGAACTGCAGAATAATGAAACCCCGCACCGCCGTTGGC
>JAZUMW010000037.1:0-9552 GCA_045603825.1 Faecousia sp.
TGTAAAGCTATTGGGATCTGCGTGATTTTTGTGCTCATATACCCGGCGAACCAAATCGTAGGTTACCCCGGTATATAGAACGGTGTGGTGTTTGTTTGTCAGTATATACACATAGTAACTCATAGATTGGATTGTCGTTACATAGTCATAAGACAATTAAATATCAATATTGATCGCATACTTTGCGTTCCGCTCGATCCATTCTTTTCTGGGCTCCACCTGTTCGCCCATGAGGATGGTGAAGATCTCGTCGGCTCTGGCGGCATCGGCCAGGGTGATGCGGCGGGGGGTCCGCTTTTCGGGGTCCATGGTGGTCTCCCACGGGTCCTCCTTGTTCATCTCACCAAGGCCCTTGTAGCGCTGGATGTCGATCTTGGCGTTGCTGGTGCCGCGCATTTCGGCGGAGACGGCGTCGCGCTGCTCGTCGGAGTAGGCCACGCGGGAGGTCTTGCCCCGGGTCAGCTTGTACAGGGGAGGAACGGCGGAATAGACATAGCCGTTTTCGATCATGGGCCGCATATAGCGGAAGAAGAAGGTCAGAAGCAGAGTCCGGATGTGTGCGCCGTCCACGTCGGCATCGGACATGATGATGACCTTGTGGTAGCGGAGCTTTTCGATGTCAAATTCCTCACCGATGCCGGCACCCAGGGCCACGATCAGGGGATACAGCTTGTCGTTGCCGTAGACCTTGTCCACTCTTGCCTTTTCCACGTTAAGCATTTTACCCCACATAGCCAGGATTGCCTGGAAACGAGAATCTCTGCCCTGAATGGCAGAGCCTGCAGCGGAGTCACCCTCGACGGTATACAGTTCGCAGAGGCTGGGGTCTTTTTCGTTGCAGTCCTGTAGCTTGTCGGGCATGCCGCCGGATTCCAGCCCGGTCTTGCGGCGGGCATTTTCTCTTGCCTTTCGGGCAGCTTCTCTGGCACGGTTTGCCATCATAGCCTTTTCAAGAATGATCTTAGCGGTGGCAGGATGCTCCTCAAAATAGATAGTCAGCTGCTCGTTGACCACCTGATCCACCAAAGTACGGATGTAGGCATTACCCAGCTTTGCCTTAGTCTGACCCTCAAACTGTGCGTCCGTCAGCTTCACGGAGATGATGGCGGTAATACCCTCACGGCAGTCCTCACCGGAGACCTTGTCGTCACCCTTGATGATGCCGTTTTTCACACCGTAGGCGTTCAGAACTCTGGTCAGTGCGGTTTTAAAACCTGTCTCATGCATACCGCCCTCAGGGGTGCGGACATCGTTGGCAAAGGACTGGATAGACTCGTTGTAGCCGTCGTTATACTGAATGGCAATCTCGGCGGAGGCATCGTCCTTGTTGCCCTGCATGTAGATCACATCATTATGGATGACGGTCTTGTGCCGGTTGGACCAAGTGGCAAACTCCCGGATACCGCCCTCATAACACATGGTCTTGGTAACGGGTTCTTCCCCACGATTGTCGGTAATGGTGATGGACAGGCCGGCATTCAGGAAGGCCTCCTCACGCATGCGGTCCCGGAGGACTTCAAAGCTGTATACCACATCGTCGAACATCTCCGGGTCGGGCTGGAAGGTGACTTCCGTGCCGTTTTTGTCGGTAGTGCCCACGATCTTCATTTCCTGGGTGATATGTCCCCGGGAGAACTTCATCTCGTAGATATTTCCGTTCTTGTAGACCCGGGCGGTCAGCCACTCAGACAGAGCATTGACAACAGACGCACCCACGCCATGCAGACCGCCGGAGACCTTGTAACCGCCGCCGCCGAACTTACCGCCGGCATGGAGCACGGTAAATACAACCTCTAGAGCAGGCTTGCCGGTCTGGGGTTGGATGTCTACGGGGATACCACGGCCATCATCGGTGACGGTGATGGAATTGCCGGAGTTGATGGTCACGGTGATGTGCTTGCAGTAACCGGCCAAGGCCTCGTCAATGGAGTTATCCACGATCTCATACACCAGATGGTGCAGACCGGAAGAGGAGGTAGAGCCGATATACATACCGGGACGCATACGAACAGCTTCCAGCCCCTCCAGGACCTGAATCTGCTCGGCGCCATATTCCTGTAATACTTTTGTTTCGTCAGACATAATTGTCCTCCTGTTATATTGAGATGCAGGGGTTTATAAAACCTGTCCTGCCTGAATTTCAATGGTCTTACCCAGCTTTGTAAAGCGGCCGGGTTCGCAGCAGGTGATAAACACCTGTCCTTTATCGATCTGGTTTAAGACAAAATCCTGCCTGCCGGGATCCAGCTCCGACAGCACATCATCCAAAAGAAGTACGGGCATTTCTCCGGACTCCCTTGCCATCAGATCCCGCTGAGCCAACTTTAAACTGATGGCCGCGGTACGGGTCTGTCCCTGGCTGCCAAAGGCCTTGAGTGACAGTCCGGACAAGGTGACATCAAAATCGTCCTTATGAGGACCGGTCAGACACTGGCAGGTTTCCAGCTCTGCACTGTAATGACGCTGCAGGTGATCCTGCAGCTGTCCGGCTAGAACAGAAACAGGTGCAAAGGGGTCAGTAACGGAAGATACCGTTTTGTAAGAAAGGTTAAATTCCTCACTGCCGCCGGAAAAATGGCCATGGTACTGCTCAGCTTCCCGACCAAGACCTTCATAAAATCTTGCCCGGTAGGAAATCAGCAGCGCGCCTACCTGGCACAGCCGGGTATTGTATTCCGGCAAAATCTCCAAAAGGGCGGGATTTTCATACCGATCCTTTAATATCCGGTTTTTCTGCTCCAGAATTTTCCCATATTCAGCCAGTGCCGCCTCATAATTAGGCCGCAGCTGACACAGCGCCTGGTCTCCCAGTTTCCGCCGGGCAGATGCACCGGCTTTGAGAACCATCAGATCCTCCGGGCAGAACAGTACCGTCTGCAGCACACCGGAAATATCCGATGCGCTTTTCTTTTTTACCCCGTTGCAGAAAACCTGCCGGGGTCTGGCGGCGGGAAAGATCACCCACCGCAGGGTCTGGTTTCGCTCCTGAGAAAATACATTTGCCTCCAAATCAGCAAACTCAGCACCCAGGCGGACAAGCTCTCCGCTTCTCTGGGTGCGAAAGCTTTTACCGGAACCGAGATATGCCACCGATTCCAAAAGGTTGGTTTTTCCCTGGGCATTGTCTCCCACGATGAGGTTTACACCGGGGTCGAATTCCAGACGCAGCTCCCGGTAATTCCGGAAGTTACGGAGCATCACATTATTGAGGTTCATAAACACAGATCTGGTAGACAGCGCCCATAAAGGAGAACTTGTCACCGGGATACAACTTCTTACCCCGCATAGTGCAAACTTCTCCGTTGACCTTCACTTCACCGTCCCGAATGACAGTTTTTGCAAAACCGCCGCTTTCCACGGCGTTGGCATATTTCAGCGCATCCTGCAGCTTAATAAACTCCGTGTGGATGGCAACAGGAATGGAATTGTCTTTTCTTTTGACAACGACTTTCATAGGATTCTCCCGATTTTAGTTATTCTTGATTCTTACCGGCAGGACCATGTAGGCATAATCCTGCTTGTCGTCCACAGGAGTCAGAACGATGGGGCTCAGACCATTGGTCAGCTCCAGCACCACTTCCTCACCGGGAATAGCGCGGAGGGCATCGGAAAGATACCGGACATTGAAGCCGATCTCCAGCTCCTTGCCGTCACCGGCAATGGCACAGCGGTCCTCGGCAGCGCCGATGGTGGTGTTGGTGCGTAGCTGCAGCACCTGGTCAGAGAATACGCAGCGCACCGGGCTCTTGTACTTTTCAGAAACAATCAGACCTACGCGCTCAATAGAAGAAGCCAGATCATCAACATTGGCAACGAGCTTTACGGGGCAATTGGAAGGAACCACTCTGCGCCAATCCAGGAAATCACCCTCCAGCAGGCGGCAGATCAATGTAGCATCGCCCATCTGGAACAGAATGTGCTTACTGCCCAAAGTGAATGCTACATCCTCATCAGAATCCTGCAGGATCTTTTCCGCTTCCTTCAGACCCTGGGCGGGAACTACGAAGGACAGGCTTCTGCCAGTGGGCTCCTGGGTGTGGTAAGTTCTTCTTGCCAGACGGAAGCCGTCCACAGCGATGGCGGAAACCTTGTCATCCTCCACTTCAAACTTCACACCTGTGTGGATGGGACGACCCTGGTTTTCAGAAACCGCGAAAATGGTGCCGGAGATCAGCTCCTTAAGAGCACTCTGGGGAATGCTGATGCTGCGGCCGCTGCCCACATCGGGAAGTTCGGGATAATCGTCGGCAGATTCAGCAGAAATGGTGAAGGAGGCATAGCCTGCCCGGATAGATACCTTGTAATTGTCATCTACCACAACGGTAACGGGGCCTTCCGGCAGACGGCGGATAATATCACCAAAAAGCTTTGCGGGCAGGATACAGCTACCTGCGTCGGTAACTTCCGCATCGATCTGGTAGGTGATGGCGGTTTCCATGTTATAGCCGGTAAGGCTCAGGCCGTTGACAGCCTGGCAGAGGATACCCTCAATGGCAGACAGAGCGCTTTTCTGGGCAACAGTTCTTCCGGTGATGTTTAGGCCCATGACCAGCATACTTTTTTCACAGGTAAATCTCATAACCAATACCTCGTTTCTTGAAAAATAATAGAATATATATTTTTATAAATATTTAGGTAGTATTAACAGCAGTAGGGAAAAAATATGTGGAAAACAGGGTTTTTCATTAGAGCCGCAAGGACTTTTTTTCCACAGCCCTTTTGTGGAATTTTATAACTTTTCCACAGAGGGTGTCCCGGGATTTTTTGTCCCCAATTTTCAACAGTTTACTTTTCCCTTTTCCACAATCATTGTGGAAAACCGACGGTTCAATTACAAGCAGGAATTGATGTTTGCGGTGATGTCACGGATATGGTTCTGCAGGGTGGTATCGCCGGTCTTGATGGCGCTTTCCACTTTCTTAATGGAATAAAGCACGGTGGAGTGGTCCTTATTCAGCTCCCGGCCAATGTCGGGGGTAGAAAGGTTGGTCAGTTTCCGGATCAGATAGATGGCCACCTGCCGTGCTTCTGCAGTACCCTTGTTTTTCAGCGTACCGCGAAGAACAGATTCGTCAATAGAGTAGAACTTGCAGACCTGGCTGATGATCAGACTGGGGGTGGGCAGGGCGTTGCCCTCACTCTTAAACATATCGGCAATGGCTCGGGTGACATTTTCCAGTGTCAGCTCCATGCCGTTGAGATCCACATAAGCCCGGAGCTTTTTCACGGTACCCTCGATCTGCCGGACATTACTGGTGACATTATTGGCGATGTAGTTACACACATCGTCTCCCAGATCCAGCGCAAGGGAATTGGCCTTATTTTTAATAATGGCCATACGGGTCTCGTAATCCGGGGGCTGGATGTCCGCAAGCAAACCCCATTCAAAACGGGTGCGCAGCCGGTCCTCAAGGGTGAGCATATCACCGGGCTTCCGGTCAGAGGTCATGACGATCTGCTTGTGCTCCTCATAAAGCTTATTGAAGGTATGGAAGAATTCCTCTTGGGTGGATTCCTTACCGGCGATAAACTGAATATCATCGATGAGGAACAGGTCAGCTTCCCGGTACTTATTGCGGAATTCAATATTCTTACCGGTTTTAATGGCGTCAATCAGCTCATTGGTGAACTGGTCGCCTTTGATATAAACAATATTCACATGGGGGTTCTGCTTACGGATGCCGTTGGCAATGGCGTACAGCAGATGGGTCTTACCAACACCGGGAGGGCCGTAAATAAACAGGGGATTGTACACCTGGCCGGGGGTGTTGCTGACGGCAATAGCAGCGCCGTGGGCGAACCGGTTAGAAGGACCTACCACGAAATTTTCAAAGGAAAACTGGGGATTAAAGTCCATGGTGGTATTCTGTGTGCCTTTGGAGCGGTAGGCGTTCAGTTCTGCGTCACCGAAAACCAAAAGCTTCGCGTCAGAATTAAAGATGGTCTTCAGGGCATCTTCGATATAGCTGGTGAAGCGGCGGCGGATCACATCCCGGCGCAGCTCGGAAGGAGAGTAAAGGATGAGTTGTTCCTCGTTTAGCTCAATGACCTCAGCATCGTCAAAATAAGTGGAAGAAATGGTGGCAACGAGCTGCTCTTCCAGATAGCTTAGGATCTTGGCCCAAACATAGGCAGATGAGTACATAAGGCGGGTCTCCTTTCTATGATAAAACCCCGAAAAACGCTTGAAAACAGGGCAAAATTCGGCATATTAGTTCATACTAAATTTTATCATATTTTTGTGGAAAAAACAAGGTTTTTTTCCACAGATACAATATTAATAAAGAATTACAAAAAAATTCCTCCCGGATAACCGGGAGGGACAGATTCGATATACGATTATACCAGAGCGGCGGTGATGATAGCCATCTTGTAGACTTCGTCGGCGTTGCAGCCTCGGGACAGGTCATTGATGGGAGCTGCCAGACCCTGCAGGATGGGGCCGTAGGCTTCATAGCCGCCCAGACGCTGTGCGATCTTGTAACCGATGTTGCCGGCTTCGATGCAGGGGAAAATGAAGGTGTTGGCGTTACCTGCTACCTTGGAGCCGGGGAACTTCAGCTGACCGACTTCGGGAGCAACGGCTGCGTCGAACTGCATCTCGCCGTCGATGTCGAACTCGGGAGCCATTTCCTTGGCAATGTAAGTAGCGTCGTGGCTCAGCTTGACGGTGCCGCCCTTGCCGGAGCCGTTGGTGGAGAAGCTCAGCATAGCGACCTTGGGATCAATGCCGAAGACCTTAGCGGTACGGGCAGTCTCAACAGCGACCTCAGCCAGCTTCTGCGCGCCGGAGAGAACAACATTGCCTTCCTTATCCAGGGTGTCTTCGTAGCTCAGGTTGATGGCGCAGTCGCCCATGGCGATCTTCTCTTCACCGCGAACCATGATGAAGCAGGAGGAGACCAGGTTTACGCCCTTCTTGGTCTTGACCAGCTGCAGAGCGGGACGGACAGTATCAGCGGTGGAGTAGGTAGCGCCGCCCAGCAGGGAGTCGGCATAGCCCATCTTCACCAGCATGGTGCCGAAGTAGTTACCCTTGGAAAGGGCAGCCTTGCACTCTTCAGGGGACATTTTGCCCTTACGCAGTTCAACCATCTTGGCGACCATCTCGTCCATAGCTTCGTAAGTCAGGGGATCAATAATCTCAACGCCTTCGATATTGAAACCGCCCTTGGCAGCGTTTGCCTTGACCTCATCCACATTACCGATGAGGATGGGGGTCAGGAAACCGCCTTCAACCAGACGGGAAGTGGCTTCCAGAATTCTGGCATCATGGCCTTCGGTAAATACGATCTTGCGGGGGTTGGCCTTCAGTACGTCGATCATTGCATTAAACATGATGAGATTCCTCCGTTTATTTTGGGCTTGGCCCATATTTTTACAGTCTAATTATACATCGGCTTTTATAAACACGCAACCATTTTTTTCTTTCTGGGAGCAATTTAAAGCAATATGGAAATATGATAAAAATATTTTATTTTCTCCGGAAAAAATACACAAAAATCGGTAAGAAGCGGATCAAAAAGTTGAGGCGGAAATAGATCAGCGCGCCATATTCTTACCAGGGGAAAAGAAGAAAACTTTCCTGTTTATTCAAAAAGAAAAAGAAATAAAAGTGAAAATAAAATTTTTTCATCCAAAACGGGATAAACAGGAATATTTATAGAGTAAAAATCTTGTTTTTAAGTAATAATTATTTAAACAAGGAACATTTCACATCAAAAAGGACGAAATTTGCACATTCTGTCAATTGACCTTTATATGATTTTTTGATATGCTGTTGTCATCAACAAACACCGTCCAATGACCGGAAAGGAGGAGTTTATATGAATTGGGCAGCATTTGTTTGGTTCGCTCTGCTGGTGTTCTTTATCGCGGTGGAGGCAAGCACCGTAACGGTGGTTTCCGTTTGGTTTGCTGCAGGTTCCATCGTGGCGATGATCGCAAGTCTTTTGGGTGCAAAGCTCTGGCTGCAGATCACTTTGTTTTTTGTGGTGTCCGTCTTGCTCCTACTGGCACTTCGGCCTATCATAAAAAAGTATTTCACGCCGAAGCTGACAAAAACCAATGTGGACAGCGTGATTGGTACCGTAGGTACGGTTACCGCACCAATTGACAACATTGCAGCCACCGGTACCATCAAACTGGGCGCTATGGAGTGGACTGCACGAAGCACCACCGGTGAACCCATCCCCATTGGGACTCAGGTGCGGGTAGACCGTATTGAGGGCGTAAAGGCATTTGTAACACCTGTTGAGGTAGCAGTTGTATAATTTTAAGGAGGATCGTTATGGAATTTGTTATTATCCCGTTGATCGTTGTGATTTTGGCCATCATTATTTCCAACATTGTGGTGGTCCAGCAGTCCAAGGCGTATGTTATCGAGCGTTTGGGCGCTTTCCAGTCCGTTTGGGGTGTTGGCCTGCATGTTAAAATTCCCTTTATCGACCGTATTGCCCGGAAGGTGAATCTGAAGGAACAGGTTCTGGACTATCCCCCCCAGCCCGTTATCACCAAGGATAATGTTACCATGCAGATTGACACCGTGGTGTATTTCCAAATCACAGACCCCAAGCTGTACACCTACGGCGTGGAGCGTCCCATGACCGCCATGGAGACCCTCACCGCTACCACCCTGCGTAACATCATCGGCGATCTGGAGCTGGACCAGACTCTGACAAGCCGCGACATCATCAATACCAAGATGCGCGCCATTCTGGACGAGGCCACCGATCCCTGGGGCATCAAGGTTAACCGCGTGGAACTGAAGAATATTCTGCCTCCCCAGGACATCCAGAACTCCATGGAAAAGCAGATGAAGGCTGAGCGTGACCGCCGTCAGGCGATCCTGCAGGCAGAAGGCCAGAAAAAGTCCGCCATTCTCATCGCGGAAGGCGAGCGCGAATCCGCCATCCTGCGTGCAGACGCAGAGAAGCAGGCCGCTATTCTGAAGGCAGAAGGCGAAGCACAGGCTATTCTGAAGGTGCAGCAGGCGTTGGCTGACTCTATGGCCATGTTGAATGAAAAGGCACCCAACGACCAAGTCATCAAGCTCAAGTCCATCGAAGCTATGCAGAAGATCGCCGACGGTAAGGCCACCAAGATCATTATCCCCAGCGAAATGCAGGGCCTTGTCGGTCTGGCCAGCGGCCTTGTGGAAGGTGTGAAGGAATAATATGGCGAAAAAGGAAGAGCGCTTTATAAAAGTCCATTCGGAAAATCTCGGGTCAGAAATGATCTTTGTGGACAAAGTGACTGGTGTAAACTACCTGTTTGTGTCAAGCGGCTACGCCGGCGGCCTGACCGTCCTTGTAAACCGGGACGGCTCCCCGGTGGTCACACCCGTACCGTATGAGGAAGAATAATAAAAGCACCCATCCCGCCGGGGTGGGTGCTTTCCTGTAAACAAATCGTTAAAAAATATTTAGGGTGGTTGAAATCCGCGGCAATTGCAATATAATAATGCTATAACATTTGATTGCAAGGAGAAGCTATGGGCGGATTTGGAAACTGGCTGCGTTCTGTCGGCGCAAAGATCGGCGCGTTTTTCCG
>JAZUMW010000038.1:0-6820 GCA_045603825.1 Faecousia sp.
TAAGTTGGATGCTTCCGGTGCAATGGGAATTGCCAGAACATTGCTTTATCAGGGGTTTGTATCCGATCCTTTATATTCTCTGATGCCTGATGGAAGTGTTTCAGATGGTACTTGCGATATAAATCCTTCTTTCTTCAGAGAATACAAATATAAACTTCAAAAAATATATGATCACTTCTATACTTCCCGGGCTGCAGAAATCGCATCCCAAAGGCAGGCAACAGCCATTTCTTTTTATACTAACTTACTGAATGAAGTAACTGATACTTACCGAAACGGACAGTCGGAACTGGTTCGCATTCTGGAGATTTAAGATGAAAACATACACGTTATGCGGGAGCATGCGGTTTGAAAAAGAAATGATGGAAACAGCATTCCTTTTGGAAACGCAGAACGGTTTTAATATATTGCAATGTACGTACACAGACAATGAACTGACAGAAGAGGAACGGGCTCAATTGATCAAAGCACATTACAGAAAGATTGATATCAGTGATGGAATCTATGTGCTGAATACGAATGGATATATTGGTCCCGCTGTTGCAGAAGAGATCAAGTATGCGGTGCGGAAAGGGAAAGAGATTTTATACCATTGCCCAATTTTATTTCCGGAGGAGTTCCAATGACATCGAAACATAATCACGAGTTAGTTCCATTGGCTAAGAAGTTACGGTCAGAGATGACAAAAGAGGAACGACACCTGTGGTATGATTTCCTGCGCAGCTATCCTGTTCGGTTTTCAAGACAAAAAATCATTGGACAATATATTGTGGATTTTTATTGTCCGCAGGCTAAACTTGTTATAGAACTGGATGGTGCTCAGCACTATGAGGAAGAAAATATTCTGAAAGATGCAGAACGTACCTCATTTCTCAAAACTTTCGATTTGAAAATAATACGAATCCCAAATTCGGAAGTCAGATGTAATTTTCGTGGTGTCTGTGATCATATCGATATTGCGGTAAGGCAATCCCTCAGTCAAAAATCAGGAGATTTTTGACAGCTCCCTTTACACAAGGGAGCCTTGGGCGCTCCCGCGCCAGTACGGTAAATTCTGATCTGACAAACAATTGCAAACAACAATGTAGGGGCGGTCGCAGACCGCTCCTACGGATTCTATAGGAGCATCAGTTAAATAGCCGACTGTCCAAATGGCGGGCTTTGATGGCATAAAACAGAAAGCTGCCCAAGGTGAGGAGAACAGCCAGTTCGCCGATAGCCACATACAGGGCGTTCAGCCAAAACCCGCCGCCGATGTACACCTTCAGCTCCCAACCCACCAGCACCGCGTTAAAAACAGCGGGCAGGGTCATGGCAAGAAGGGGGTATCCTTTAAAGGTGATGTGCCGGGTGAGGTACATTCCGCCGACTGCCAGCAGCGTTGCAAGACTGCCCACCAGGAAGTCCAAAGGCAGCGCACCCACAAAGCTGATATTAAACAGCAAACAGCCAATGGTCAGACCGGGAATGGCTGCAGGGGTGAACAGCGCCAGTATGCACAATGCTTCCGAAGCGCGGAATTGGATGGCCCAGGATGCAGAGCCGGGAATGAGAAAATTCTGCAGATAAGTAAGTGCCACATACAGTGCTGCAATAATGGCGCTGTACGCGATAAAACGGGCCTTTTTATTCATAAGATCACCTGAAAATAAAATTTGGGCACACTCGTGCCCAAAAATAAAGATGGGCATACTATGCCCATCTAACTCCCGTAGTTTTGTTTACCGACAGGATGGTCACGAACTGTCTTTTATTAAGGAAACGCTGCCATTATCGTCTGCGGCTAATAGCGGCCTTTTTGTCACAACTATGCAGTTTGCAAACCTTGAAATACACAAAGTATGTCTGCGGTTTCCAAACTTTTATTTGTGCCAAAAACTCTCGTTTTTAGCATTTGCCGATATTGTCATCGCTTCCTTTTTTGCTGCGGTTATTATAGTTTGTTATTTTTTATTTGTCAAGCGGGCAAGGGCTGCCCGGATCGCGGCGGGGGCGTCTGCCGGGTCGTCAATATCCCGGGTAGCCATTTCCATGGGACAAAGACCGTCTCCTGCCCGGTTTTGAATGGCGGGCACCAATTTTTCGCACTGATAAGGGATCCCGCGGCGCTGCAAGACAGCTGCCGCTGCCTCGCTCATCACAAGCGCGTACACCGTACGAACCTGCAACAAGCAGTAAAGCAGCGCGGTGGCTTTGCCTACCACCTTGTCGGCAGCGGAAAAGTCCTTCAGGTCGGTACCTGCTTCCAGCCAGCCCATCAAAGGCGCTACGCCCCGGCGTGTGCTTTTATATACAACTGTTTCTTTGCACAGAACACAGGTGCAATTTTCTGCCTTCAGTATATCCTGCGCAAGGCGTAAATCCTTATCCATAATCAACCGCCTCCTGCAGGAAACATTATATACAGCACAGGGTTTCGTGTCAATATTGCTGTATTTTTCTCCGGAAGAAACGGGTAAAATTCATTGACTTTAAAGGAAATATATGGTTTAATATATTCAGATTGAGGGAGTAGCACCGCAGATTGCGTAGTTTGTCAACATCCCGTCCGGTCCCCGGACTGGCAGGCTTTCAGTGCAAGACTCATGGTTCACACGATGCTGTGCCATGGGTATTTTTTTGCCCGTGTACAGCAAGACTGTGCCGGGTCTTTTTTTCGGCAAATAATTAAAAGGAGAATTGTTATGTTTGTATCTGTTCTTTTGTTTGCTGTCGGTCTCGTTCTTCTGATCAAGGGCGGCGACTGGTTTGTGGACGGTGCCACCGGTATTGCCAAGCGCTTCCGTCTGCCGGATATCGTCGTGGGTGCAACTGTCGTTTCCATCGGCACCACGCTGCCTGAGGTCATGGTCTCCACTACCGGCGCATTGGCCGGCTCCGGCGCTATGGCATACGGCAACGCCATCGGCTCCATTATTTGCAATACCGCGCTGATCGCGGCTATTTCCATTACCTGCAACCCCGGCCCCGTCAATGTAAAGTCTATGAAGACCCCCGCCATTTTCTTCTTTATGTCTGCCGGTCTGTACTGCCTGGCCGCATACCTGCTGGGTGAGTTCCCCCGCTGGATGGGCTTTGTGATGCTGGCCATCTTCGTCTGCTACATGCTGCTGACTGTCCGCAACGGCCTGAAGAATCCCGATACCGCCGCAGAAGAAGAGGAAGAAGAGGAATCCACCGGTATGCCCTGGGTACCGCTGATCGTTATTGGTGTGGTTGCTTTGCTGGTTGCTTTCAGCGGCTCCTTCTTCGAGGCTACGCCCGTTTGGTTTGCCCTTGTTCTGGCTGTGGTTGCTCTGGCGATTATGCTCTTTGGCTCCAAGCTTACCAAGGAAAGCGATGTGGCCCGCAGCCTGCTGCTGGAGCTGCTCCTGCTGGTTGCCGGTGCTGCCATCATCGCAGTTGGCGCTGACCTGCTGGTGGAGCATGGCCAGGTGATCGCTCTGGGTCTGGGTGTTCCCGAGACCGTGGTTGCACTGCTGTTCGTTGCCCTGGGCACTTCCCTGCCTGAGCTGGTTACCACCATCACCTCTTTGAGAAAGGGCCGTGCATCCCTGGGCGTTGGCAACGTCATTGGCGCCAATGTATTCAATCTGGTGCTGGTTTCCGGCGTGGCAGTCTCTCTGGCTCCCTTCGCTGTTCCCGCGGAGAACACCCTGCTGAACACCGGTCTGAACCTGTCTCTGGTTCTGGACATTCCCGTCATGTTGGGCGTTATGGTGCTGATGATTCTGCCCGCCATGCTGCGCAAGAAGTTGAGCCGTTGGCAGGGTCTGGTGCTGCTGGGCATCTATGTCGCCTTCTGCGTCTGTCAGTTCACTCTGTAATGTAAATTATCAAAAGCCTGCTGAAAATTCAGCAGGCTTTTTAAAAAAATCCCTTTTCTTTTTCGGTCATATGTGCTATTATAAACAAAAGACCCCAAGGAGGAATGGCTATGCCCAGAACCAGCGATAAAGCTCAGCGGATCATGGAGTTTGTCAATACCTTTGTACAGGAAAACGGCTTTGCGCCCTCTGTCCGGGAGATCGGTGCGGCAGTAGGTCTGCGATCCACAGCATCGGTCAGCTATCACTTGCGTCAGCTTCAGGAGAAGGGCTATCTGCAGTCCCCCGGAGCCAAGGGCCGCAAGCGCGCCATCGTCACGGCTCAGCGCCCCGGTCAGATCCCGGTGGTGGGTGTGGTCACTGCTGGTGTCCCCATTTTGGCGGTGGAAAACCAGGAAGGCTCCATCAGTTGGGACGGAGATCCCGGCTGCTTTGCTCTCCGTGTCCGTGGCGACAGCATGATAAATGCCGGTATCCTGGACGGTGACAAAGTGGTGGTGCGCCCCCAGCAGACTGCGGATGACGGACAGATCGTGGTTGCCCTTATTGGGGATGAAGCTACGGTCAAGCGCCTCAGCCGAAAAAACGGGGAGATCTGGCTTCTGCCGGAGAACGAAGCTTACGACCCCATCGACGGCAGTGAGGCCGAACTGATCGGCCTTGTAAAAGGTGTTATCCGGGAATATTAAATAAAAATGCCACGGTATGGCTGATGCATACCGTGGCATTTTTTAGGCCATGGAGTAAGAGAAGGTATACCCGCTGTTGGGAGACAGGGTGTCGATGATCCGGTAGGCTTCACCGGCTATCAAGGAATAGAGCTCATAAACCACAAGGCAGGCCTGCACATCCGTGGGCTCGACCACGATGATATTCCAGGCGTTGCCGCCTTCGTCGTAAATGCTTCCCACTTCCCAGTAGGCGGGGTAGTAGGAATAATCCTCATAGGAGGGCATCACTACCACGGTAAAGGCATGTCCGCCCATGCAGTCCGTGCTCAGTTCATCATAAAATGTGATGTAGTAGGTGTCACCGGAGTAATATTTATCGATGTCGCAGTAATCTTTGAAATATTTGGGCAGACGCAAAGAGAAGAAATCGGTGCTGAGATCATAGCTGAGGCTGGTATTCAGCTTGCTCAGGTCTGCCACCTCGCTGAGGCGCTCCTGGTGATCCAGCAGGAAATTCACATTATAATTTTCCGTGCTGTTCATGCTGATGAGATCCAGACGACCGGGAGCAGAATTGGGGGTATACCAGGAACAGTTGTAGAAGTAGGCGAACAGATCATCATCAGAGAATGCATAACCGTGGCGGGCAAAGATCTCATTGCGGGCGATGATCAGTTCCTCCCGGGTCAGATTTAAAAGATCCATTTCCTCCAGCTTGCAGGAGGCGCTGTCCGGGAAAATGTACCAGTCGTTATAGTAGTCCATGTAAGGATTGTCTGCAGCAGGCTTGATGCCCTCTGCGATTTTTTCGTAGACCTTGATCAGACCCAGATTTCCGTCTTCTGTGGAGGAGAGATTGTCGGAATCAAAGTCATCAGCGGGAATGCTGGGAGAATACCAGTCTTTGCAGCAGAAGTATTCCTGCAGATCCGGACTGCTGAAAATATAGCCGTGGCGGGCATAGATCTCATTCCGCGCAAGGGTCAGCGCCTCCGAGGACATATAAAGCAGGTCTGCGCTGGTCAGATACACATCCTGGCTTCCGGGAAGGATATAGGAAGAAGGATTGTCAAAATAATTCATATAGGGATTCCCGGAATAAACAGAGCCGTCCAACAGACCCAGCTTGCACTGCAGGTAAGTCAGATTGACCTGCTCAATATCGTTTGTTGCCACGGTCCCGCCGGAGGAATACCAGGATAAGCCGTCAAAGACCTCCTGAATATCGGGGTCGTCAAAGGTTGCGCCGTGGCGGGCCTCGATCTCGCAGCAGGCCAGCTTCAGCTGTGCCGGGGTCAGAGCACGGATATCCTCATAGGTGAGGTAACGGACATCACTTTCGGGCAGAAGATAGCTCTCCGAAGATGCGTAGCAGTCGGCGTAGGAACCAATCTCCACCACCAGTGTTTCCTCAACCGGAAGTTCCTCTTCGATTTCGTAGACATACTCGTCCTGTTCCACGAAATTGCTGCTGTTCATGGCGTTGATTACATGGACAACGGCGTAGATGATGCCGCTGATCACCAGCAGGATCAGCAGGATCAGCAAAATGATGCCAAGAACGGAAGCGGCAGATCTCTTTTTCTTTTCTTCCTTGGGAGAGGCAGGTGCGGCCGCTGCAACGGGAATGGATGCGCCGCAGTTTGCGCAAAAACGGGAATCGTCCCGCAGCTGGGAACCGCAATTCTTGCAATACATAAGCAGGCTCCTTTTTCTTGTATTTCTATTTCATTCTACCATATTCCGGATAAAAGGCAAAGAATTTTTTCAATAAAAAAATACAGAAAAAGTGCTGAAACAGTTTACAATTTGGGGGGCTTGTGCTATACTATATGGGCATTATGAGAAAATCTGCAAAAAATACAAAATATCGGCAGTAAGAATCTGCCTACAATGAATTGAAAGGGGTATTTCAATGTCTCACAAGTACGTTTATCTGTTTACCGAAGGCAATGGCTCCATGCGTGAGCTGCTGGGCGGTAAGGGCGCCAACCTGGCAGAGATGACCAACATCGGCCTGCCTGTTCCCCAGGGCTTCACCATCTCCACTGAAGCCTGCACCAAGTATTATGAAGATGGCCGCATGATCAATGCTGATATTCAGGCAGAGATCATGGAATATGTCACCAAGCTGGAAAACATCACCGGCAAGAAGTTTGGTGATAAGGAGAACCCCCTGCTGGTCTCCGTCCGTTCCGGCGCACGCGCTTCCATGCCCGGCATGATGGACACCATCCTGAACCTGGGTCTGAACGAAGATGTTGTTGATGTTCTGGCTACCAAGTCCGGCAACCCCCGTTGGGCATGGGACTGCTACCGCCG
>JAZUMW010000039.1:0-26576 GCA_045603825.1 Faecousia sp.
ACGCCTGCATTGGCTGTGGTATGTGCATGAGAAAGTGCCCCCAGGGTGCTATCAAGGTGGAGAATAATCTCGCCCGCATCGACTACGAAAAGTGCGACGGCTGCGGCACCTGCGCCAGCGTATGCCCTGCAAAGTGCATTCTCTGAGCTGAAAAATAATCAAAAAAAGGCGCCGGAACACTTTTGTTCCGGCGCCTTTTGCTGTATAATGATAGCGGTGAATGCAATGAGGTTTTTGAAAAAACACAAAAATGATATATTGCTTATTCTGGCCGCCCTTATTCTCGGCGGCGGCTTTCTGATATATACGGAATTTTTCCGCCCCGAAGGTGCCGAGGTCGTTGTCAGTGTGGACGGGGCTGAGCGGCTTCGCCTGCCTCTAAGTAAGGACAACAGGGTAGTCATTGGCGAGGATGAAAAGTTCAACACCCTTGTTATTTCAGCGGGTGAGGCCTTTATTGAGGAGGCAAGCTGCCCGGACCATATCTGCGTGAAAAGCGGCAAGGTGAGTCTTGAAGGACAAACTGTGGTGTGCCTGCCCAACAGGGTGGTCATATCCATTGAAGGCGGACAAAGCAGCGGATTGGACGGTGTGGCGGGATGAAAACGAGGAAATTGACGCTCTACGCCCTTTTGCTGGCTCTGGCATTGATCCTCAGCTATCTGGAGAGCCTTGTGCCTCTGAGCTTTGCCGTGCCGGGCATAAAGATGGGTCTGCCCAATATCGTCATAGTGTTTGCCCTGTATAAGCTTGGGTTTAAGGCGGCGGGAAGCATAAGCCTGCTCCGGGTGATTCTGGTGAGCATTCTCTTTGGAAATGTGATGACTATGATATATTCCCTGGCGGGAGCGGTGCTGAGTATTATAATGATGTGGCTGCTTAAAAAAAGCGGAAGGTTTTCCACCGTGGGAGTCAGCGTTGCGGGCGCTTTGGGACATAACGCCGGACAGGTGCTCACCGCTATGCTCCTCCTTGAAACGGGAGGGCTGATATATTATCTTCCCGCCTTATGTGTCAGCGGAGCGGTTGCCGGTGTGTGTATCGGCATTGCGGGAGGAATTGTGGTTAAAAGAATTAAAGCGTAAAAAAGAGAGCTGCGGCGCAGCTCTCTTTTTGTATAAGAACCCCCCCAGCACGGCTGGGGGTTCCAAAAGGCTTTAGCTATGCCCAGTCCCGCCGCAGCGGAAAGCCTCCCCTGTGTAAGGGGAGGTGTCACGGCGTTAAGCCGTGACGGAGGGAGAGAAAATGATGTTCTCTCCCCCAGTCAAAAATCAAAGATTTTTGCCAGCCCCCTCGTCAGAGGGGGCCGTTTGCCCGCACCGGCCCAAGGCTCCCCTTGTCAGGGGAGCTGTCAGCCGTTAGGCTGACTGAGGGGTAGTCGTTCTCTCCCCCAGTCTTTTGCTTCGCAAAATCCAGCCCTGCCGGGCCCGCGCCCCTTTTGTCCGCTTCGCGGACATTTTCCCCGCTATCGGGGAAATCTGCCCTCGTCAGAGGGGCCTTCGGTGCACACATAACCGCATCTGCGGTAGTAGGGCAGAACACGCAAGCGAAAGAAAATTCGATGAGCCTATAGGCTCGGCTGGTAAAAGGCCCTAAGGGGGCCTGTGCATACCACCGGCACGGCCGGTGGTTATGATTGTTGCCGAATGGCAGGGGGTAGCGATACCGGGCAAAAAGGCCCCCTTGTGTAAAGGGCGGCTTTTGGTGCGGTGGGAATTTTGCGGGAAAAAGATGGAACAAAGTTGGGACACTTTTTGGCGAAAAGTGTGGTATAATAGTAGCGTGGAAAAGCAGGGGAGACAGCCTAAAGGCGGTCTCGCTTAGGGATTTGTACGCTCCAAAACGGGTCTTTTCCCACAATACTACATCAAAAAACCACGGCAGGCGTCAGCCTTGCCGTGGCCTTTTTCTTTGTCTTGTAGGAAAATTCCTCATTTTGGAGTGCTTCGCAGTTTTGGATAGAAGATTTTTTCTCGCAGGAATATTCAGAGAACGAAGAAATACTGGATGTATTTCAAGGACGATGGATTTTCTGCGGGGAAAAAGATTCATACAAAACCGTGCCAATCCCTAAGTGAGTCCGCCTAAGGACTGTCTCCCGTTTTTTATGGGGAGGTGTTTATGGAACTGACGGAAAAAATTCGCCGGGAGCTGACTGCCATCGCCTTTGCCAATACCCAGGATTACTGCACCGTGGAGGAGGGACAGCTCCAATTTCACAACTGGCAGAGCCTTTCAAAGGAGCAGCTGGCGGCGGTGGCGGCGGTGGAACGGTCCTCCACAGGCCTGAAGCTGAAGCTCTACGACAAAATGAAGGCCCTGGAGCTGTTGGGCAAGATGCTGGGGCTCTTTGAGGGCGGTATCCCCAGAACGGAGGAAAATAATCTGCTGGAGGCTATCCTGGCCGCCAGCCGGGAGGAGGTGGATACCCGTGATCTACCGGAAATTCAGCAAACGGCAGATCCTGGCCATGACCTGGTGGAACAGACCCGGCCTGGACGGGTATGAGGGCATCCTCTGCGACGGGGCGGTGCGCTCCGGCAAGACTGTGTGTCTGACGGTGGGCTTCTTTTTGTGGAGCATGGCAGGCTTTGAAGGGGAGACCTTCGGTATCTGCGGCAAGACGGTGGCGTCGGTGCGGCGAAATATCGTTGTGAACCTCCAAAAGTGGCTGGGGGGCGTGTTGGACATCCGGGAGAACCGGGGTGAAAACAAGCTCACCGTCACCGACGCCCGGGGCAGAAAAAATACATACTACCTTTTCGGCGGTCAGGACGAAAGCTCCGCCGCCCTGATACAGGGCATCACCCTGGCAGGAGTCCTGCTGGACGAGGCGGCCATCATGCCCCGGTCCTTTCTGGAGCAGGCCTGCGCCCGGTGCTCGGTGTCCGGGTCGAAGCTGTGGTTCAGCTGCAACCCGGAGAGCCCGGAGCACTGGTTCTACAAGGATTGGGTGTGTAAGGCGGAGGAAAAGAACCTGCTGCGCCTGCGCTTTACCATGGACGACAACCCCGCCTTAGCCCCTTCCGTCCGGCAGCGGTACGAAAAGCTGTACACCGGAGTGTTCTACCGGCGGTTCGTGCTGGGGCAGTGGTGCATGGCCCAGGGGCTGGTGTACGACTTCCAAAAAGAGCGCCATGTGGTGCAGAATGCCCCGGAACGGGGGCGGTACTTCCTATCCGTGGACTACGGCACCCAGAATCCCTTCTCCGCGGGGCTATGGTGTGTTGTCGGGGACAAGGCATACAGGCTCCGGGAGTTCTACCACAGCGGCAGGGAAAGTGGCCAAATCCTTACCGACGAGGAATACCACGAAAAATTGGAGGAGCTGGCGGGGGCATACCCCGTGGAGCGGGTCGTTGTTGACCCCTCAGCCGCCTCCTTTATCGCAACCCTGCGCCGCCACGGACGGTTCCGGGTGCGCAGAGCAAAAAACGCGGTGCTCCCCGGCATCCGGCTGGTGGCACAGTACCTTCGGGATGGCAGACTGCTGTTTCTGGACTGCTGCCGGGATACCATAAGGGAGTTCGGACTCTACCGCTGGGAGGAGGGCCGGGATGTGCCGGTGAAGGAGCACGACCACGCCATGGACGATGTGCGGTATTTCTGCGCCACGGTGCTACAGAGGCTGTAACAGTACCGATAAAGGCTCCAATACCATGTCATTCCGAGACCAGTTCTCAGACTGGTCGTGGGAATCCGTACCCTTGCGGTGCTTTGCACCGCGCCGCTTGCAGCGGCAAAGAAGCGGATTGCCACGGTCGCTCCGCTCCCTCGCAATGACAGCGGAGTGACGATACCGGGCAAAAAAGGCCCCCTTGTGTAAAGGGAGGCTTTTGATGCGGTGGGAATTTTGCGGGAAAAAGATGGGACAAAGTTGGGACACTTTTTGGCGAAAAGTGTGGTATAATAGTAGCGTGGAAAAGCAGGGGAGACAGCCTAAGGGCTGCCTCCCATTTTTATTGGGAGGTTTTTTATGAAACGCTGGCTTTTGGAGCATTTTCTGCCCATGTGGGCAAAGGAGACCGTCCTGAAGGACAACCGGCAGCTGTACCGGCAAGTGAAAAGCATGCAGCAGAAGATCCAACTGCAGCAGGCCTACATCCGGGGTCTGGAGCTGGGACTGCGGGCAGTCAGAAGAAAAAATAAGGAGGAAGTATGAGTATCTACAAGTACGAGGCAGCCTTCGGCGCTGCCGACAAAACCAGCCGCGCCATGCGCACGGCCATCCGGGATTGGTTCAACCTCTACTACCGGCAGGATGCGGACACGGAGCAGGATCCCTGTCAGCGCATCGCCTACACCGTGGTGAACAAGCTGACCAAAACCGTGTTCGGTGAGTATTCCGTCACCGCCCGGGATCCGGTGGTGCTGTCCTGGCTGAAAAACCTGGATCAGAAGAAAAAAGAGGCGCTACAGCTGGCCCTTATGGGCGGCGCGTGTTACCTCAAGCCCTGTCCCGTCGGGACGGGGTTTTCTTTTACCCTGATCCCCCGGAATAATGTACTGATCTTCGGCAGAAGCACCGACGGCAGCATCACCGACATGGGCACCGTGGAGCATTCCCAAAGCGGCAAGCACTACTTCACCCTCCTGGAACGGCGCACCCTGGACGCCCAAGGGTTTCTCACAATCCAGAACAGGCTCTACCGGTCGCTGACGGACACCAATTTGGGCACCCAGGTGAACCTGAAGGCCCATCCCGCCTACGCCCATCTGGCGGACAGTTACCGCTATGACCGGCCTATGGGCTCGGTGGGTCTGGTGCAGCTGCGCACCCCCATGGTCAACTGCGTGGACGGCTCCATGGACGCTGTGGCGGTGTACGCCCCGGCGGCGGGTCTGATCCGGGCCATCGATAAGAACGAGGCCCAGCTTGCCGGTGAGTTCAACCGGGGTCAGAGCCGTATCGTGGTATCCGCGGATATGCTGGACGAGGGTCAGCTGAAGGACAGCCTGTTCGTGGGTCTGGACGAGGACGCCCAGACCGTAGGCATGCACATCTTTTCCCCGGCTCTGCGGGAGCAGTCCTACCTCGCCCGGAAGCAGGAGTATCTGCGGAATGTGGAAAGCATCGTGGGCCTGAAGCGGGGTATGCTCTCCGACGCCAACATGGAGGAGCGTACCGCCACGGAGATCGCCGCCTCCAACGCCGACTACACCCTCACGGTGATGGATTTCCAGGACATGTGGCAGACTGCGGCGGAGGAGGCCGTGGCCCTGTGCGCTGTTCTGGCGGAGCTGTACGGTATGGAGGTGCCCCAGGATACGGACTTTGCCATCGATTGGGGCAACGGCGTCCTCTACGACGAGGATGCCGCCTGGAGCCGGTACATGGAGATGGTGGACAAGGGCCTGTTGAAGCCGGAGATGGCTCTGGGCTGGCGCTTTGGCATGAAGACGGAGACGGAGGCGGATCTGCAGGCTATCCGGAAACGGTTTATGCCTTGAATGTGTATAGGAATGCCCATGGCATTTTTATAAAGTCGCGGGGGCGGTGTTACAGCTCCGGCCGCGTGAGAGCAACCTCGTAAAAAGCGTAGCGGAGAAAGGAAAGAAAATGAAACGGGATTTTTTGACTGGACTCATGGAGGGTATCCCCAAGGAAGTGGTGGATGCCATCATGGAGGAAAACGGCCGGGATATACAGTCTGCCCGGCAGGCTGCCCAGGAGTGGGAGCAAAAGTACACCCAGGCGGTGGAGAACCACGGCAGGGAACTGGCGGCGGCGCGGTTTGACGCGGTGCTGCGGCAGTGTGTTTCCGATGCCGGAGGCAGAAACCACAAGGCCATCACCGCCCTTTTGGATGTGGAGGCGCTGAAAGCTGCGGAGCATCCCGAAAACGCGGTGACAGAGGCGCTGCAGGCGCTGAAAAAGGAGTGCGGCTACCTGTTCAAGACACAGCAGCCGCCCATGTATGCTGCCGGCACCGGCACGGCTGTCGTTACACCGGCAGAGCCGGAGACCCTTGCCGGCGCACTCAAAGAGAAGTTTGCAAGAAAATGATGCAGCAGCAGTAAAAGCCTCCCTTGTGTAAAGGGAGGTGGCACAGCGAAGCTGTGACGGAGGGATTGACAATCCCCCAGTCACGCTTGACAGCGTGACAGCCCCCTTTACACAAGGGGGCCTTTGGCGGCTGTACACAACAAGAAAAGGAGAAATAATTATGGCAATTACTTTACTTGACGCAAAGGTCGGCATGGCCGACAAGGTAGATCAGCAGGTGGTGGACATGTTCCGCAGAAGCTCTCTTCTGCTGGACAACATGGTCTTTGACAATGTCATCAGTCCCGGTACCGGCGGCTCTACTTTGACCTACGGCTACATTCAGCTCAAGTCCCCCTCCACCGCCGCGGTGCGTACCGTGGGCAGTGAGTACACTCCCGGCGAGGCCAAGAAGGAGAAAAAGACCACCTCCGCCGTGATCATGGGCGGTTCTTTCCAGGTGGACCGTGTGCTGCAGAACACCGCCGGTGCTGCCGACGAGCTGGCATTCCAGGCGGAGCAGAAGATCAAGGCTACCGCCAACTATTTCCACGACCTGGTGATCAACGGCGACACCGATAACGGCAGCTTCGACGGTCTGAAGAAACTGTTGACCGGCACTGCCAACGAGGTCACAAGCACCGTGTCCCTGGCATCCTCCCAGGAGCTGGATGACAACTACAACGCCTTCCTGGATGAGATGGACAGCTTCCTGAGCGTTTTGGACGGCACACCCAGCATGCTGCTGATGAACCGCGCTATGCTGGTGAAGCTCCGTGCCATCGCCCGCCGCGCCGGTTACTACGAGCGCAGCCAGGACGACTTCGGCCGCACTGTGGAGACCTACGCCGGTATCCCTCTGATGGACATGGGTCAGTTCTTCGACGGCGAAAACACCCGTGATGTCATCGCCACCGAAAACGGCAAGACCGCCATCTACGCCGTTTCTTTGGGCCTGGACGGCTTCCACGGCATCTCCCCCATGGGTGACGGCGTCATCGTCAGCTACATGCCCGACCTCAACGCCCCCGGCGCCGTGAAGACCGGCGAGGTGGAGCTGGTGGCAGGCGTTGCCCTGAAGAATACCCTGAAGGCCGGCGTGCTGAAGGACATCCAGATCGGAGCATAAAATGGTTACTTACGATTTTTATGTGAATACCTACATGGGCGACGAGATCCCGGAAAATCACTTCCCCCGGTGCGCCTCCCGGGCCCAGGCAGAGCTGGACTATCTCAGCGGTATCTGCCGGGTAAAGGGTGGCGACACCTCCCGTGCCATGGCCGTCTGCGCCATGGCCGAGGCGGTGTATCAGCACAGCCGTGTGGGAAGCGTGCACTCCAGCCGTGTGGGGGATGTTTCGGTGCAGTATAACCGACTGGAAAATCTGAACAGGGACATGTACGACCGGGCGTGCATCTACCTGGACATCTACCGTGGCCTGTAAGGAGGTGGGAGCATGGCGTGTCCTTTGGATTATCACCTCTGTGACCGGACGGTGACCGTCTACCGCAGGGAAAACGGCAAGCTCCAGCGCCTGGTGGCAGAGGGCTGCTACTACGTTTATGAGGACGTGGAATTCAATGATGTGCTGGGCAAGCGCATGGAGCGCAGATTCCTGCTGATCATGCCCGGCTCCTGCCAGCGGGTCTTTCCCGGTGACCGGATCTACGACGGTGTCGGCCCGGAGGAGGTCAACTGGAAGGAATTTATCCCTGCAAGCGTGGCAGGACTGTCGGAGGTGGCATACACCCGCCCCACCTTTTGGGGCGGGGAGGTGTGCCACGTAGAAGCCGGAAGAAAGTAAAACTGCCGACCTGCGCATAAAGCCTCCCTCTGATGAGGGTAAGCGAAGCGCAGTCGCGGTAGTGAATGACAGTCCGGTGGACTGTCAGAGCCGCGACCGGGCTGCCCGCAGGCAGCGTGGCACAGCGAAGCTGTGACGGAGGGAGAGCTCTCTCCCCCAGTCAGCCTAACGGCTGACAGCCCCCTCGTCAGAGGGGGCCTTAGTGGGTGCGGCAGGGGAAAATGAGGTAAAAATATGGAAGCATTGGAAAGCGTGCGGCAGTGGGTACAGACCTTCCCCCAATGGGAGGAGGGGAACCTGCTGTACATCGACTACACCGCCGCAGTGCCGGGGAATACCGGCCTGTTCCCCTTAGGGTTGGAGGAAGTGGGCAGGACGGCGGA
Source organism: Faecousia sp. (assembly GCA_045603825.1). GTDB lineage: Bacteria > Bacillota > Clostridia > Oscillospirales > Oscillospiraceae > Faecousia. The sequence goes on from JAZUMW010000039.1 coordinate 8,175, forward strand.
CATTTTAGGGGGCGTCACGGTGCGGTGCCGCTATCGGTTCTCCTTGTACCGGGTCACCACCGGACAGGATGATGGCACGGAAACTGCCGGGTGGCTGCTGGCGTTCCAAAATTGGGTGCAGGAGCAAAGCGCCCGGGGGCTTGCCCCTGTCTTCGGTGATGACCCCGCCCGGGAGACCCTTCGGGCGGAAAAGGGCAGGCTGAAGCAGGCCGGCCAGACCGGCACCGGCATCTACTGCGTGGAGCTCATTGCAGAATTTGTGAAGATCTATTAACGCACCAAAAGCCTCCCCTGTGTAAGGGGAGGTGGCACAGCGAAGCTGTGACGGAGGGGTTGACAATCCCCCAGTCACCCTTGACAGCGTGACAGCCTCCTTTACACAAGGGGGCCTTTGGAGTGGTGCAAAATCAGTAAAAAGGAGAATTGTTATGGCAAAAATTGAACGAAAGTATCTGGCGCATTTTATCAACACCGCCGAGCCCGGCGCGGAGGCGGTTTACGAGCGCCTGGGCAAGGATCTGGAGGAGTACAGCCCTGAGATGTCCGCCCAGGTGGACACCAAGAAGAATATTCTGGGCGAGACCTCCATCCTCATCTCCGGCTACGAAAAGACCGGCGCGGTGGAGCCCTACTACGCCGAGGATGGCTCCGGCCTGTTTGCCCGTCTGCAGGGCATCATCGACGAAGCCAAGGTGCTGGACGATGTGAAGGCGGATGTTGTGGAGGTCAAGCTCTGGGAAGAACCCCAAGGCACTGCCTATCCTGCCACCCGTGAGGAGTGCTACATTGAGATCACCTCCTACGGCGGCGACACCACCGGCTATCAGATCCCCTTCACCCTCCACTACACCGGCGCTAAGGTGAAGGGTACCTTCGATGTAAGCACCAAGGTCTTTACCGCGGCGTAAAACGGAACGCACCACACCTCCCTCATCAGAGGGAGGTGGGCGGAATCTTTGATTCCGGACGGGGGGAGAGAAAAATGGTTTATTATATCTCTCCCCCAGTCACGCTTGCAGCGTGACAGCCCCCTCGTCAGAGGGGGCCGTTTGGTAACGCAAAATGAAGCAGGAGGAAATCATGGAAAAACTGAAATTTGACAGCGGTATGCGTTCCTACCGGGTAGGGGAGGGCGTGCTGCGGTTCAACCCCGGCGACCCCAATGTGTACGCCCGGTTTCTGGATGCGGCGGAGAAGATCCGCTCTCTGGAGCAGGAGCTGGTGGAGCAGGCCAAAGCCCTCACCGGCGAGGACGCGGGCACAGCGGTGGTGCGGCTCATGGAGCAGGCAGACCGAAAGCTGAAGACGCTGCTGAACGGGGTATTCGGCAGCCACAACGATTTTGACGCCATGCTCCAGGGCGTGAACCTGTTGGCGGTGGCGGAAAACGGGGAGCGGGTCATCACCAACCTGTTCCTGGCGCTGGAGCCGATTCTGGTGGAGGGCGCAAAGCGCTGCGCTGCCCAGACCGCCCAGGCGGCTGTGGATAAGGCCAACGCCCGCAGAACGAAATGACACAGCTGTGGTCGCTGCCCGCCCAAAAGGAGCTTGGCGGGGCGCTGTACGGCCTCCACACGGACTACCGGGATATTCTGGAAATTTTCTCCTGTCTGGCGGATCCGGATCTTCCGGAATTCATCCGGTGGGAGGTGGCGCTGGCGCTGTTCTATGACCGCCCCATACCCGATGGCGTGAAGCAGGAGGCGGCGGAGTATCTGGCGCTGTTCCTCACCGGCGGTCAGCCGGAGGACAAGCCCGGCCCAAGGCTTTTGGACTGGGATGCCGACGCCCCCGCCATCATCGCGGATGTGAACCGGGTGTCGGGGCAGGAGATCCGCAGCCTGCCCTACCTCCACTGGTGGAGCTTTTTAAGCTGGTTTCACGCCATCGGCGAGGGTCAGCTGTCCACCCTGGTGTCCATCCGGAACAAGCTGGCCCGGGGCAAAAAGCTGGAGGGCTGGGAAAAGGACTTCTACCGGGAGAACAAAAAAAGAGTGGAGCTGCCAAAAAAATACTCCGCCATGGAACTGGCGGAGCAGGAACGGCTGAACAAATTGTTGGATTAGCGCTTCCACTTGTGGCCGCAGCCGCGGCAGGTGCTTACAAGCTTTTTCGAGCCGCAGAAGCCGAAAAGGATGCCGAAGGGCGGCAGCAGGAACAATCCCAGAAGCCCCCAGCCCCAGGAGAATCCCCGGTTTTTGGTGCTAATATCGGTGCTCATGCACCGACCGCAGCAGTTGATGCCCGGCCGCAGGGGTACATGATACACCACCTGGGGCTGCCGGGGCACAGGCTGCTGCTTCGGCAGGGGAGGAAGCTGACCGCCGCAGTTGGGGCAAATGCCGTCGTCGGGATATGGAGTGATATTGCTTCCACAGTAAGAACAACGCATGGCGTTCCCTCCTTTTTTATCAGTATACAACAAATCATTTTTGATAGCAAGAAAAATTAAAGGCAGGTGAATTTATGGCAGAAAATACGACCCTGATCTCCCTGGATGCCGGGGAGATCGCAACAGCAACGGTGGCGCTGCAGGGCCTGGGGAAGGTGCTCAGCTCCATTGCGGAGGGTGTGAAGGAGGCCTTCACCGTCCGGGGCTACCGGGATTACCTGCAGACCGTCAGCCGCTTCGGTAAAAATCTGGCCAATGAGCTGCTGGTGCTGCAAATGGCCTTCGGACGGCTGAAGGTGGCCATCGCCAAGGCCTTTGCCCCTGTGCTGGAGGTGGTGGTTCCCTACATCAACCAGGCCATCTTCGCCATTATCCGCTTTGCCGGTGTGGTACGGCAGTTCCTCAGCGGACTGTTTGCCGGTGTCAGAGGCAACGACGCCCTGGCAGAGTCGGCAGAAAACGCCGCCGACGCGGAAAACGCCCTGGCAGGCGCAGCCTCCTCTGCCGGCAAGGCGGCAAAACGGAGTCTCATGAGCATCGACCGGCTGGAGCGGCTCAACACCCCCGCAGGGGGCAGCGGCAGCAGCTACAGCTACGGTACCTATCAGGACACCGTATCCCCCGATGTGCAGGCCATGGTGGATAAGATCCTGGCGCTGCTGGCGCCCCTTATGGCCATTGACCTGCTGCCCCTGAAAACGGCGCTGCAGGGACTGTGGGAGTCGGTGTCGGCCCTGGCGTCGGTTTTGGGCGGCGCTTTGGAGTGGCTGTGGTATGAGCTTCTGGTGCCCTTCACCGGATGGCTGGCGGAGACCTTCGCCCCCACGCTGACGGATACCGTCGCGGCGGGTCTGGACGCGGTGACAGCCGCCATCCAGCCGGTCACAGAAGGCATGCAGAGCCTGTGGGAGGCTCTGCAGCCCATCGTGGCCTTCATTGGCGAGACGGTGGTGCTGGCGCTGCAGGACTGGCAGGCGGCCTTTGAGGCGCTGGCGCTGACTTTTCAGGAGCAAAGCCCCCATATCACTGCCGTGTTCCGGAATATCGGTACGGTGCTCACAGCGGTGTGGGGCGTGGTAAAGCCGGTGCTCACGGCGCTGCGGTCTTATTTCAGCGAGGTGTTCAACTCCGTCGCCCAGACAGTCAGCGGCACCATCGCCACGGTGACCCAGATCCTTTCCGGCCTCACCGGTTTCCTGGCCGGTGTGTTCTCCGGCAACTGGGAGCAGGCCTGGGAGGGTATCAAAACCACCCTCAAGGGTGTGATCAACGGCATCGTGGGACTGCTTAATTCCATGCTTCAGCGTATCGTAACGGCGCTGAACAGCGTCATCAAGGCAGCCAACAGCATGTCCTTTACAGTACCCAGCTGGGTGCCCAACATTGGCGGCAAGAAGTTCGGCTTTAACATGAGCCTGCTGTCCACCCCCCAGATCCCCTATCTGGCTCAGGGTGCGGTGCTGCCCGCCAACAAGCCCTTCTTGGCCATGGTGGGTGACCAGAGACACGGCACCAACATCGAAGCCCCTCTGACCACCATTCAGAGCGCGGTGGCTGCGGTGATGGAGGATCAGACTGCCGCCATTCTGGCGGGCTTTGAGGCCTCCGTGGGGGTGCAGCGGGAGATCCTGGAGGCGGTGCTGGGCATCCGCATCGGTGACGATGTCATCGGCAGCGCGGTTGCCCGGTATAGCCGGAAGCAGGCTGTGGTGAGAGGAGGTGCGCTGTGACCTATTGCGAAGCTTACCGGGTGGCGGATGTCCCCCTGCTGGCGCCGGATCAGGATGTGGAGCTGCAGCTCAGCGATCTGGACGCCAGCGACGCGGGCCGAGACGAGTCCGGTGTGATGCACCGCATCGTGGTGCGCCGCCGGGTGAAGGCCTGGACCTTTACCTATTCCCACTTAACGGCGGAGGAGTACGCCTACCTGGAATCTCTCTTTGCCGGGCGGGATACCTTTTCCTTTACTTATCCCCTCCCGGACGGAACCGCCGGGATCTGTACTGCCTACTGCTCCGGCGGCAGTATCGCTCTGCGGGATCTGCCCCGGGGCATTTATAAAAACTGTAAGTTCAGTATCATCCAGTGTTAGGAGGTGGCAGGGTGCTGAAAACCATTCTTGTGCTGCCCGATGGCAGCGAGCTATCCTCCGGCGAGGGGACGGTGAACGCGGTGGCGTCCATCACCCTTACCCAGTGCGTCAACGATTCCCGGGAGCTGAACCCCGGCTCTGTGTGCGCTGCCATGCTGGAGGCAAAGCTCATTACCCCCGGGGGCGGGCTGCGTCTTGCCGCCGGGGACGAGGTGGAGCTTTACCGGGAGGAGGACGGCCTGCGGCATAACCTGGGCCTGTTCACCCTGGAGGAGCCCCTCCGCCCCAGCGCCAACACCTTTTCCATCACCGCCTACGACCGGGTAAGCTGGCTGGATAAGGATCTCACCGGGTGGCTGGCCGGTCTCACCGGCTGGCCCTACCGGCTGTATGATCTGGCCGCCATGGTCTGTGCGGAATGCGGTCTGGAGCTGGTGAAAACCCCAATCCCCAACGGGGATTTTCCCGTTCCCGCCTTCACTGCCCAGGGGATCACCGGGCGGCAGCTGATGCAGTGGGCGGCACAGGCCGCGGGCAGATTTTGCCGTGCCACCCCGGAGGGCAAGCTGGAATTTGCCTGGTACACCCCCACGGAAACCGTGGTCGGCTCCGGAAAAAGGGTAGAAGCGGCCTTTTCCGGGGAAACACTCGCCCTCTCCGGTATGACAGCAGTCCTGGACGGGGAGAATGTGACCCTGCCCGTGGAAAAAGCTGCTTTAGAGGAGGAAAATGTGACCCTGTTTCTTGCAGATAGTGACCTGTTCTACTACATGGGTGGCCTGAAGTACGAGGATTACACCGTGGCGCCCATTGAAAAGGTGCAGGTGCGGCTGACAGACCGGGATGTGGGAGCTGTCTATCCGGATACGGAGGAAGCCTGCAACACCTGGGTCGTTTCCGGAAATTACCTGCTCACCGCGTCCATGGCCCAGGCTCTGGAGCCGGTGGCGGAGGAGCTTTTTAACGGGATGCAGGGCGCGGTGTATACCCCCTGCACCCTTACCATGCCAGCGGGAACCCGGATCAACGCCGGTGACATCATCACCGTGGTGGATCCCAACGGAAAGCGCTTCACCACCTTCGTCATGACCAAGACCCAGGCGGGTCAGCGGGACACCCTTACCTGCACCGGCAGTCCCCGTAGGGATAGCTCCACCGCGGTGAACCGTGCCGATTACAAGACCATCACCGGCAAGGTGCTGGAGCTGCAGGCGGACATCGAAGGCATTCTTGCGGAAAACCGGGACGCCGCAGGCAACCTCACCCGCCTTGAGATGGATATTGAGGGCATCCGTGCCCAGGTCTCCCATCAGCAGGCCCAAACGGACAGCGTGACAGAGCATATTCTGGAGCTGGAGCAGGATGCCCGGAGAGTGTCTTTGCAGGTGAAGCAGATCGAGACCGACGGCACAAGCCGTATCCAGACCGGTATGGGCTACACCTTTGACGACGGGGGCCTGCACATCCAGAAGCAGGGCGATGAGGTATCCACCCTTATCGACCACACCGGCATGCAGGTCAGCCGCTCCGGGGAAAATGTACTGCAGGCCACAGCCGCCGGTGTCAAGGCCATCGACATTACCGTGAAGAACTATCTGGTGGTAGGCGACCACGCCCGTCTGGAGAACTACACCGACGGCCTGGACAGCCTGCGGACAGCCTGCTTCTTCCTGTAGGAGGGACTATGGAAACAGGAATTACACATATTTATGAGCTTGCGGGCTCAAAGGGAGGCATCACCCTGGAGGTGACGGTGCAGGAGCAGTACGATGCCATGGAGAACACCTCCGACTTGACCGTGGGACTGCGGGTGAAGTCCTCCAGCTATTACGATTACATTTACTATCTGAACGGCACCCTGGCCCTGGAGGGGAATACCCTGGTGACCATGCGCTCTGCCGTACCCACCCACTATGTCAAGCCCGTGGCGCTGAACACCTATGCCCCGGTGGAAAACTGGAGCGAGGGTTACACCGGCTCTCCCTGGGGTGTGGCGGGCATCGTCCACAATACCGATGGCAGCAGGAGCGTCCGGCTGGAGATCTCTTTGAAGGGCTATACCTCCGGCGGTGGCGGCGGCAGCGGCTGGAGCGTGGCAGACAGCCGGGAGATCCCCCTCACCCACATTCCCAGAGCCAACACCGTGGGGGCTTCCGATGCCTTTGTGGGGTCGGTGTCCACGGTGAGTGTGGTGCGAAAAAGCGCGGACTACACCCATTCCGTAGCCTACGCCTTCGGCAGTCTTACCGGTTGGCTGGATGCCGACGGCAGTCTCCGGCAGCAGGAGGTGCGCGTCACCCAGAGCAGCATTCCCTTTACTGTACCGGAGGAGTTTTATTATGAGATCCCCGACAGCCCCTCCGGGGTCTGTACCCTGACCTGCCGCACCTACCGGGAGCAGGAGCAGGTGGGAGATGCCCAGACCTGCACCTTTACCGTCACCGCCAAAAGGGAGCTGTGCGCTCCGGCGGTCAGCGGTTCGGTAACGGACGGTAACCCGGAAACGCTGGCGCTCACCGGAGACGGCAGTAAGCTGGTGCGGTTTCATTCCACAGGGGTCTGCGCCATTACGGCAGCGGCGCAAAACGGCGCATCCGTAACAGAAAAAACCATCGCCGGGGAAGCCGTAACGGGGAATACCCTGGAGCTTTCGGCGGTGGAGACGGGCAGCGTTACCTTTACCGCCACGGACAGCCGGGGTTACAGCACCGCTGTGACGGTGGACAGGGAGCTGATCCCTTACATCCGCCTCACCGCCAATGTGACCCTCCGGCGTACCCATCCCACCAACGGGCAGGCGCTGCTCACCGTCACCGGCAACTGCTACAGCGGCTCCTTTGGAGCGGCGGAAAACGCCCTGACCCTGACCTGCCGGGTGGACGGGGGCGAGCCGGTGGCGCTGACCCCGGTTTGGAAGGACAACGCCTATACCCTGCAGACCGTTCTGACGGGTTTGGACTACCAGACCACTCACTGTGTGGAGGTGACGGTGGCGGATTGCCTGGAGCAGGCGGTAAAAACTGCCGGGGTGGGCAAGGGCATCCCGGTGTTCGACTGGGGCGAGACGGATTTTCGCTTCAATGTCCCCGTGGCGCTGCCCCAGCTCACCGTGGACGGACAGTCCCTTGGGGCGTATATACAGGCCATACTGGAAGGAGGCTAAGCTATGGCAAATATGAAGACCCTCACCGTAGAGGGTGAAACCTATACCGTAACAGACGGCAGCGCTGTGCATTTCCACGAGACCCAGTCCCTTACGGATGATCAGAAAGCCCGGGCAAGAGAAAATATCGGCGCAGCATCGGCAAGCGACATTTCCACCAAAACACTGATTTGGAGTAACGCTTCGCCGACATCTGGTTTTGGAGCCCAAACGATTACATTCAATACAAACATAAGTCAATATGACGAAATCGAGATTGTCTGCCGAACACAAATGTCACCGGCTCGTTATAGCAGAGTGATGATTCCTTGTGTCAGCAGTGCAGCTGCTACTTGCATCGATGCCTCCACCGAAGGTGCCACCGCTATATCATTCTATAATAGAAAATTTACCATAAGCAGTACAACACAAATCGTAGTAGCAGCCGGTTATAGAGCTACAGCAGTATTTCCCACCGCCCTTGCACCTTTTAAAATCTACGGCATTAAAGGAGTGATAACGGAATGAATTACGCGTTAAATCTCGCAGAAGATGGGCGAATCCTCTCGGCAACATATCCCAGATTTGCTCCGGCAGATGCCGTTTTGGTTGAGAATCTCCCGGAAGGGGATATATCCCAATACATCTACCAAAATGGCGCGTATGTTTATTCGCCAATGGAAGCGACAGAATAAGATCCGTAAAGGAGGAATCAGCATGAGCTGTACACGAAGCCAAATCGTAACACAGGCGCAATCCTGGATTGGTTGCAGGGAAGCCGACGGCAGCCACAGGAAAATTATCGATGTATACAATTCCCACACCCCAAAAGCCAGAGGGTATACCCTGAAGTATACCGACGCCTGGTGCTCCGGCTTTGTGTCCGCCTGCGCCATCGCCTGCGGTGCCACGGACATCATCCCCACGGAGGTGGGCTGCGAAAAGCACACGGTGCTGTTTAAGAATAGGGGTATCTGGATGGAGGAGGACTCCTATGTTCCCACCCCCGGCGACATTATCTTCTACAACTGGGACGACAGCGGCAAGGGTGATACCACCGGCAGCGCGGATCATGTGGGCATCGTGGAGACCGTGGATGGCAACGACATGACTGTCATCGAAGGCAACTATTCCAATTCCGTCAAGCGCCGTACCCTCCAGGTGGACGGCCGGTACATCCGGGGCTACGGCGTACCCAACTACCGGGCCGAGACCCTGGTGGCGCTGCCCTGTCTGGGGAAGGGTGCGAAGGGGGAGAATGTGAAGCCCCTCCAGCGCCTCCTTCACAGCATGGGCTATGAACTGGGGGATAACCCCATTGACGGCAGCTTCGGTCCCAAGACCCGCTGCGCATTGCTTGCCTACCAAAAAAATAAGGGTCTGTCCCAGACCGGACAGACCGATACCCCCACCTGGCAGGCGCTGCTGGAGCTGGCGTCATGAGTGAAGCCATCGTGGTGGCGGTGATCACCGGCGGCGTGTCCCTGGCAGGCGTGGTGGTCACCTGCCTTGCCACCGCCAGAAAGTCGGAAAAGACGGCATCGGTGGCCCAGGCAGTGACGGATACCAAGCTGGACGAGTTGACAAGAGAGGTCAGACTCCACAACGGCTTCGCCCAGCGGATGCCGGTGGTGGAGGAGCAGATCAAGGTCATCAACCACCGGCTGGAGGACCTGGAAGAATTCCATAAGGGAGGTACATAGTGGACATACTGAAAAATTTAGCCAACCTCATTAAGGTCAAAACCATCGTCACCATGTGTGTCATGGCGGTATTTATGGTGCTGACCCTCCGGGGTGCCATCACCCCGGACAATGCCATGATCATCATTTCCATGGTGGTGTCCTTCTACTTCGGCACCCAAGCGGGTAGTACCCGCTGACAATGCGCACCAAGCCTTCGGTATTCGTTACGCATCATGATTGTGCCCGGTATCGTTCCCCCCTGCGTCATTGCGAGGAGCCGCAGGCGACGTGGCAATCCGCATCCTTGCTGCTGTAAGCAGCGCGGTGCTATGCACCGCAAGAGAACGGATTCCCACGGTCGCTCCGCTCCCTCGGAATGACGTGCTATTTTGGGAGCCTTTCCCCGGTATCGTTACCCCTTTCATTCCGAGCGAAGTCGAGGAATCTACGCACCATCGTCAATGGGAAGATCCCTCTGCGCACTTCGTTTGGTCGGGATGACAGAGGGGGTTCGTTACCCCGCCGGGCAGCGGAGACAAAAACATCCCCCGCCCGAAGGCGGGGGAGGAGATGTAAATTGAAGGAATCTTACTGTGCAGCCTTCTTGGCAGCCTTCTTTGTTTCCCAGTTAGAAACTGCCAGGGAGCAGGAGATGTCGCCGGTGACATTCAGGCAGGTACGGCCCATGTCGAACAGACGGTCAACACCGTAGATGATCATGATCATATCTACGGGGATACCCATAGCTTCCAGAACCATTGCCAGCATGATCATGCCTGCGCCGGAGACGCCTGCGGTACCGATGGAAGCGATGGTAGCGGTAACAACCACGGTGATCATCTGACCGATGGTCAGGTTCATGCCGCACAGAGCAGCCAGGAAGATGGTAGCCACACACTGATAGATAGCGGTGCCGTCCATATTGATGGTGGAGCCCAGAGGCAGGACGAATGCGGCAACATCGTCGTCAGCGCCCAGCTCGTGTGCACACTGCTTGGAAACGGGCAGGGTAGCAGCGGAGGAGGTGGAGGTGAATGCGAAGATCATAGCAGCAAAGGCGCCCTTGAAGAACTTGCCGGGGCCAACCTTGCCGAATGCCTTTGCGGCAACGGAGTAGACCAGCAGAGCGTGGATTGCGTATGCGATGTAAGCGCACAGCAGGACCAGTGCCAGAGAGCCCAGGATCTCAGCGCCCTGGTTAGCAACGACCCAAGCCATCATGGTGAAGACACCGATGGGGGACAGGCTGATGATGAAGGCCATCAGCTTCTCGATGACAGCGTAGAAGGAACCGACGATATCCTTGCACAGCTTGCCCTTCTCGCCGGCTGCGATGATAGCGCCACCGAAGAACAGAGCGATGACGATGACCTGCAGCATGTTGGCGTTCACCAGGGAGCTCCACAGGTTGGAGGGGAAGAAGCCGATCAGGGTATCCATGAAGTTAGCGGAGGAAGCGCCTTCCCAGACAGCGCCCTCTTCCAGAGCCATGGTGGGGAACAGACCGGCGCCATTGAAGATGGAGCCGACGACCAGACCGATGACGCAAGCCAGAGCAGTGGTGCACAGGAAGAATGCAACGGTCTTCCAGCCGACGGAGCCGACCTTCTTCATGTCGCCCATGGAGATGATGCCGTCGATCATGGAGAACAGAACAACAGGCACGACCAGGAACTTCAGCAGGTTAATGAAGATGGTGCCGAAGGGCTTCAGGTAGTTGGTGGTAAAGCTTGCGGTGTTGGTAAAGAAGCAGATCAGACCAACGATGATACCGAGAACCAGAGCAATCAGTATCTGAAGGGGAAGCGAAAGTTTCTTCTTCATAAAATTCACCTCATAATAAAAATTTGGTGTCCTTTTCGGCCGGGATTCTCCGAAATGCTGGACGAAAAGACTAAAATCATTATACTAACAAGCAAAGAAAAAGTAAAGAAAATTCGACAGACGGCAAATTATTTGTATAAAGCAATAGACTTTATACCAAAAATTTGTGTAATGTTCATAAAAAATTCAAATATCCCTCCCGGTGTTAAAAACAAAACCAGGAGGGACATGTTGTAACATTTTGTAATCTGTTAGATCGCTCAGTTTTGCAGGGGAAGCCGGGGCAGGCTGCAAAACGGTTTCATGCCCAAAACTGGGGAAACAGCAGCTCGGACAGCACCTTCACCGTCAGCAGGATCAGCACGATGACCACCGCGGGGCGGACGATTTTACTGCCGTTTTTGATGGCAAGACCGGCGCCGATGTAATGACCCGCGATGGAGGCTGCCGCGGCGATGAGACCCACGCCCCAGAACAGATACCCTGCCCGCCATGCGGTGAACAGAGAGCCGATGTTAGAGGAGAGGTTGACCACCTTCACATTACCGGCGGCGGTACGGGTGTCCAGCTTGGCCATGCGGATAAAAATGAGCATCAGGAAGGTGCCGGTGCCGGGGCCGTAGTAGCCGTCATAGGCGCCGATAATGAGGCTTGCGCCCCAGACGATGGCGGCCTGTTTGGCGAAGGCGATCTCACCCGGCTGATCGGGCCAGGTACGGGTGCGGAGGGTGACGAAAGCCACCACCGGCAGCACCACCAGCAGCAGGTATTTCAGAATCACCTCCGGGGTGTGGTGCTGCAGCCATGTGCCGCCCATGGAGCCTACGAGAGCGAAGGCGATGGAGGGCAGAGCCAAAGACCACTTCACATAGCCGTTTTTAATGAACCGGGCTGTGGAGAACACGGTGCCGATGCCGGAGGAGAGCTTGTTGGTACCCAGAGCGAAATAGGTGGGCAGACCATGGAAGGCCAGAAGGTAGGTGGGCACGGAGATGATCCCGCCGCCCCCGGCGATGGCGTCCATGAAGGAGGCCAGAAACACGCCGCAGCAGATCAGAGCCACTACCCACAGGGGAAAGCCGTCGATCTGAAACTCTGTCAAAAAACCCATGGCCAACCCTCCTTTTTACCTTATGGTAGCAGATTTTGTCTGCGCTGTCAATTTTTCCTTTGGGGGATGAAAAAGGCTCCCTCAGATGAGGGAGCCTTTATGTATATACAGATTAGATGGACAGACCTGCCATATCCAGGATCTTGGGCACATTCTTCTCTGCGCCGATGGCCATGATGTGCACACCGTCACACAGCTTTTCGTCCTTGATCTTTGCGATCATTACGCCAGCCACTTCCATACCCACCTTGGCGGGCAGACCCTTGACGCCCTTTTCCTTGCCCTCTGCGGCAGCAGCGGCCAGACGGTCGATCATGTGCTGGGGCACATCGATACCGGGAACATTGGCGTTCATAAACTTAGCCATACCGGCAGCCTTCAGAGGAATGATACCGGCCATGATGTGGGTCTTGATGCCGGCCTTGTCCACTTCGTCCATGAAGCGCTTGAAGGAATCCAGATCGAAGATACCCTGAGTCTGGATGTACATAGCGCCGGCTTCCACCTTCTGACGCAGCTTGTTGATCTGCAGCCAGATGGGATCGTAAACGGGAGTGACGGAAGCGCCCTTGTAGAACTTGGGGGTGGCGGACTTGTCGATGATCTCGCCGGTCTCCTTGTCTACCACATTGCCTGCCAGGGGGTTGCCGCCGCAGTCACGGCCGGTCTCTTCCATCTTGGAGGGCATTCTCAGAATGCCCACGGAGTCCAGGTCGTAGACGGGCTTTGCGTCCTTGCAGTCGCCGCCGGCGCAGACGGGATGGTCGCCGGTGAGGGCCAGCATGGTGTCGATGCCGAAGGCAGCGGCAGCCAGAGCGTCGCCCATAATGGCCATACGGTTACGGTCACGGCCGGTCATCTGCAGGATGGGCTCCACGCCTGCCTGCTTCAGCTTGATGCACAGGCCCAGGCCGGTGGCCTTCAGACATGCGGACTGCATATCGGTAACATTCACGCCGTGAACCTTACCGTTTAAGAGTTCAGCAGCTTCCATCTGCTCGGAAAAATCGCAGCCCTTGGGGGGCGCCATTTCAGCGGTAATACCAAACTTACCGGATTCCAGTGCGTCTTTTAACAAACTCATTATTTCTTCCCCCTCAAGCTGATAGTTCTGGGATATGCGAACTTGCCGTAATCCTTGACCTCGCGGGTCTGGCTCATCTTCTCCACTTCACCGGTAGCCTGCAGGCGCTTGTAGATCTCGATCCAGGCGCAGGGATTCTCGGGATTGACCTCGCACTTGCCGTTCTTCTGGCCGCCGCAGGGGCCGTTCATCAGGCTCTTGGCGCACTGGGTGATGGGGCAGATACCACCGGTCTTGCCCAGGACGCAGTCACCGCAGAAGCGGCAGGACTCTTCCCAAACACCGAAGCGGACAGCTTCGCCCAGGTACATGGTGTTATTGGAGGGGTAGACGGGCTTGTCGCCTGCGTTCTTGGCAACGCACTGCACGCCGTCGCCGCAGCTCATGCAGATAACACAGTCGGGATTGGCGGCGTTAATGGCCTTCATCTTGGCCTTAACGCCCAGGTTCATGCAGCAGTAGTCGCAGATAGTGGTGGCGACCACCTTCTTGCCGTTCTGTTCCAGGATCTTGGTCAGCTCATCGATCTGGGGCTGGCCGCCGGTCTGGCAGGCGGTGGCGCAGCTGTTGCAGCCGACCAGAGCCACAGTCTTGGCGTTGGCCACAAATGCCAGGACTTCTTCGATGGGTTTCTTCTGAGTGATAATCATGTACAACTTCTCCTTCAATCATCCGAAATTGTCCGTAAAGACGGGCCCCGCAGGACCCCATCCTATTACAGTTTGATTATATCGATAAAAAATGGAAAAATCAACAGTTCCGACAAAGAAAACAAGAAAAAATCCGCGGTGCCGAAGCACCGCGGAAGAGAAAACGGAGATCAGGACAGCTTGGTGCCGCAGTTGGGGCAGAAAGCGCTGTCAGCAGCCACGGGAGTACCGCAGTTGGGGCAGAACACACCAACAGAGGAAGAAGCGTGGACAACGGGGATTGTGGGGTTGGTGATCTCCTCGTAGAAAGCAGCCTGCACCAAGCCCAGGAACAGGGGAGTCAGAGCGGCCACAGCGATGGTGAACACGAAGGTGATGATGCCGAACAGGACGCCAATGTAGGGGATTGCGCACAGCAGGCCCAGAACCAGGGTCACCACGAAGATGGCAACATAGGTCAGCAGCTCAGCCAGGAACATCTTGCCCTTGTAACCGTTTGTACGTTCCTTGGAGACCTTGACAGCCTCGGTGGGGGCGACATCGGGCTCAGTGACCAGGATGTAGGGAACCAGACGGTATTCGTAAGTACGGATGATGGCGAAGATGGGGCCAGCGATGGGGATCAGACCCCACAGGAATACCCACAGAGTCATCCAGCTCATGCCGCCCAGGACACGCTTGACGGTAGCCCAGTCCTTGCAGGAGTCGAACAGCTGCACAGCCTTGACTTCCTCGCCGCGGTAGCCGTGGAGGTAGACCATTGTCATGGAGGTGTTCAGCAGCAGGGAGATGGCAATACCCAGGATGGGCAGAGCGCCGCACAGACCGGTGAGAACGCTGACCAGCAGGACATTCAGCAGGGAAATGCCCCACAGAGCCAGAGGCTTCTTCAGCAGGACTTTCAGTGCGCGGTTGTAAATGATTTTCAGCATACAGAAAACTTCCTCTCTTGTTATTTTGTGGATGCTGTTATTATACAGGTCCGCGGCGAGGTTGTCAATATCATCCAACCCGATCCGTTCCGGTTTGTCCGGGGCGGGGACAGAAAAACCGCAGGAGAAGGCTTCTCCTGCGGCATGATCTTTAATTTTCCGGTCCTAAGTAGTCGTAATAGTAGCACAGCTTGGTCCAGGAGTGGTCAACGCCCTGGAAGGTGAACTTATCCATGAGCATTTGCAGCAGCTGGGCAAGCTCTTCGGTGACCACCACACAGCCTCGGCGCTCACTGGCTCCGGAGGTGATCATCCGGTCCAGATAAGCGGAGATAGCTTCGGTGTAGTCTTCGCCGCTGCCGTGGTATTTTCCGGCAAAAACATCCTCCAGCTGATATTCCTCCGCAAGGGTCTCGTAATCCTCGCCCCAGTAGGTACGCAGGTATTCGTCGGCCTTTTCCGGGTCATTGTCCTGCTGTGCCAGCACCGTCAGAACATACTGGTCATTCTCGGTCTTGCTGAAATCGAAGCCGCCCTTGTCGATAAGCCCCGGGCGCATCACCGGCTGGCCATCCTCGCCGTAGAGAAGCTTGCCGTCCTCGCCGTAGGCCTGCACCGTGGCGATGGCATCGCTGAAAATGCCGGTAATGCCGGTGAAGTCGCAGTAGAGCTTGCTGCCGGTCTCACCGTTGCCCAGATCCTCGTAGTAGATGCCGTCCTCACCCAGCACCACATCGATGCCGCCGGCGATGATGTCATACATGTGCTCACCGGTGGCGTTGGTATCGTAGGTGAAGTAGCCCGGGGAGGCCAGACGGAACAGCTCATAGCTCTGGCTGACATACTCGATGTCATAGTAGATGTAGCCCACCTCGTAAATATCCCAGAAGGCGATGTCGATGTAGTAGTCCTGCCCGGCCTCCATGTAGTAGTACATGGAGCAGTTGCGCACATCCTCCTGCATCCGCTGGTCGGGGGCGTAGGTGTAGCTCAGTTCCCGATCATCGCCGGTAAAGATCCAGGCGTCCACGCCGTTTTCCGAATCACAGCGGGAGGAGATCTTGTACACACCGGACTTGGTGGGGGTGAATCTGGCGATAAGACCCCGGGGCATGATAGGCCGGTCGTAGTAGAAGTAGTTGGAGGCCACATTTTTGCCCAGCTTGGCCTCGTAGGCATAGTCGGTGCACAGACCGGCACAGGGGTTTTCAAGCTGCGCGTCCGTGCCGTAGGGGGCGTAGTAGAAGCACAGCTTCAGCCATTCGCTGGGGTCGGTGTCGTCGAAGCCGTGGTTGCTGTCCACGATCTCCAGATATTCCCGCAGGGTCTGCGTTACCGGTGTGACGCCGCTGTCGGCGGAGTTGGAGGCGTAGCTGAAAAAGTGGACCATGGCATCGTAAAGGCTCACCCCGTCCACCTCCACGGAGCTGTTGTATACGATGTCCCACAGGGTGCTTTCCTCGCTGAACTGGGTATAGTTCATCATGTCCACCAGCAGCAGCGGGCCGTCTTCCGCGCCCACATGGTAGCAGCCGTCCTGCTCACTCAGGTAAATATCGCAGTAGGTATAGGCGAAGCCGTCCTCCGTGACGGCAGCCTGCCGGGGAATGTAGGTGGGAGTGTCGATCTCCTCGGCACCGATAACACGCAGATTGGCGATGTACACGGTATCGTCGGCCTCGTTGGTGTCGCCGTCCTTGAGGTAGCACAGCGCAACCTCATAGGTACGGCTTTCCTCTGCCACCCAGGGGCAGCAGGTCTGCCATTTTTCTTCTTCATCCCAGCCGGAGATGGCCAGCACATCCTGTCCGTCCACAATGACATAGAGCACATCGCAGCCCTTCTCGGAGGAGGCCAGATAATCAAAGGATACCGCCTGTCCGGCCTCCAGGGGCACATCGGCGTACAGAATGGCATAGGAGCTTTCGATGCCCTGGTTGGTGGCCTTCATACACCGGACGCCGCCCTTTTCAGCGGAAATGAAGGGCCAGGCGTATTCGGCGCTTTCCCCCTCGGTCTCCGGGCGGTAGGTGATGCCGTACACCTGGGTATCCAGCACCTGCTCGATCACATCCTGAGATTCCATGGAGAAGGTGGGCTTCACATTGGTGAGCATTTCGCTGAGGGAGCCGTAAAGCTTCTGGGTATAGTTCTCGCCGGTCATGGTCTCAAACAGGGTGGTGAAGGGACGCAGGCTGGTGATGCCGCCCACTTCCATCAGGCAGATCACGCCGTACCGGTCCACCACGATGGAGGTGGGGTAGCCGGGCACATTAAAGGTCTGGCTCCAGCTGGGCTGACAGGCGGCCATGGGGAAGGTAAGTCCCATGGAGGACTGGAACAGCGCCACCGTCTGCTGCTCGTCCAGAGGATCCAGGGCAATGACGCCCACGGAGTCGGCGTATTCCTCGTAAGCTTCCTGCAGGAAGGGGAATTCGTTGACGCAGGGGCCGCAGGTGGTGTAGAAAAAGTTGATGAGCACCATATCTTTTTCAGAGAGCATCTGGGAAAGGGTCACTTCCGCACCGTCGGCAGTCATGACGGTGAAATCGTACATCACATCGCCCACGCCCAGGGTGGCACCGGAGAGGCTGTCCTCAATGAGCCGGGATTCCAGACGGATGTCCGCGGCGGTGCCGGTGAAGGCGTAGCTTTCCGCCTTTTCATAGCCCCGGGGGACGGATTCCAGCTTTACGGTGTAGCCGCTGTTTTCCGGCAGCGTAGCGGTGAAAAGACCGGCTTCGTCGGTCTGACCGAAGGCCTTCAGGTCGCTGCCTTCATAAATATAGACCTGCACCGCCGGCATAGCCATACCCCCCAGGGTACGCACGGTGACGGAGTAGGCGGTGTCCACCGGAGGGACTTCCGGCTCTGCTTTCCGGCAGCCGCACAGCAGCAGGCACAGGACAAGGATGAGACAAATGACTTTTTTCAATGAGATCGCTCCTCAATCAGTTTTTTTCATCATAGCATATAAAATTTTCCAGGTCAAGAAAAGCCGTATTCCCGCACCCTTTCACAGCCTTCTCTACGGAAAAAGCCTCCTTGCCGGAGAAATGTAAGTTAGCTGTCAGTACTCATACTGGCGTGGCAATCCGTATTCCCCGCCGCTGAAACAGCGGCACGGCGCTTTGCGCCGCAGAGAGAACGGATTCTCACGACCAGTCTGCGGACTGATCTTAGAATGACATGGTTTCTTAACTGAATGACATTGCTTGCCGGAGGGGCCTTTTTCCCGGTAAACAAAAATAGCTGGTCGGCCTATAAGCAGAAAAATTCCCACCCCGACTCTATCAAAGTCAGGGCGGGAACATGGTGCCGGGTGTCCTGTTGCGGTACCCGGTATCTTCGTCGCTGACGGAGCAGCTTCCTCATCTGCCGACCGTTGCCACTCGCTCGGGTCGCGTCACCTGCCACCGGCAGCGCTCCCCCCCCCCCCCCCCGCGCTCCCACCTGGCGTACGGGGCCGGCCCGCATAAAAAAAAAAGGG
>JAZUMW010000040.1:0-27856 GCA_045603825.1 Faecousia sp.
GTGGTACGAAGACGACGGGTACGCTTGGTGTCCTTCTTGGTGAGGATATGGCTCTTGTAAGCGCGGGCTCTCTTAACCTTACCGGACTTGGTCAGGTTGAATCTCTTCTTTGCACCGCTATGGGTTTTCAGCTTGGGCATAGGTGGTTTCTCCTTCCATATCTTTCGTAATGCTAATGCAAAACTTATTTACTGTTTTTCGGGGTGAGGAACATAGCCATAAAACGACCTTCCAGCTTGGGATTCTTCTCCATGCTGGCGATCTCCGTGCAGGCTTCTGCGAAGTCCATCAGCAGCTTCTCACCCAGGTTGGTATGTGCCATCTCACGGCCACGGAAGCGGACGCTGACCTTGACCCGGTTGCCTTCCTTCAGGAACTTTTGGGCATTCTTCACCTTGGTGTTGAAGTCGTTGGTGTCAATGCTGGGGCTCATGCGGATCTCTTTGATTTCCACGACCTTCTGATTTTTCTTGGCTTCCTTTTCACGCTTCTTCTGATCGAAGCAGAACTTGGAGTAGTCCATGATCTTACAGACGGGGGGAACAGCGTTGGGAGAGATCTTTACCAGATCCAGACCCTGCTCCTCTGCCATTGCATTGGCCTGGGCAGCGGACATGATGCCTAACTGGGTGCCGTCGGCACCGATCAGACGAATTTCCTTGTCCTGGATCTCCTCATTGAGCTGATGATCTAACTTGGCTATGGTAAGCACCTCCATTAATAAAACAACCGGCAGTTATGGAAAATGGATTGTCAATACAGCGGGTAGAGATTTTTGTTTGGAACAAGCAGCCGTATTCGCAGGAATACTTAATGTATTTCAAGAATACGCTGTGCTGTTCCGGAGAAAAAGATCAGCCGCTGGTTGGCAAGACATTTTTTATGACTGCCAAAATAAAAAAGCGGATGGCAGACCATCCGCATACTCGCACTATCCCCCTATGGGAAAAGCAGGAATATTGACCTCTTTGCAGGTTGCTTGAGGTGAGGCGGATGTACAGCCTTCTTTATTGCTCTGGTATTTTAACACAGTTTGCTGTGCTTGTCAACAGTTATTTATAGAAAAATCCGGAAAAAACAGACATTTTTCCCGGATTTTTATTGGTTTTATCGGTCCAGATACCGGCAGGCTGCCATGGCTGCCACAGCGCCGTCAGCGGACGCGGTGACTACCTGGCGGATCCGCTTGCTGCGGCAGTCGCCTGCCACAAACACGCCGGGTGTCTGGGTGCAGCAGTCCTCGCCTGCGGCAAAATATCCCCGCTGGTCCAGCTCTGCCAGGTGGGAAAATGTATCATTTTCCGGTACCAGGCCCACCGCCAAAAACGCGCCGTCCACATCGATACGGCTTTCCTCGCCGGTTACATCGTTACGCAGTTTCAGGCCGGTGAGCAGGCCGTTCTGGGACTCGTAGCCGGTAACCAAGGTGCTGAACAGCACTTCCACATTGTCCTTTTCCCGTAGGGCCTGGGCAAGCTTTTCTTCGCCAGTGAAGAATGCCAGATTCTGCACGATGGTGACTTTATTGCACACCTCGCTGAGCAGCAGTGCCTCCTGCAAAGCGGAGTTTCCGCCGCCGATCATGGCGGTATCCTGTCCTGCATAAAATGCGCCGTCGCAGACAGCACAGAAGGAGATACCCTTGCCGATGAGCTCCTGTTCCCCTGGCAGGCCCAGCATCCGGTGCTTGACGCCTACAGCCAGGATCACAGCCTTGGCTTCATAGCTGCCGCCCTCTTCGGTATGGACGTGGAAGATGTCCTCTTCCTTTTCTACTTTTACCACATTTTCCAGTTCCACATCCGCACCCAGGTTCATAGCCTGCTCGGTGAGCTTGTCGGCAAATTCCGTACCACTGATTTGGATGGTGCCGGGGATGTTTTCCACCTTGGGAGAATAGGCGATCTGGCCGCCAAAGCCGTTCTTTTCCATGACCAGAACGGTCTTTCCTGCCCGGAGGGCATACACAGCAGCCGTAAGGCCTGCAGGGCCGCCGCCCACAATGATAATATCATGCATAAGTTTCTCTCCTTCATAAGGAAGGCCGGGCAAAAGCCCGGCCTTTTTGCTTTTACAGGGATGCCAGATACTTCTTGATCTCAGGTACACTGTAGTAGTTCACATAGTTCTCACCATCGGTAATCACCAGCGTGGGTGCGCCCTTGATGCCATAATTATGGCAAAGTTCCACATTTTCTTCGGCGATCAGCTTTTCATAGGGGATACCGGCCTTGTTCAGCAGGTTTTCTGCCACACGGCAGTTGGGGCAGGTCACCCGGGAGAACAGCAGTGCCTTGGCTGCAACCGCGAGGGCGGGTGTCTCCTCAACGGAAGCCTGGCAAACAGCAGCTTCTTCAGCCTTAACAGTGCCCTTCAGCACAGAAGTACCTACATTGTAGACCTTACGGTCCTTGAACTCCTGGCTCTTGCCGTCGTTCCAGTTCTGAACAGGACGGTAGTAACCGGTGATACGGCTGTAGACCTCGGTCTTTTTGCCGCAAACGGGGCAGGTATACTGCTCACCGGTGATATAGCCGTGGTCTGCGCAGACAGAGTAAGTGGGGCTGAGGGTGTAGTAGGGCAGCTTGTGGTTCTCTGCGATCTTCCGCACCAGAGCCGCGGCCGCCTGCCAGTCAGGCAGCTTTTCGCCCAGGAAGGCGTGGAATACGGTGCCGGAGGTGTAGCGGGTCTGCAGCTCGTCCTGGATCTCCAGAGCGGAGAAAATATCCTCGGTAAAGCCCACAGGCAGGTGGGAGGAGTTGGTGTAGTAGGGCGTGCCGTTCTCGTTGGCGGTAATAATGTCGGGGTACAGGGTCTTGTCGTGCTTTGCGAAGCGGTAGGTGGTGGATTCGGCAGGAGTAGCTTCCAGGTTGTACAGGTCGCCGTACTTTTCCTGGTAGTCGCTCAAGCGCTCACGCATATGATCCAGCACTTCCTTGGCAAACTGCTGTACCTTCTCGGTGGTCAGGTCTGCTCTCAGCCAGTTGGCGTTCAGACCTACTTCGTTCATGCCGATGAGGCCGATGGTGGAGAAGTGGTTGGAGAAAGTGCCCAGGTACCGCTTGGTGTAGGGGTACAGACCGTTTTCCATCAGCTTGGTAATGACGGTACGCTTGGTCTTCAGGCTGCGGGCAGCGATGTCCATCAGCTTGTCCAGGCGGACATAGAAGTCAGCCTCATCCTTGGCCAGGTATGCGATCCGGGGCAGGTTGATGGTAACAACACCAATGGAGCCGGTGGATTCGCCGGAGCCGAAGAAGCCACCGGACTTTTTACGCAGCTCACGCAGGTCCAGACGCAGACGGCAGCACATGGAGCGCACATCGGAGGGCTCCATATCGGAGTTGATATAGTTGGAGAAGTAGGGAGTGCCGTACTTGGCAGTCATTTCAAACAGGAGCTTGTTGTTCTCGGTCTCGCTCCAGTCAAAATCCTTGGTGATGGAGTAGGTGGGAATGGGATACTGGAAGCCACGGCCATTGGCATCGCCTTCGATCATGATGTCGATAAAGGCCTTGTTGACCATATCCATTTCCTTCTTGCAGTCACCGTAGGTGAAGTCCATCTCCTTGCCGCCAACGATGGCAGGCTGGTCGGCCAAGTCAGCAGGACAGACCCAGTCCAGGGTGATGTTGGAGAAGGGTGCCTGGGTACCCCAGCGGGAGGGGGTGTTCACGCCGTAAATAAAGGACTGGACACACTGCTTGACTTCCTTCTGGGACAGGTTGTCCACCTTAACGAAGGGAGCCAGATATGTATCGAAGGAGGAGAATGCCTGGGCGCCGGCCCATTCATTCTGCATAATGCCCAGGAAGTTGACCATCTGGTTACACAGAGTGGACAAATGGGCAGCGGGAGAAGAGGTGATTTTGCCGGGAACGCCGCCCAGGCCTTCCTGGATCAGCTGCTTCAGGCTCCAGCCGGCGCAGTAGCCGGTGAGCATGGGCAAGTCATGCAGGTGCATTGCCGCACTGCGGTGTGCCTCTGCCACCTCATTGTCGTAGATCTCGCTGAGCCAGTAGTTGGCGGTAATGGCGCCGGAGTTACTGAGGATCAGACCGCCTACAGAATAGGTAACGGTGGAGTTTTCCTTCACGCGCCAGTCGTTGATCTGCAGATAATTATCCACCAGGTCCTTGTAGTTCAGCAGAGCGGAGTTGACATTACGGATCTTCTCACGCTGTTTGCGGTAGAGAATGTAAGCCTTGGCAACATCGGCATAGCCGGCATCGGACAGCACCTTTTCCACGCTGTCCTGAATGTCTTCCACAGTAATGGTGTCATCCTTGATCTTGGTCTCAAAATCAGAGGTCACCTGCAGAGCCAAAAGGTTAATGACACTTGGATGATATTTCTTATTCTGGGCCTCAAATGCCTTGATCATTGCAGCACTGATCTTGGAGATATCAAACTCCATGGTGCTTCCGTCTCTCTTTAAAACATGATACATCGACGAGGTCCTCCCTTTCATAAATAGTTACAGGCGCTGTCCCGAAAACGCGACAGCGCCTGTATTATACCACATTCGACAATATTGTCAATAGACAATTTTACCATATATTGCGGAAATTATTTTACACTAAACACAATATATTGTGTTTTAGTCCATCCCCCGTATTTCGACATTTTTCGTGAAAGGCTCCAGAATCGCCTGGAAACGGCGTATTTTCTCCTTGCCCGGAGTATGCAGGCCGGTCACCAAGACGCTTTCCCGGTCCATGTAGGGCTGTAGGAAGAAGTTTTGTGCTTTATGTACAGCGTCTATGTTTTGCAGCCATAAACCAATTTCTTCCATTACCTTTTCGTCGTGAAATTCGTCAACCACAGTAGTGCGGAATTCAAAATTTATTTTTCCGGACAGAAGAAATCGCATGCTTTCCTCAATCCGTTCAAGGTTGATCCCGGGCAATCCTGCTGTTTCGGCGTAGCGGTCAGGGCAATTTTTAATGTCCATAGCCACATAATCCACAAGTCCCGCTTCTACCAGTTCCTTTAAAACCTCCGGACGGTAACCGTTGGTATCCAGCTTGATGGCGTAGCCCAAATCCTTGATCGCCTGCAGCAGCGCCGGCAGATCCTTTTGCAGTGTCGGCTCACCGCCGGTGATGCAAACACCGTCCAGAAGGCCTTGCCGTTTGGTGAGAAACGCCAGCAGTTCTTCCTGTGTAATGCTCCCCTCTTCCTTTACATCCAGCAGGTCGCTGTTGTGGCAGAAAGGGCAGCGAAAATTACAGCCCTGCAGAAATACGGTACAGGCGACCTTGCCGGGATAATCCAGCAAGGTCATTTTTTGCAATCCGGTAATATTCATATCAGCACAGCTTGGCGCCTGCGGGGATGGCGTCGTCGATCATCAGAAGATTCAGCTTTTCCTCACCCTTCTCGGTGTGGACAGCGGAGATCAGCATGCCACAGGACTCTCTGCCCATCATCTTTCTGGGGGGCAGGTTGGTAATAGCCACCAGCGTCTTACCGATCAGTTCCTCGGGCTTATAGAACTTGGCGATACCAGAGAGGATCTGGCGGTCGGTGCCGGAGCCGTCGTCCAGAGTAAACTGCAGCAGCTTGTCGCTCTTCTTAACCGGCTGGCAGTCCTTGACCTTCACAGCGCGGAAGTCAGACTTGCAGAAGGTATCAAAGTCCACCTTTTCATCGGTATAAGGCTCGATCTCCAGAGCGGGCAGCTTTTCCTTAGCCTTGGCAGCATTGAACGCGTCGATCTCCTCCATCTTCTTGGCCATATCCAGGCGGGCAAAGAGGATCTCGGGAGCGTCCAGCTGGGTGCCGGAAGCCATAGCGCCAAAGGAAGCCAGGCTTTCCAGACCGCCGTTTTCGCACTTGATCTGGCTGAGGATCTTGGCAGAGGTCTCAGGCAGGTAGGGCTCCAGAGCGATGGCTGCAAAGCGGATGGACTCCAGAAGGTTATACAGAACAGTACCCAGGCGGGCCTTGTTAGCCTCATCCTTGGCCAGGGACCAAGGCATAGTCTCGTCGATATACTTGTTGGCACGGCGCAGCAGAATGAAGATCTCGTCAATGGCATCAGCCACCTTCAGATCATTCATCTTCTGCTCCACTTTACCGGGCATAGCCAGAGCAACAGCCTTCAGTTCCTCGTCCAGAGCCTCGGGTGCTACAGGAGCCTGCACCACGCCACCAAAGTACTTGTTATTCATGGCGATGGTACGGTTCACCAGGTTGCCCAGAATATTGGCAAGCTCGGAGTTGATGCGCTCGATGATCAGCTCATAAGTCATGATACCATCGGCAGCGAAGGGCATTTCGTGGAGCACGAAGTAACGCACGGCATCCACGCCAAACAGTTCCACCAGATCATCGGCGTAGATCACGTTACCCAGGGACTTGGACATCTTGTCGCCCTTTACCAGCAGCCAGGGATGACCGAAGACCTGCTTGGGCAGCTCTTCGCCCATGCTCATCAGGAAGATGGGCCAGTAGATGGTGTGGAAACGGACGATATCCTTGCCGATCAGATGCAGATCTGCAGGCCAGAACTTCTTGTAATGCTCGCTGTGGTTGCCGTCGGGATCATAGCCACAGAAGGTGATATAGTTACTTAGGGCATCCAACCACACATAGCTGACATGACCGGGAGCAAAGTCCAGAGGCACACCCCAGGTGAAGGAGCTTCTGGATACACACAGATCCTGCAGACCGGGCTTCAGGAAGTTGTTGACCATCTCATTCTTCCGGCTCTCGGGCTGGATAAACTCGGGATGCTCTTCGATATGCTTCATCAGGCGATCAGCGTACTTGCTCATCTTGAAGAAGTATGCCTCCTCCTCTGCGTCCACACACTCACGGCCGCAGTCGGGACACTTGCCGTCCACCAGCTGGCTCTCGGTCCAGAAAGACTCACAGGGGGTGCAGTACTTACCCTCATACTTACCCTTGTAGATATCGCCCTGTTCGTACATCTTCCGGAAGACCTTCTGCACCTTTGCCTTATGTTCGGGGTCGGTAGTGCGGACAAAGCGGTCATAGGTAGTATTCATCAGATCCCAGATGTCCTTGATCTGTCCTGCTACGTTGTCCACATACTCCTGCGGGCTGATACCGGCAGCCTCTGCCTTCTGCTGGATCTTCTGACCGTGCTCGTCGGTGCCGGTCTGAAAGTATACGTCGAAACCTGCCTGCCGCTTATAGCGGGCAATGGCATCGGCCAAAACGATCTCGTAAGTATTGCCGATGTGGGGCTTTGCGGATGTGTATGCGATGGCTGTGGAAATATAATAGTGTTTCTTCTCACACATGGTTGTTTCCTCCTAAAAATGAAAATCGCCCTTGAAAAATCAAGGGCGACAGTAATTACTGCGCGGTACCACCTTGTTCACAGCTTGCGCTGCCTCAAAAACGCTTTAACGGGCGTACCCGGAAATGCCTACCTATCGACACCTCAGCTCCAAGACCATGTTCCGCCGTTTTTGCCGTACCCCTTCTCAGCTACCGGGGTTCTCTGGCCGGTTATTCCAGCGTACTCTTCTTTTCACAGCTTTTTCTCACCGGGTTATTATAGCCTTAAACCAGAGAAATTGTCAACCGATTTTTTCGGTTTTCTCCTTTTTTGTGAGCCATATAGCAACTGCCACAGCAGAAATACCGCCGGAGAGTTTACCTAAGATCACTGCCGGGAGCATTTGGGGCGCAAAACCCGCGGTAAAACCAAGATGGTCTCCAAATACGAAGGCCGCGGACACCGCAAAGGCGATGTTCACCACTTTTCCCCGCTGGTCCATATCCTTGACCATGCCGAAGGTAGCGATGGAGTTGGCAAGGCTGGCAATCAGTCCTGCCGCCGCCGTATCGTTGACACCCAAAAGAGAACCCAGCTTCATAAGGGGGTTCTTAAGCAGTTTGGTCACCACATACACCAGGGGGAACGCACCGGCCAGTACGATAGCAATGGCACCCACCGTTAAAAAGCCATCCTCGATAGGTGCCATGCCGGGAATGATTTCGAAGCCGGTCAGCCCTTTCACAATGGCCGCCGCAAGTCCCACGGTAATAACGGTCACCACACCCTTGCCAAACCAGCCGAAGCCCTTGATCATAGCTTTTTCCGCTTTCCACAGACCGATGGCGATCAACGCGGCAATGATCACGATGGGAATGAGATTCTGTAGCACCATCAGTACGGGGAATCCTGCCACCAGGCCGCCCACCAGAATACCCACCGGGATAGTGACGATACCGGCCAGGATCCCTTTTGCAAGGGCAGGTCTGTCCTCCTCCCGCAGGATCCCCAGTGCCACCGGAATGGTGAACACGATAGTGGCGCCCAGCATACTGCCGCAGATGACGCCGCCCAAAAGTGCGGCCTGGGGATCGGTGGTCATCTCCTGAGCCAAGGCACCGCCGCCCATATCGCAGGCCAGGATGGTGCCTGCGAACATAGCAGGGTCTGCCCCCAGAAATGAGAATACCGGAACCACCACAGGACGCAGAAGATTGGCCAGTACTGGAGCAAAGGCAATGATACCCACCATAGCAAGAGCCAAAGAACCCATAGCCAGAATGCCGTTTTCAAATTCCTGCCCGATGCCGAAACGGTTGCCGATGATCCGGTCAAAAGCGCCCAGCACCGCAAAACCCGCCATGACGGCGATGAGTATTTCATGGGCAGACATCACTTTTCCTCCTGATCCAAAATCGCCACCACAGCGGCATCCACAGGCGCTTCCATGCAAAACCGGGATGCCACCGTCCCCGTCACAAGAAGCACCTTATCTCCCGTTCCTGCTCCCACCTGGTCCGCCGCCACGATCTCTCCCGCGGCGGTTCGCACCACCAAAAAGGTCTGCCCCATAAGGCAAGCCGCTTTCCGGGTGGACCAAACCGAGCCGATTACTGTTCCAATCTTCAATCCGTTCCCTCCAAAATTTCCTTTGCCAGAGGCGTCAGTACCGCCCCTGTGCCGGGCTGCTGCCCGGATTGCAGCATAGCCCTTGCCTCCTGGGCTGTGATCAGCCGCCGCTGCGCTCCATCGGTAAAGAGGATACCCCAGCTTTTCAGCTCCCGCCGACTTGACGCCAGGCGGGCGGAAAGTGCCCGGTTTTTGGGTGCTTCCGGCAGACCCGGCGTATAAAGTACCACCGGCTTTCCCTCTGCTAATGCCTGCAACGCCTCTTCACAGGAGAAGTTCAGCATCTGTCCCAGGGTCAGCGATCCCATGACCACCGCATCAAAGGGCGGTTCATTAACATAGGTATATCCCAGACTGCAAGGGGGTTCCTCCCCCACCAGGAAAGCCCTGTTCATGGCAGGATCCTTCCCAAATCTCCTGCCCGGAAGCCGCAGGCATTGGCCTCGTCATAATCCAGATGCACCCGGGTCTGGAAACCGGGATGCACCCGCACCGCCAGATTTTCAAAGATCACCGGACGGCTGGTGTAGGTCTGTAGCCGCACCACCTGCTTGTCCTGAACACCCATGGCTTTTGCGTCCTCCGGCGCCATGTGGATGTGGCGCTGGGCAGCGATCACGCCCTGCTGCAGTATCGCCTGCCCGTTGGGTCCTTGCAGAGTAACACCGGGGGTACCGCTGACAGAACCGGACATCCGCACCGGAGGTTCAATGCCCAAAATTCTTCCGTCGGTCAAAGAGATCTCCACCTGTGCCTCCGGGCGCTCCGGGCCCAGTACCGCCACATTGGCAAACTCTCCCTTTGGTCCCACTACCGTCACCCGTTCGTTGGCAAGAAACTGTCCCGGCTGGGAAAGCTCCCGTTTTGGAGTCAGACTGTGGCCGAAGAGGGTCTGCGCCTGCTCCTTTGTCACATGGACATGGCGGCCGGAAGCCTCCAGCTCCACAAAAAGCTTTCCCATGACCGCCTGGGTCAATGCTTCCACATCCATTTCATCACTTCCTGTCTGTTTTACTTTTTTGCTGTATCATCAGAATATACAAGGCGCTGCTCATGCGATTGAGCGCTTTCAAAAGATCAACCCGCGTAGCCCGGCCATCCCGGTCACAGAAAGCCTCCGCCGCTGCCAGTTCTGCCGCTCGTGCGGCACACCGGGCTTTGTTCAGCAGCAGGACCTGCCTGTCATCGGTAAACCGGGGCATAAAATGGGGCTGGCCGTAAAAATCCTGGGGGCGGTGACTGCGCTGCCGGAGGTCGTCCTGAGAAAGCCCCAACAGAGGCTCTTCCTGCGCCGGTTCTTCCAGAACCTCCCACCGGAGAATGTTTCGGGCAAGGGTCAAAATTTCCTCCAATTGCTGCCGCAGTTGGGTCAGTTCCTCCTGACACAGCAGCAATTCTGCCTCCAGGGTATCCATCGCGCCCCGGAAGCGGATCCGGGGGTGGGTCTTGGGTACCAGAAATTCCCCATTCAAATGGGTCATGTGCTCCGGTTTTTCCTCCATATACCCACCGGAAAGCAAGGCATGCTGTTCCTTTTTTACCTGTTCGGCAGGCAACACCTCGATCCGCTGCCGGGTAAGGAAATCCCGGGCATCGGAGGTCAGCTGATCCCCTTTGCCCAAATAGAAGACCCGCTTCCCTTCCCGGTTACGGATGTTGGCCTGAACCGCCTCTTTTGTATAAAGCATTACTTACCGGGGTTTGGATTTTGACTCAGTCTGCCGTGGGGCAAAATGGCATCCACCTCAGTGTGGGGCCGTGCAATGACATGGACAGAAACCAGCTCCCCCACCTTTTCCGCTGCGGCTGCACCGGCATCGGTGGCTGCCTTCACAGCACCCACATCGCCCCGAACCATTACGGTCACTAAACCGCCACCCACCTGTTCCTTGCCCACAAGCTGCACATTGGCAGACTTGACCATGGCATCGGCAGCTTCAATGGCACCAACCAGGCCTTTTGTTTCGATCATACCCAAAGAATTTGTATTCATAACTTACCGTCCCTTCTACTATTTCAGCCGTTCCAAAATTTTTGTTGTTAAGATTTCTACCAGCGTTTCATCATACTGCATTTTTTGCTCCGGTACGCTGTCCTGACCCCAGGCAACCCGGCGGATATTGATAAGATCCAAAGGGGAAATATTGTTGGAAGACGAGCTTCCTCCCACCGCGCCGCAGCCCAAAGTCAGTGCCGGGAACAGTCCCGTGGTGGCACCGATGCCGCCCAATGCTGCCGGGGTGTTCACCAAAAAACGGGATACTGGGATCTGCAAGGCGAATTTTCGCACCACATCCATATTCTCCGCATGGAGAGCAAAGGTGTGGCCGCTACCCTCATGGGTCAGCACCTCAATGGCTTTATGAAGCACTGCATCCTCGCTGTCCATCACAAAACACGCCAGCACCGGACACAGCTTTTCCATGGAGTAAGGCCGGGTCGGGCCTGCCTCCTGCTCCCGTGCCACCAGCACCTTTGTATCCCGGGGCACGGAGAAGCCTGCCTTTTCCGCAAGGAAGGTCGCCGGCTTGCCCACGATCTCCGGATTCAGCGCCCCGGTGGAGCGAAACAGGAGCCCCGCAAGCTGCCCCGCCTCCTGAGTGTTCATAAAATAAAAGCCCATTTCGGACGCGGTATCCCTGACCTGCTGCTCCATGGTTTTTTCCACGATGATGCTTTGCTCCGAAGCGCAGACCGTGCCGTAATCAAAGGTCTTGGAGCGCAAAATGCAGCCCAGCGCCTTTTGCACATCCGCAGAATGGTGGATATACGCCGGGCCGTTGCCCGCACCTACGCCGATGGCGGGTTTTCCCGAGGAATAAGCGGCCCTCACCATACCGGGACCGCCGGTGGCCAAGATCAGCCGCACCTGTTCTACCGCCATCAGCTCCTGGCAGCCTGCCATAGATGCGATACCCAGGCAGCTGATGCTCCCCTTGGGCGCACCGGCACGCTCTGCCGCCTGCGCCACGATCTCCGCTGCCCGCAAGGTGCACAAAATCGCCTTTGGATGGGGCGAAAACACGATGCTGTTGCCCGCCTTCAGCGCGATCATGGCTTTATAGCACACCGTGGAGGTGGGATTGGTGCTGGGCACGATTGCAGCGATCACACCCACCGGCACACCGACCTCCCATAGCTTTTCCCGGGGGTGTTCCTTTAATACACCCACAGTCTTCATGTTCCGAAGGGCTTCCAAAACCGTCCTGGAGGCAAACTCATTTTTAACGGTCTTATCCTCTGCATTACCAAAGCCCGTTTCCCGGACCGCCAGCTCCGCAAGTTCCGCAGCGGCTGCCGCAAAATCCCTGGCAATGGTCTCCACGATCTTATCCAGCTGCTGCTGGGACATGGCTGCCAGCTCTTTTTGCGCCTTTTCCGCCAGCTTGGCTAAGCGCCGCGCTTCCTGCCGGGCCTGTAAGTCTTTATCCAGTTCCATGTCATTCTCCTTTCGGTCTTGACGCTACTTCTTCAACCGCCCGGGCAAAAGCGGCGCAGGCTGCCTCACAGGCAGACTGGCTGCCGCTGAGCAGACCGCCGCCAAAATTTGTCTCGCTGGGAGGCGTGTATAGTTTACATAACTTTACATCCGCTGCCTTCAGCGCCGCGTCCATGGCGTACATACTCTCCAGGGGCGGTGCGATGAGATAAGCAAGGGCAGTGCCCTCCTGCACACCCGCCTCCTGTGCCAGATAGCTGCCTGTACGGCTGACGGTGTAGGCAAGGTAGGGCACTTCCCCGGCTTCTTCAAAGCCGATCCGCTCCAGGGCTGCCAGCGCAGCCTCCATGCCGCTGCGTACCGCGCCGGGGGTTGGCCCTGCCAAAATGCCGATGACTTCTCCGGCATAGGGCGTGGAGGCATTCCCTGCTCCGGCATAAAAGCTGCGGGTATAGCACACCTTCACATTCGCTGCCTTGGTGGCTTCATCCAAAGCAATATAAGTGGGGTCGTCGGAGTCCGTTGTCAGCAGCCCAAGGCAGGGATAGCCTTTGGGCGCGCCAAGTCCTGCGCTCAAGGCCGGATTGGCGCTGGACAGGTACTGTACCGCCAAAGTATTTACTTTGATCATACCCCCGCCTCCAGATGCAGACCCACGCCGGACACCTTGCGTTTTAATATGGTTTCAATGAGATCTGCCACATGGGCACCGGCTTCCACCGCAGGCGTACCCTGGGCATGGATGTTGCTCACCACGGTACGGGCAGACTCGGACACACCGGTATGGGGTTTATAGGTGATATACACGCTCATGCTCTTATCCGTCACAAGGCCAGGGCGTTCCCCTACCAGCACACAGACCAATTCACAGCCGGTAATATCGCCAACGGCATCCCCGGCACCCACCCGGCAGTAGCGCACAAAAATCGCCTTGCCGGTATCGATGCCCTTTAATTTCAGTCCGTCCCGGATGGCCGCCATGCAGTCCATGGCATTGGCAAGGATAGCAGCGGAGCTGAGCCCGTCGCCCACCACGATCTGCACCCGGGGCATTCCGGTAATCTCCTTACGGATGATCGCCTGGTCTTCTTCACCAAAGCGCCGCCCCTTATCCGGGCGGGTCAAATATTCATCTTTGTCTTTACATAAGGTCTGCACCGCCACAAAACCGTTGTTCCGGGCGAAGTCCTCCGGAACCTGGGAAAACACCGCGTCCTGGGCGGCAGCATGGTCTGCCCGGAACCGGAGCATGGTCAGAGTCTTATACCGGGGGCCTGCCTTACCTGCGCCCAGGCGGGCTGGCGTTCTGGCTTTCAGCCTTTTAAAGCTTTCCCCGTTCTGCGGGTTTTCGGTAAGATACAGCTTTCGCAGATCCAACTCCGATACATCTTCCACAAATTCACCGTCGCGGTGATGGGTGTCTGTAGGTTGCGGGCCAGGACTTGTGGGCTTATAGTCACTGGCTTTGACCATAGGCTCATTTCCCATGGACTGTAAAATTTCCGTAACCATACGGGATAATTCCTGTTTATTCACGGTATCGCCTCCTTAAAACAGCAAGCTGGAGCCGTCGCCGGCCTTTTTCGTCAGCTTTCCGTTCTCCACAAAGCCCATTTTCTCCAGCCATCGCTGGAACTCCGGAATGGCAGTCTTGCCGGTGATCTCCCGCAGGGCGGCCGTTTCCCGGAAGCCGGTGGTCTGGTAATTGAGCATGATGTCATCTCCATGGGGGATGCCCATAAAGTAGTTGCAGCCCGCCATGGTCAGCAGCGCTGCCAGATTTTCAATGTCGTTTTGGTCGGCCTTCATGTGGTTGGTATTACAGCAGTCACAGCCCATGGATATATCGGTGAGCTTGCCCATGAAGTGATCCTCCAGACCGGCTCTTGTCACCTGCCGGGCATCGTAGAGATACTCCGGACCGATGAAGCCCACCACCGTATTCACAAGGAAGGGTTGGAACCGCTTGGCAAATCCGTAACACCGGGCCTCCATGGTCACCTGGTCGGTGTCGTGATGGGCATTGGAGGAAAGCTCAGAGCCCTGTCCGGTCTCAAAGTACATCACATTGGGACCTTCTGCCGTGCCGTCCCGCAACAGCAAATCTCTTGCCTCCTGCAAGGTGGCGGCGTTGAAGCCAAAGGCCTCGTTACCCTTCTGGCTGCCTGCGATGGACTGGAAGATCAGATCGCAGGGCGCACCCTCCCGGACAGCCTTCATCTGGGCTGTCACATGGGCCAAAACGCAGATCTGGGTGGGAATCTGCCAATGCTCCTTAATTTCCTGGAACCGGCGCAGCACCTTGCCCACCTGCTCCGGAGAGTCGGTAACCGGGTTCAGACCGATGACCGCGTCACCGGCACCGAAGCTGAGTCCCTCCAGGGTGGAAGCGGTAATGCCGTCCGGGTCGTCGGTGGTATGGTTTGGCTGCAGCCGGCAGGAAAGTGTGCCAGGCAGACCGATGGTGGTATTGCAGTGGGCGGTGACCGTGATCTTGTTCGCTGCGTAGATCAGGTCCAGATTACCCATGAGCTTGCACACCGCGGCCACCATCTCGGAAGTCAGGCCCCGGCTGATGCGGCGGATGTCCGCTCCTGTAGTGGTCTCACAGAGCAACCATTCCCGGAACTCAGCCACTGTCCAGTTCCGGATAGACGCATAGATCTTCTCGTTCACATCGTCCTGAATGATCCGGGTGACCTCATCTTCTTCATAAGAAACCACCGGGTGCTCCCGCAGATCACCCAGTGTCAGCGCTGACAGCACCACCTTTGCCGCTACCCGTTCCTGCGCCGTCTCCGCAGCCAGACCGGCAAGCTTGTCGCCGGTCTTTTCCTCATTGGCTTTCGCCAGCACTTCTTTTATGCTCTTAAAGGTGTATGTTTTTCCCAGTAATGTGGTTTTCAGTTTCATAGCATACCTCACTGTGACAAAATAAGGGTCTTTACCACCAACGGAAGGCACGGCCCCACAGGTGTTCCAATATCCAAATAGCTCCCCTCCTCCAACTGCACCCGATCAATGCACAGACAGGGTGTATGGGGAGGAAACTGCAGGCACAGGCTGTGTCCCAAGGCCTTGGCCATATCCCCCTGCAAGGCGACAAAGAGCTTTTTGTCTGTTACCGCAGTCAGCACATGAACAAGCTTCTGCACCTGCACATAGGAGGGCGCAGAATAGCCGGGGATGGCGATGACTACCGTATCCGCATCCTCCTGCAACAGCCGCCGACGGATATACGCCGGGTCTTCCTGCTGAAGGCGATCAAAAACCGCCACCGGCAGATTTTTCAGAGGCAGTGTAACATTTTGATAAAACACCGTACTGCCGGAAAGCTGCGTGCTGTAGCACCCGGCACCAATGACCGTGGCCCGGATGGTCTGTTTGCCCAGCATATACGGTCCCCGGCACAGACGGCTTTCCCGGATGGCTTGTCCCAGCTCCGGTCCAATGTCGCCAAAAGAGGCGGTAGGCTGCGCCTTTTCAATGCAGTCGGCTACCCCTCCAGAAAAGGACAGCACCGCGCCGGGTTCACAGTCCCATGTTCCGGTTACTTCCCGGGTGGTGAGTTTATCAAAAAGCGCGGTTTTCTCCCGCAGACCTGCCGCCATTTCCAGCGCCTGCGCCAATAGCCGGGTGACTGTCCGTATCTGCTCCGGAGTTGGGGAATCTCCCACCTGCAGATCTGTTAATCCCTGTAGCACCGGAGAAATATAGGTAATGCGGCCATTCTGCACCTTGATCAGCCGCCCGCCCACATTCATGCAGAAAGTGGCTGTGATCTTTCCGTTTTCAATACGGGCCAAATTGCTGGTGCCGCCGCCGATATCCATGTGCAACACCGTCTTACCGGTTTTTTCCGACCACTCTACAGCACCCGCGCCTCTGGCTGCCAGTACGCTCTCCAGATCCGGACCGGCAGTGGCCACTACAAATTCTCCCGCAAAGCGGGACAGGGCGTCCAGCACCGTCCGGGCGTTTTCCTTGCGGGAGGTCTCTCCCGTAATAATAATGGCGCCGGTATCTACATCTTGGGGGCGGATCCCCGCTTTGGCGTACTCCTCTGCTACCATATCCCGGAGCTTTTCTCCGTCCACATGGGATGCGTCCAGAAGAGGCGTAAACCGCACCGGACTCTCATACACCACTTCCCTGCCGGTGATCTCCATCCGGGGAACAGCAAAGCCGGAGGCCTGGTTTTGTATCTGAATTTTAGAAACGATCAGCTGTGTGGTGGTGGTTCCCACATCCAGACCAACGCTGCACAGACTTTCAGACACGCCCGGTCACCTCTTCCAGGATCCTGCGAATCATAAAATCCTCTACCGCCACGGGATTTGTTTTGCAGCAGGGGTCTTCCAGCGTGGCCTTTACGATCTCCTTGGATTTATGCCAGACCGCCTGGGGCTGGATGCCTGCCTGATATAAGGTCTGGGGAAGCTGCAGCTCCCTTCGCAGGCGGATAAGGCCGTTTTTTAAGTTTCTGACCCCAAGGGTATCCGCGCTGCCTCCCAGGCCTGCGCCCCGGGCAAGACGGGCATATTTTTCCGCGGCGCCGTGGGCATTACAGCTGATCACCGCAGGCAGGAGGATGGCGTTGAGCCGTCCGTGGGGAACATGGAACATACCTCCCAATGCGTGAGCCATGGCATGGCACAAGCCCAAGCCTGCCTGGGTAAACGCCATACCTGCCATCGCAGAAGCCGTGTGGATCTTTTGGCGCACACCGATTTTCCCGGCAAAGGATGCAGGCAGCGCCCCAAATGTCACCGTAAAGGCATCCAAGGCCAATGCATCCGTGATGGCGCCGGCACCGGTGGCCACATAGGCCTCCACCGCATGGCACAGTACATCAAAGCCGCTGTCCGCTACCAGGGACGGCGGCAGCGTTTTTAACAGATCGTTATCCAGAATCGCCACATCCGGGCACATTTTCGGGTCTACCAGAGGGTGCTTCACCTGTGCGTGGGTGAGAATGGCAAATTCCGTCACCTCTGAGCCGGAGCCGGAGGTGGTGGGGATCGCCACCAGACGGAGGGGAATCCCCGCGAAGAAGGTCATCGCCTTTGCGCAATCTATAGTGCTGCCTCCCCCCAATGCAGCAACGGTATCCGGCTGGAACTGCCGCACCAGCGCCGTACCCTCAGCCGTCAGTTCCACCGTCGGGTCCGGAACGACCTTGTCAAAGATCTCCACCGCCTGCGCCTTTGCCAGCGCTGCCACCTTTTGCGCCTGCCCATTTTGGGCAAAATAGGGATCTGTCACCAGCAAAAGACGCTTGCAGCCCATTTCCCCTAGTGCAGACAACGCTCCTGCCCCGGAAATAATTTTTGTTTTACAGTTGAAATGCTCCATGTACCTACCACCTTTTGATGTCAGTATTTCCAAAGGAACGCAAATCATGTGCTATAAGGAAATTTTTTTGAAAAGTTGTAGGAAAATCAAAACAAATGTGCTATCATAAGTAAGAGGTGAGTGCTGTGGAAGAAGAAAGAATGGAATCCGCTCCCCAGGAGCAGTCTGAATATGTACCCCGTCCCAAGTGGCAGATCATTGCGGCATGGGTCGGTCTGGCAGTCTTTATCGTATTTTTGGTGCTGTTCTATGCTGTGATCTTTAGAGGTGGCCAATAATGCGGATCTTGGGAATCGATCCCGGCTACGGTATCACCGGTTTTGGTTTGGTGGAAGCCGACAGAAGCCAGTTTTCACTTCTGCGCTGCGGTGCGATCACCACCCCGGCAGGTATGGATTTTTCTGCCAGACTTGAAATTATTTATGAAGATATGCGTCAGCTTTTAGAGGTGGCCAAGCCCGACGCGGTTGCCATTGAAGAGCTGTTTTTCGGTCAGAATGTCACCACCGGTATCGGCGTTGCCCAGAGCCGGGGCGTGATATTGTTGGCCATCCGGCAAGCCGGACTGCCTGTCTATCAATACAAACCCATGCAGGTGAAGCAGGCCGTGGTGGGCTATGGCAACGCCACCAAGCATCAGGTACAGGATATGACCAAGCGGCTGCTGCGGCTGCAATCCATGCCCAAGCCCGACGATGCTGCCGATGCCATCGCCATCGCATTGTGCCACGCCCGCTCCTCCACTTCTCTATTGGCACAGATACAGAACAAATAAGAGGTTTTACTATGCTATACTATGTTTTCGGGCCGGTGGCTGTTTTGGAGCCGGGTCTGGCTGTGATCGATTGCGGCGGGGTTGGTTACGGCTGCCGTATCACCGCCTATACCGCCGCTCAGTTAAAACTGAATCAGCCGGCAAAGCTTTATATCACCGAGTCCATCCGGGAGGATGCCTTTGATCTTTACGGCTTTATCAGTCGGGAGGAACAACGGTGCTATGACCTGCTGACCACCGTCAACGGTGTCGGCCCCAAGGCCGCTATGTCTATCCTTTCTGCCGGACCTCAGAACTTTACCCTGGCAGTCATGACCGGGGACGAAAAGCTTTTGACCGCTGCCCAGGGTATCGGCAAGAAGATCGCCCAGCGTATCATTTTGGAGCTGAAGGACAAGATCGGCGGCAGAGCTGTTGAACTGGACTTCTCCGGTCCTGCCGTTTCCGCTCCCCCGCAGCAGGACGGCAGTCTGAGTCTTGCCCGGGCTGCTTTGCAGGAATTGGGTTATACCCCAGCCGAGATCCAAACTGCTCTCAAAGGCGCAGATCCCAATGCTTCTACGGAAGACTTGGTGCGCCATGCCCTCAGAGCAATGGTGATGAAAGGTTAAGTGAGGTACGCTCATGAGTTTAGAATTTTCTCAGGAACTGGACAATCCCATTATTTCCCCCATCTTTGCGCCGCAGGATGCCGGGGAGATCGGTCTGCGGCCCAAGCTGCTGTCCGACTACACCGGCCAGGAAAAGGCCAAGGGGAACCTGTCTGTATATATCGAAGCTGCCCGGCGCAGAAATGAGCCCCTGGATCACACCCTGCTTTATGGCCCTCCCGGTCTGGGCAAGACCACCCTGGCAGGTGTCATCGCCAACGAAATGGGTGTAAATATCCGTATCACCTCCGGTCCGGCCATCGAAAAGCCCGGCGATCTGGCAGCGCTGCTGACCAACCTGAATCCCGGCGATATTCTCTTCATTGACGAGATCCACCGGCTGAACCGGGTGGTAGAGGAAATCCTCTATCCCGCCATGGAGGACTTTGCCATTGACATTATTGTAGGCAAGGGCCCCAGCGCCAATTCTATCCGTCTGGATCTGCCCAAATTTACGCTGGTTGGTGCCACCACCCGGGCCGGTCAGCTTTCAGCGCCCCTGCGTGACCGCTTTGGTGTCAGCCTGAGGCTGGAGCTGTACACCCCGGAAGAATTGGCTCGGATCGTTACCCGGTCTGCTACCATTTTAGGCATGAACATCGACCCCAAGGGCGCCATGGAGATTGCCTCCCGCAGTCGTGGCACGCCCCGTATCGCCAACCGATTCCTGCGCCGTGTCCGGGATTTTGCCCAGGTCATGGGCGACGGTGTCATTACCAAGGAAGCTGCTGACCTGGCTCTGGACCGTCTGGAAGTGGACGCTCTGGGTCTTGACAATATCGACCGTCGAATGCTCAGCGCCATTATCAACAATTACGGCGGCGGTCCTGTGGGTCTGGAAACGCTGGCTGCCACCATCGGTGAAGAAGCCATTACTCTGGAGGATGTGTACGAGCCTTATCTGATGCAGCTGGGATTCCTAACCCGAACGCCCCGGGGTCGCTGCGTGACCGCAAAGGCTTACGATCACCTCCATATCCCCTATGAAGGTCAATCCCATTTTGAAATCTGACTCTTTCTCCAAGCCGGGGACAATTGTTTTTGGAAAATTGCATAAAATCAGAAAAGGAGATGGAAAAGCTTTCAGAAAGGATTGACAAAAGTTCCCAGCTTGTGTATAATTCGATTCATGGCGGGCTTCCGTCAAAGTATTAAACCCTGCGTAACAACCAGAGAAATCGGTGAGCTTTCACGGGGCATTATCAAACCAAAGAGAGGTATTATTCCATGTACGAAGACAAGACTTTAGTTTGCAAAGAGTGCGGCAACGAATTCGTTTTCACCGCAGGTGAGCAGGAATTCTACGCAGAGCGCGGATTCCAGAATGAGCCCCAGCGCTGCAAGGCTTGCCGTGACGCTCGTAAGAACAGCGCCCGTGGCCCCCGTGAGTTCTTCACCGCTACTTGCGCCAACTGTGGCGGCGAGGCAAAGGTTCCCTTCCAGCCCAAGACCGATCGCCCCGTCTACTGCAGCGAGTGCTTCGCTAAGATGCGTTCCGAAGGTTAATCTCCAACAAAAAACAGCACAGGCTGATGCCTGTGCTGTTTTTTTCTTTTTGGGTTTACATAATATTAGTTCTGCGTGCGGTTCTCCATGTGTCCGGACTGGATCACCGGGGGCTTGGGGTCCTTCATTTCCCAGGAAATAGGATCTTGTTCTTCTTTCTTTTTCATGGTCATCCTCCTGTCGTGGAGTTAGTATGACCCGGTTGCACAAAAAAATCCTGTCTGCGACAGCGCAGACAGGATTTTTCAGTTATTACAGATGTTCCGCCAATCCGGTCTGCAGCGTTTCCAGAACCGTTTCCAGCCGTCCTTCCGTAAAGGGATTTTCCAATCCATAATGCTCCGCGAAGGCGATCAAATAGCTGTCCATGCTGTATATGCACTCCTCATACACCGCAAGACCTGTGCCGGCATCTTCCTTTTCCATCTGGTAGATCTGGAAAGCCACATCATTACTGACCACATAGCTGACGATGTACATGGGACTGGTGTAAAAATGCTCCACGCTCACATAATCCCGGCTGTCCCAGCCCCAGCTGTCAAAGCCGAAATCCAAGCAGATTTGTGTATACAGTGCCTGAACATTCTCGGTGGTAAGCTCCTCTCCCTCCAGCATATACACCTGCTGCTCAAACAGCGCATAAGCCGACTGCTCCACATAGGTACACAGGCAGTCAGCCAGCTTGAACGCCTCCAGCTCCTCTGTATCGTCATTGTATAACAGGCTTAAGTACTCCATGGTCTGGGAGTGGACCTCAGCCACATCCGTTCCGGCAATGCTTCCGTAGCAGACATAATCATTGATAAAGTGACCGAATTCATGGGCAAAGGTCAGCTTGTCACTTTGATCTGTCACGGGGCACATATACACAAAGGGCTCATAGTAGCTCCAAAGATAGGTTTCAAAAGCGCCGCCGATCTTATTCCTTCCCGGGGAAATGTGATAAAGCGCACCCGCATCCAAGAAGGCAAATGCCTCCTCCACAGAGCCGCCCATGTTTTCCGATGCCGTCTTAACATAGTCAAAGGTGTCGTTTTCGCTGCAGTAGTCGTAGATCGTCCACCACACATCGCTTTGATTTACCCGGCGGTAAATGGGCTCCATGGTCTGCCCCACTGCTTGCAGATACGCCTCTGCCTGGGCGGGGGTATAATCACGGTAATGGTAGAGATCATAGGCAAATTCCGGGTAGCTGTCATAGCCAACATGGGCAGCGATCTGCTGCCGCAGTGCTACCAGCTCCACAAACAGTTCTGCCAACTGCGGGCCGTATATGGAGAAATATTCCTCGGAATAATACTCCGTTTCTGCAGCCTGGGCGGTAATTTCATAATACCGATTCTGAAGCTGGGCTTCCTGCTCCATCAGGCTGAGGAAGGTTTCATCCCAGATACTCTCTCCGTCATAGGCATCAAAATAGCCTGCGCCAAAGTATTCCTCCCCTTCCAGCTCCTCCCGGTAGGGAGAAGCAGCCAGCGCATAGTAAAGCTCCTCCAGGGCGGCATCCGCCAAAGATATGTTTTCCGTGCAGAAATCATATTCCTCCGACCAGTAGATATCCGTAGTGTCGCAGTAATAGTGGATCTCCGCAAGGGAGTAATCGGTATAGAACCGGTCGTAGACATCATAAAAGGCGTAAACGCCATCCACCACCTGCTCTACATCCGTTCCGTTTGCGGCGATATCGCAGCTTTCCTGAAGCGCCCTCTCCAGCTCCCGGGGGTCCGGACGGCTGTATTCCATATCCCGGAATCTTACAACATTCGAATCCTCTTCCAGGTCTTTCACATCTTTTGACGACTTTTCCAGCTTGCCGGAAATATCCTTAAGATCATCTGACATTTCATCAGCAAAATACTCCAGCGCTTCCTGCATAATGCCGCAGCCGGACAACAGCATGGCCATTGCCAGGATCAAGGCTATGATCCGTATTTTGTTCAGGGTCATTTTACCGTCCCTCTCTGTCTGTTTAGATCTCGTAGGCTTTCAATACCACCGCCGGGCCTTCCAGCAGCACGGATGTGACAGATCCTGCTTCTCCTGCGACGGTTACCGTCAGTGTGCCGCCCTTGTTCCGGCAGGTCAGCACTCCCCCGGGCAGCTTGCCCTGTGCCCACAGGGCGGACGCGGTGGAGCCGCAGCCGGTACCGCAGGCAAGGGTATAATCCTCCACGCCACGTTCGTAGGTCAGAACCCGAACCGTGTTTTCCCCGATCCAGGTGTAGAAATTGATATTTGCGCCCTTGGGGAAAGCGGGATCATACCGCAGACTTTTTGCCTGCTCCCGGATATTTTCCGTCTGATCCCAATCAAGGCCGGGCCATTCCAAAACACCGTGGGGTACGCCGGGCATGCCCAGCTCCACATATGCAACGCCGGGCTTTCGGTTCAGATCCAGAATGCTGGGGTTGTTCAGTTTCACCCGGAACCGCTCTGCTCCCAGACGCCAGCCGTATACGATGCCGGCATCGGTCTCCACCGTCATTTCTTCACCGGCGATGCCATGATCATAGGCAAACTTACAGATACAGCGGGCGCCGTTTCCGCACATCTCACCCCGGGTTCCGTCAGAATTGTAAAAATTCAGTTTAAAATCTGCGATCTTGGAATTGCCCACAGCCATAAAACCGTCAGCATGGGTCATGGCGCAGAGCTCCAGCGCCATTTTTTCAAAATCCAGTTCCATTCCCCGGGCGTCGATGACCATAAAGTCATTGCCTGCACCGCTCATGTGTAAACATTCCATGTTCCGTCCTCCGTTTGTGAAAAAGCACCGCTGCCGGAAAGCAGCGGTGCTTCA
Organism: Faecousia sp.; assembly: GCA_045603825.1. Lineage (GTDB taxonomy): Bacteria > Bacillota > Clostridia > Oscillospirales > Oscillospiraceae > Faecousia. The sequence continues at coordinate 23,410 of JAZUMW010000040.1, forward strand.
CCTCATGTGTTACAGATACTTCTTGATCTCCTCGGATGCCAGGGCAGGATCGTCGGATACAGTCAGGGTGATGTTCATGTCATTTGCCTTTGCAAAATCAGCACACCACATAATGAATGCTTCACCGGCAGCACGGTCGGTACCGATGGTCTTATACAGATTATCAATGTAAATATTTGTAATATCGAAATTACCGGCATGCAGGCCGCTCAGGAAGCCCTTAAGCATATCCGGATTGCAGATGCCGTATTCCTTGGAGTCAACCAAACGGACACGGTAATTAATATCATAAGTCAGCTTTTTACCGTACTCGATGCAGACTACATCACCATGTGCGTTGGTCAGCACCTCGTTGATGGAGTCGATCATCTTTTTGGTCTTGCCAGAGCCCTTCAGCCCCATAATTACATGAATCATAGGAAATTCCTCCTTTGCTGTGCAGCTTTATAACTGTACTGTTATTTTACCAGTTGTACATCAAATTTGCAATACCTAATTTAGAAAACACAAACATTTACACTTCGTAGCCGGGTTTTCCCAGAAGCTGGAACATATTCCGCTTGTAGAATTCCACACCAGGCTGGTTGAAGGGATTCACGCCCAGCATATATGCGGAAACACCGCAGGACAGTTCGAAGAAGTAGAACAGCTCGCCCAGCTTTTCGTTGTCCAGCTTACCCATGTCGATGGTTATGACCGGCACGCCGCCGTCCACATGGGCTGCCAAAGTGCCGCGAAATGCCTGCTCATCCACAAAGTCCAGAGTTCTACCTTCCAGGTAGTTCAGGCCGTCAAGATCCTTGTAGTCGCCACCGATAGTGAGCTTCTGCTCAGGCGCATCGAAACGGATCATAGTCTCGAAAATGTTCCGCTCGCCCTGCTGGATCATCTGACCCAGGGAGTGGAGATCTGGGGTAAATTCTGCGGTGGCGGGGAAAATGCCCTTGCCGTCTTTGCCCTCGGACTCACCGAAGAGCTGCTGCCACCAGCCGCCCATCATCTTGAAGCCGGGCTCGAAGGATTCCAGAATTTCCACTGCCTTGCCGTTGCGGTACAGCAGGTTACGGGTTGCCGCATACAACCAAACAGGGTTCTCAAAGGAGCGCAGGTCATATTCCTTCTTGGCTGGGGCTGCGCCGCGCATTACTTCCATGGGATCGATGCCGGCAACTGCCATGGGCAGCAAACCCACAGCTGTGAGAACGGAGTAGCGGCCACCCACATTGGGAGGAATCACGAAGGTTTCCCAGCCTTCTTCGGTAGCCATCTGGCGCAGCGCACCCTTGCAGGGATCGGTGATGGCGTATGTACGCTGCTTTGCACCCTCGGTGCCGTACTTTCGCTCCAGCATCCAGCGCAGAGCACGGGTTGCGATGGCGGGTTCCGTGGTTGTACCGGACTTGGAAATGATGGCAATGGAGAAATCCTTGCCCTCCAGGAGTCTGCACAGCTCATTCCACGCACGGGTGGACAGGGTGTTACCGGCATAGTAGATCTGGGGATTACCTTTACCCTTGCCCACATTGTGGTTTGCGCCCTGCATCAGCTCAATGGCAGCACGGGGGCCCAGGTAGCTGCCGCCAATGCCGATGACCACAAATACATCGGAGGTCTCACGGATACGCTTGGCAGCGGCACGGATACGGCGGATCTCATCGGTCTCTTCTTCAACAGGCAGGTTCAGCCAACCCAAAAAATCATTACCTTCACCGCTACCCTCAGCCAGGGTCTTATGTGCGGCAAAAACTTCTTGCTCAGAAGCCAGCAGATCAGGAAGGGACAGCTGTCCCCATACGTTGGAAATATCGACTTTGATCATAATGCAATAACTCCGTCCTTTCAAATTTATGACAATATTATCTTATCGCAAAACCATTTCAAACGCAAGAGCTCTGGAAAAACTTTCCTAAAAATTCAATGTTTTTTAATAAGCCTATGGCAATTTGGTGCAATACCCAGTATAATAAAGAAAACTTTTCGTTTCAGGAGGGTCTATGGATGAAATACGGTTTTGGCATTGACCTCGGCGGTACCACCGTCAAGCTGGCATACTTTGATCAGGCAGGCAGCCTGCTGCACAAGTGGGAGATCCCCACAGATGTTACCGACGGCGGTAAAAATATTTTATCTGATATTGCCTGCGCTATCCGAGGTTTTCTGGAGGAAAGACATATCCCCCACAGTGATATTCTGGGTATCGGCATCGGCGTGCCCGGTCCTGTGGATAATGAGGGCGTTGTAAACGGCTGTGTTAACCTGGGTTGGGATGTGTTTAATATCCATCAGGATCTTTCCGTACTCACCGGTTTCCCCGTCAAGGCCGGCAACGACGCCACCGTTGCCGCACTGGGCGAATGCTGGAAGGGCGGCGGCATGGGTTACAAAAATCTTCTGCTGGTGACGCTGGGCACAGGTGTAGGCGGTGGAATCGTCATTGACGGAAAAGTGCTCAACGGCACCCATGGCTCTGCGGGTGAGATCGGCCACATGGTCCTGGACCGGTCAGAGGAAGAGCAGGGCCCCTGCGGCAATTACGGCGGTGCGGAATATTACTGCTCTGCCACCGGTATCGTCCGGGTGGCCAAGCGGTATTTTGCAAAGCACGAAAGCAATTCCCCCTTGGCAGCCATGGAGAATTTTGCCGCCAAGGATGTGTTCGATGCCGCCAAGGCCGGCGATCCCGATGCCAAGGCAATCCTTGAGATCGTCTACAGCTACCTGGGTCAGCTCATTGCCAATGTGTGTAATGTTCTGAATCCTGAGGTCGTGGTACTGGGCGGCGGTGTCAGCAAGGCAGGTACCTGTCTCATTGACGGTGTTCTCCCCTATTTCATGAAGGACGCATTCCCCGGTGTCAAGCAGGTACAATTCAAGCTGGCTGAGCTTGGAAACGATGCCGGTGCCTACGGTGCGTTCAAGCTGGCGCTCCAGGCTTTTGGAAACTGATTGACAATTATTTCCTGTTAATTTATAATAATTATGGTATTGCCATACAGAAACAGAAAGAGGGCATCTTTATGAACGATAGCTTCACCGCTCCCGTTGCACAGCTGAAAACCAACCGTGGCTGGTTTAAGTATATCTTTTTCAGCTTGATCACACTCGGCATTTACGGCATCGTAACCTTGTCTTCCATCGGCAACGATGTAAATCTCATCGCCACCCGGTATGACGGCAAAAAGACCATGCACTACTGCCTGCTGTTCTTTGTGTTCGCACCCATTACCCTGGGCATCGCCGGCATCGTATGGTTCCACCGGATCTCCAAGCGCATCGGTGACGAACTGGTACGCCGGGGACTTCCCTACAAGTTTGGCGCAGGCTCCTACTGGGGCTGGAACACTTTGGGTCTGCTGCTGGCAGGCATCGGCCCCATCATCTATCTGCACAAGCTGTGCAAGTCCATGAACCTGCTATGCGCTGACTATAACGCAAGAGGTTAATCGATTAAACTGTGGGAGAGCGACGGGCTCTCCCGCTTCTTTTTATAAAAAAGCCGCTACCCTAATGGGTAGCGGCTGAGTATTTTTCTACTATGAATTACAGCAGGTTGGAGAAGTGCTTGATGGTGCGGACCATCTGGCTGGTGTAGGAGTTCTCGTTGTCGTACCAGGAAACGACCTGAACCTGAACCTTGCCGTCGGGCAGAGCGCAAACCATGGTCTGCGTTGCATCGAACAGGGAGCCGAAACGCATGCCGATAACATCGGAGGAAACGATCTCGTCTTCGTTGTAGCCGTAGGACTCGTTAGCGGCAGCCTTCATAGCAGCGTTGATCTCTTCCTTGGTAACTGCCTTGGAGCAGACAGCGTTCAGGATGGTGGTGGAGCCGGTGGGAGTGGGAACACGCTGTGCAGCGCCGATCAGCTTGCCGTTCAGCTCGGGGATAACCAGGCCGATAGCCTTAGCAGCACCGGTGGAGTTGGGAACGATATTCACTGCAGCAGCGCGGGAGCGGCGCAGGTCGCCCTTTCTCTGGGGGCCGTCCAGAGTCATCTGGTCGCCAGTGTAAGCATGGATGGTGCACATAATGCCGGACTCGATGGAAGCCAGGTCATTCAGAGCCTTAGCCATGGGAGCCAGGCAGTTGGTGGTGCAGGAAGCAGCGGAGATGATGTGATCGTCCTTGGTCAGAGTCTCGTGGTTGACGTTATAAACGATGGTGGGCAGGTCATTGCCGGCGGGAGCGGAAATGACGACCTTCTTAGCACCGGCGTCGATGTGAGCCTGTGCCTTAGCCTTGGAAGTATAGAAACCGGTGCACTCCAGAACAACGTCTACACCGATCTCGCCCCAGGGCAGATCAGCAGCGTTCTTCTCAGCATAGATCTTGATGGTCTTGCCGTCTACAGTGATCTCGCCTTCGCCGGCAACCACTTCGTGACCATCATAGCGACCCTGAGCAGAGTCATACTTCAGCAGATGAGCCAGCATCTTTGCATCGGTC
>JAZUMW010000041.1:0-4296 GCA_045603825.1 Faecousia sp.
TTTTGAAACAGCAACTTTTTCAATTAACAAATAAGAAAATTCTCGGGATACTTTGTGTATTCCGGGAATTTTTTATGAAGTTAAGTGGGAAAGGGGCGGGTCAAAACCGGTTTCTCACTATGGCGCGCCGCCTTTAACGGATCTTTTTTCCATATAAAGCCTCCCTTGTGTAAAGGGGGCCGTTGTTGCAGTGGGTCTTACAGCTGCTCTAAATGATTGGTCTTTTTCAGAGCCGGGCGCAGGGCCATGTAAAAGAGCGTGGCGGCAATGACGGCGATCACCGCATTGACGCTGGTGGTGACGGCGCTCATTTTTGCCAGAATGGTGGCGGCATCCTGGGGCACACCCAGCACATACATTTTGTAAAAATAGCCCACCACGGGATCGGCCACGATGTTAAAGGCCATGCCGGCGGAGGCGCTGATGGCTACAGCGGCCATTAGGGGAACCTTTCGCTCCTTTTCCCGGCTGATGGCAAAGACCTTATGAGCCACAAGGCCGGTGATCAGACCGATGCCCAGCTTCAGAACAAAAGTCTTGGGGGCGGAGGTGATGTACACAGGGTCTAAAAGGTCGCCGATGGTCATGCCCACAGCGCCTGCAAGGCCGCCCCAAAGACCGCCGATGCACAGCGCCGCCAGCACACAGAACACATTTCCGAAATGGAAGGATGTGGAGCTGTCACCCACGGGGATCTTGATCTGGAAAAAGGCGAAGCCAACATAGCACAGCGCGGCAAACATGGCTGCCAGGGTCAGGGTGTGGAGTTTTCTTTTCATTAGGTGGCACCTCCTTGTTGTGATGGCATTAGTATAGCACATTCTGGCAATAAAAAAAGAACCAAATTATGAATATAAAATAATGCCAGATTACGGAGGAATTTACCGACCATATTTGCGCTTTTTCCTGCCATCCTATGTGTGAGGTGAAAAGCTGATGAAGGTCCGGAAAATTTTGGCACGGATGTTACTGTGCGTTTTCCTGTTTTCCGGCTGCGGGAAGCAGCAGGAACGGGCGCTGCCCTTGGTAACCGGGGTGGAGGTCACCTGCAGCCATCGGGGACAGACGCTGCAAAGGCAATATTCCAATCCGGATAAGATCCACCGGATGCTCTACTACCTGCGAAAGGGGCAGACCGTGGGCTACGCCCGGGCAAACCCGGAGCGTATTTTGGGAGACAGCAGCTGCGTGTCACTGACCCTGTCCACCGGAGAGCGCCGGGTCTACCGGCTGCGGGCGGACCGGTATCTGTCCGTGGACTGCCGCCGGTGGAAAAATGTGGATCCGGCCTGGGGCAGGCGGCTGTATTATATGCTGCTGCTGATCCCCTCCGACCCGGTTGCAAATTCCGCCGGAGGCTGATATAATAAAAAAAAGGACGGTGTAGCACATGATCGATGTTTGTAATATAGGTGTGATGAAGCCCCTGTTGGAACTGCACGGCTTTCATTTTTCCAAGGCCAAGGGTCAGAATTTTCTTATCGCCAATTGGGTGCCGGAGCGGATCGCCGCGGATTCCGGGGTGGAGGAAGATGTGGGCGTGCTGGAGATCGGCCCGGGCATCGGCCCCCTGACCCAGCAGCTGTGCCTGCGGGCGGGGAAGGTCTGCGCCGTGGAGGTGGACGAGCGCTTAAAGCCCATTCTTGCCAAGACCGTGGGAGAATTTTCCAATCTGGAAATTTTGTGGGGCGATGTGCTGAAGCAGGATATTCCCGCCCTTGTGGGGGAGAAATTTGCCGGTCTGCGGGCCATGGCCTGCGCCAATCTGCCCTATTACATCACCTCTCCCATTCTGTCCGCCCTGCTGGAGGCGGAGTGCTTTGAGGCGGTGACGGTGATGGTGCAGAAGGAAGTGGCTCAGCGCATCGCCGCCAGGCCAGGAACCGCCGATTACAGCGCATTTACCGTGTTCTGCCAGTTTTACGCCCAGCCGGAGCTTTTGTTTGATGTGCCTGCACACTGCTTCATGCCCCAGCCCAAGGTGACCTCCGCGGTCATCACCCTGCGCACTCGAAAGGAGCTGCCCTGGCAGGTGGACAGCAAGGAGATCTTCTTCCGTACTGTCCGCGCCAGCTTCGCCATGCGCCGCAAGAAGCTGCAGAACGGCCTTGCCGCTGGTTTCCCGGAGCTGGGCAAGCAGGGTGCCGGTGAAGTCATCGCCGCCTGCGGCCTGCCGGAGAATGTCCGGGGCGAGACCCTGGATATAGGACAGTTTGCCGCTTTGGCCAATGAGATATACAGGAGAAAAAACCATGGTTGAATTCCTGTTTTTGGATCTGGATGATACCATTCTGGATTTCCACAAGGCAGAGCGTATCGGCGTCACCAAGACCCTGGAGGAGTTCGGTCTGACGGTGTCGGAGGAGGTGCTTGGTACATATTCCGCCATCAACCGGCAGCACTGGGAAATGCTGGAGCGGAGGGAGCTGACCCGTGAGGAAGTCCTCACCGGGCGGTTCAAGGTGCTGTTTGCCCGCTTTGGCATGGAGGTGGATGCCACCGCCTGCGCCAGAAGATACGAAAAGCATCTGGCTGTGGGACATTATTTCCTCCCGGGAGCGGAGGAGGCGGTGGAGCGCCTGTCCAAAGAATACCGGCTGTTTCTGGTGAGCAACGGCACGGCCTCCGTCCAGAAGGGGCGCATGACCAGCGCCAACCTGTACCGCTTTTTTCAGGAGGTATTTGTCTCCCAGGAGATCGGCTACAACAAGCCCGCCAGGGAGTATTTTGACCGGTGCTTTGCCCGGATCCCGGATTTTGACCCCAAAAAATCCATGATCGTGGGAGACAGCCTGACCTCGGATATTCTGGGGGGCATCAATGCCGGCATCACCACCTGCTGGGTCAACCCCAAGGGTCTGCCTGCCCGCCCGGACATCCGGCCGGACTATGAGATCAAAGCCCTTTCAGAGCTGGAAGATCTTTTGGAAACCCTTTAAAAGCCGCTCTTATAAAGGGTAATGATACCGAGTAAAGATCTTTTAAAAAATGCGTGTCATTCCGAGGCCAGTTCTCGAACCGGTCGTGGGAATCCGCATCTTTGCCGCCGCAACGGCGGCGCGGCGCTTTGCGCCGCGGGGGAACGGATTGCCACGGTCGCTTCGCTTCCTCGCAATGACAGAGGGGTAACGACACCGGGTTACCCACCCAATGGTGTAACGAATACCAACAGCCGAAAGCGTATTGTCCGCGGCGATTCGCCGCCGCCGGTCGAAAAATGTCGAATTGAAACAATTGTAATGGGCAGCCGTTTCATGATACCCTAAAAAAGGGTGGTATCATGAAACGGCTGCTGTTTGTTCACAGGTCGCCGGATTTTACCAAAGCGGTGGCGGAGCGGATGCGGGGGGCGTATCTCATCCGCTGTCTGTTTGACGGACAGCAGGCGCTGGAGGCGCTGGAGGAATTCCGTCCCCACGGCCTGCTCCTGCATACCGCCCTGCCCCGGAAGGACGGGCTGACGGTCTTGGAGCAGATGTCCCACCGCCCGGAGGTCATTGTAGCCACTACCGATTATTTAGACCCCTTCCTTACCTGCCGTGCCCACAGACTGGGGGTTTCGGAGCTCCTGCTTATGCCCATGGTCAGCACTGCGGCGGCAGCCATGACCCGGCTTCTGGAGCAGGGGCAGGACAGCTTTTCCTTGCCGGTCTGGCTGCAAAGCCTGGGTCTCCGTCCTGGGCTTACCGGCTACCGGCTGCTGCTGCAGGCAGTAGAATGCTTAAAAAAAGACCCCGGACAGAGCCTGTCCGGGGACATATATCCGTGCCTTGGTGCGCCCCAGGGGGTAGAAAAGGCCATCCGCACCGCCATCCACACCGCATGGCGGGAGGGGGAGGGGCAGGTGTGGAGAAAATATTTCCCCCAAAACCGCTGTCCCGGGAACAAGACCTTCCTGTCCGTGGCGTTACAGATGTACCGGGACGAAGCTTCCAATGACTATGGCGTTTTCCGTAACGGCGCAGTCCACAGCCAGAACCTCCACGCCGGCATTCGCGGCCTCCCGGAGGGCAGCGCCGAAGTCTGGGTCGGTAGCGTCGTTGGGATGGAGCAGCCGCACATCAGCCATCTGAATGACGAACAGCACATAGGCGCCGTACCCCTCTTTGGCAAGCGCTGCCAGCTCCCGCAGATGTCGGGCACCCCGCTGTGTGGGAGCATCGGGGAAGGCGCAAATGCCGTCATTCTCCAAGGTCACGCCCTTGACCTCCAAAAAGCACTGTCTGCCGTCTTTGACAAAGGAAAAATCAAACCGGGAGCCGCCCTGGGTGGTCTCCGGCTTTAACTGGGAGATCT
>JAZUMW010000042.1:0-2975 GCA_045603825.1 Faecousia sp.
AAAACCCCGGCCCCCCGCGCTCGTTGTCGGTCCCGGGTTCTTGTGTGCAATAATTATTTTCACCACAATATACTGTGAGGTGACAAAAAAAGCAGAAGTTTTTCTTCCAAAATCTCTTGCCGAATCCCGTTGTACCGGGAACAATCCTGTGTTATAATGTCTCTAACTGACGAAAAGGAGGGGCGGCCAATGTATGCTGCGGAACTGAACATCGAAAAAGTCAATGTACATAAGCTGCTCTGCGCAGCCAGTGGTGATGCCGCACTGCTGTACCTGTACCTGCAAAGCGGAAACGATATGGCGCAGGCGGAAGTATCGCTGAATATGAGTGCCTCCAGGCTTCAGTGCGCCGCGGCATCCCTGCGGCAGCTGGGTTTGTGGAAGGAAAAAGATAAAGCACCGGTAATGATCGGTGAGCGCCCCAGATATTCGGAAACAGATGTGATCACTGCTATGGATACGGATGTGGATTTCCGCAGCCTTTATTCTGAAGTGCAGCGTCAGCTGGGCAGAGCGCTGAATACCGAGGAATTGAAGATCCTGCTGGGATTTGTCCGCTATCTGGGACTGGGATCGGATGTGATCTCCCTGTTAGTGTCCTACTGCAAGGAACGGGCTGTCCGCAAGGGCAACAGCCGGAATCCTTCCTTGCGTACCATAGAAAAAGAGGCTTACGCCTGGGCAGAACGGGGTATTGACACCATGGAAGAGGCGGTGGCCTACATGCAGGCAGAACAGGCCCGGAACACCCGCCTGGGACGGCTGAAGGAACTGCTGCAGATTCGGGGCAGAAACCTTACTGCCGGTGAGGAGCGGTATGCCAGCCAGTGGCTGGAGTGGGGGTTTGATGAAGAAGCCATTTCCATGGCCTATGAGCGCACCTGTCTGAACACAGGTGGTCTGGCCTGGCCGTATATGAATAAAATTTTGAATCGCTGGAAGGAAGCAGGTCTGCTCACCGGTGAGCAGATCCGTGCCGGTGATACCAAGCCCGGCGCTATTAAGGCTTCCGGAGCGCTTGGCGAAACAGAACGGGAAGCCATCAGAATCATGTTGCAGGAGGGATAAGCATTGGCATACAGCAAGGAAGTATTACAGCGCGCCAGACAGCGTTTGGAAAGCGCGAAGGCTGACCGGGACTCCGAGAACCGTCAGCGTCTGCAGAGCGCCTATGAACAGGTCCCCCGGCTGAAGGAGATCGACCTGGAGCTTCGCAAGACCATGACATTGGCGGCGCAGGCGGTTTTTGTAAAGGGCGGCGATGCCCGTGCCGCTATGGATGAGGTGCGCCAGGCAAATCTGGCACTCCAGCAGGAGCGCAAGATTTTGGCCGACACCCACTTTGAACCGGGCTATCTGGACGAGAAGCCTATCTGTGACCGCTGCGGCGGTTCGGGCTATATCGGCTCAACCATGTGCGGCTGTCTGCAGGAGCTGTGCCGCCAGGAGCAGAAAAAGGAGCTGTCGCTGCTGGCAGCCAGCGACGCGGATTTTGACCTGTTCCGGCTGGACTATTATCCCGCTGAGTTCGACCGCACCTTGGGCGCAAGCCCCCGGGAACTGATGGAGCTGAATTTGAACGCCTGCCGCAAGTATGCTGCCGGTTTTGGCTTGGGCAGCGGCAATCTGCTGTTCTCCGGCGGCGCGGGCTTGGGCAAGACCTACCTGTCTGCCTGCATTGCCCGGGTGGTAACGGACAGAGGCTACTCCGTAGCATATGAAAGCGCCGGCAATCTTTTCTCCAAGCTGGAGAGAAACCGGTTCCATCCCGATGAGGAAAGCCAGGCAGAAGTAAACCGGCTGATGCAGAGCGATCTGCTGATTTTGGACGATCTGGGCACAGAACTGAGTGGCTCTTTTGTGGTGTCCGCCCTGTACACACTGCTCAATGACCGGCTGATGTCCGGAAAACCCATGATCATTTCCACCAATTTCGGTGTGGATGAGCTGGCGAAGCGTTATTCTCCCCAGATCGCATCCCGGCTCAAGGGCAATTTCAAGGTGCGCTACTTTGCCGGCAATGATATCCGCATACTGAAGAATCGAGGATAATACCATGAAGACCGGTATTTTGTTTGATCTGGACGGAACGCTGCTGAACACCCTGGAGGATCTGACGGATTCTGTCAATGTGACCATGGCGCATTACGGCTGTCCGCCCCGGACGCTGGAGGAGGTTCGCACCTTTATCGGAAACGGTGCGAAACGCCTGATCGCCCGGTCTCTGCCCGGGAAGGAAACCGACCCTCCGGTGGAGAAGGCCCTGGCCTTTTATCAGAAACACTATGCTGCCCACGCACAGATCAAGACCCGTCCTTACGACGGCATTTTGGAGCAGTTGGAGATCCTGCGGAAAAAGTATCCGGCGGCCATCGTGTCCAACAAGCCGGATATCCCGGTGAAGCTTTTGTGCAAGCAGTATTTTGGCGATATTTACGCCCTGGGCGAAACTGCGGACTGCCCCAGAAAGCCCGCTCCCGATATGCTCTTTAAGGCGATGAAGGCCATCGGTGTGGAAAGCTGCATCTATGTGGGTGACAGTGAGGTGGATGTGATCACCGCCGGAAACGCAGGTGTCAAATGTCTGAGCGTGCTGTGGGGCTTCCGGGATAAAAAGGATATGGAAGACGTGGGCGGTACATATTTTTGCGACGATCCCAAGTGTTTGGTTCAGACCCTTGAAAGCATGATGGAATAAAAAACACACCCTCTTCTGATGAAGAGGGTGTTTATTTGGTGCCGGCAACCGGAATCGAACCGGTACGCTTTTTACGGCGAGGGATTTTAAGTCCCTTGTGTCTACCTATTCCACCATGCCGGCGCATGGATTTTTTATTTAGTTGTGTGTTGCCGTCACTGGTGCCGGCATCCTGTTGCGGTGCCCGGCATCTTCGTCGGCGACGGAGCGCCTTCCTCATCTGCCGACCGCTGCCACACGCTCAGCTCGCTTCATCTGCCGCAGGCAGCGCTCGCAT
>JAZUMW010000043.1:0-15964 GCA_045603825.1 Faecousia sp.
AGACCGCTTGGCCTTCCGACTTCCTCCTCCGGGAGGAGCTCGCCGGCGGCAAGGATCACTGCCGGCAAAAGCAGTACCATGAGCCACACACGCCAGGAACGGAGCTGTGTGCCCAGGGACAGGAAAAAGGCAGAAAGCGCGTATCTCATGGGGTCACCTCCTGTCTGTCCATGCGCCTGCGGTACAAAAGGGCGATCAGCGCCTCCATCAGAACAAGGGCGGCGACCAGCGCGATGCGGCACCGGGAGGAGGGAGCATAGCCCAGGCCCTCTGCGGTCAGCTCCCGCAGCCAGGTCACCGGGGAGAGCCAGTCCAGCCGCCGCAAGCTTTGGGGCAGCATAACCGGAGGCAGAATGCCGCCGGCCAGGGTCAGACCCAAAACGGACACAAGGAAGGAAAGACTGCCGCACCGGGCAGCGCTGCCGGTGATAAGACAGCACAGACTGCCAAACAGAGCGCAGAACAGCGCCAGGATGCCGGCACCTGCCAGGGCTGCCCAGAAAGCGCCCTTCAAGATCACCGCCAGAGACAGCAGCGCTATGGGAAACAGCGTGAGGGCGCAGGCGGCCACATCGGAAAGGCAGCACAGGCCGCTTCCAAAGCCGATGCTCCGCAATCTGCGGCGGGAGGTGAGGCGGGTGGGGTCAAATACCGGGAAAAACAGGGGAGAAAGGGACAGCAACAGCCAGATCAGCAGACTTAAGGCATAGTGAAGATCCACGGGAAGGGTATCGGTGGCGGTGACGGAAAGGGTTTTGAAAACATCCTGCCGTCCCAGAGTCCAGTTTACATAATACAGATTAATGCCGGCCACCACCTGGTCCCGGCTAAGACCCTCCACCGGAGCCAGATCATAAGCATCCAGCACGGCGTAAATACCGGACTGCACCGCAGACAGCAGGTCGGCGGCGCTCTGTCCCACCCACAGAGTCAGCAAAGACTCCACCGGACGGTTTTCATCCACAATGAGATTCACATCCGGATTGGTGCCGTACATGATCCCCTGGACAAAGTCCTGGGGGAGCTCCATAACAGCCATGACATCTCCGGAGCGGAGGGCATTCAGCGCGGCATCCTTGCTGTCATAGGCCCGGAAGCTGCAATAGCGGCTTACATCCCGCATGCGGCCCATATACTCTTCCAGAAGCTCCGGCATGGGATCGCCCTCCGGAGCGGTCACCGCCAGGGTGAGAGAAGAAAAATCCACACCCTCTGACAAAAGGTCCTGGGCGGCACTTCCCAAAATTCCCGGCAAAAACAGGCATAAAAGGACAAGCCCTGCCAGTAGTAGGTACTGCCGGCAGAGCTTGCCGCAAGTATATGCCGTTGACTTGGAAAAAAAGCGAAGCATATTCATGACGCAAACCTTTTGTTGGGTGTGGTTTCTCCAAAGCAGGCCCGGAGACCTGCTTTGGAGTCTGGAGTATTACATGTACATCAGCATTTCCACCAGCTCGGGAGCCAGCTCGTTCATCTTTTCACCGAAGGCCGTCACATCGTCCTCCAGATCCATAACCAGCTCCATCAGCTCTTCCTCAGACATTTCCAGAATCAGCAGGGGTGTGCCGACCTGGGTCAGAGGTGCGTACCGGCTCATGCCATAGCTCAGAGCAACGGAAACTTCCATCACATCTTCCTGACGGACGGTCACATCCTCCAGCTCCAGCAGGAAGGAGTCCTTCTCCATATTCAGCAGGCCTTCGGCGGTGAAGGAGACATATTCGCCCTCTGCGCCTGCTTCGGCCTCGATGGTGAAGTCGCCGGACTTGGGAGTGTAGGAAAGGGTGGCTTCCATAAGGACATCGTCGTCAAATTCCACCACCAGCTCATCGGTGTAGGTGCCGCCCTTGCCGGTGTGGTTGCCGGAGGAGGAGATCAGCAGGGTCTCGCCTTCCGCGGTGATGGCAACGGACAGGTCGTCAACATAGTTGTCGCCGCCGCCCAGATAAACCTCCAGCTCCACCTCTTCGTCGTAAGCGGAGATCTCGGTCTTGATGGCTGCCACATAGCCCTTGCTGAGGTAAACATCCAGTTCAATGTCGTCCAGTTCGTCAACAAAATCGTTGAGAGAATCGAACATATCGCCGTAGACATCGGCAACAGAGCCCATGCCTGCTTCGTCCAGAAGTTCTTCCACCTGATCCTCATCCAGACCCATGGCCAGGAAGAGCTCTTTGTAGACATCGTCATACTTCATCTGCTTCATGGCCTTTTCCACAGCATGGAGGTAGTCTTCAACGGCATCCTGGGGAAGGATGACCTTGTAGGCGGAGCACTTGGTGCTTTCGCCGTTGACCTTGATGGTGGAGGACTTGCCCTTTTCGATCTCCAGGGTCTTCACCAGCTCCTGGCCGGCGGCTTCGATGGCCTTTTGTACCTCGGGATCGATCTGGGAGGCCTTGTTGGCGATCTCCGTCAGATTAAAGAAGTTGAAGCCCAGGGAATCGTATTCGGGATCGATGACCTCGTAATCGGCAAGGACCTTGCCCAGAGTGGTGGTATCCACGCCGTAGCTGTCACTGCCCAGAATGTCCTCTGCCCGCAGGAAGGCATAATTGCCCTGGAAGCCGGCATCCACGCTGGTCAGATCCACGGAGTTGTAGAAGGGAGTCAGACGCAGGGTCATATCCTGGTCGGGCAGGCTCACGGCAGTCTCAATACGCACGCCCAGACCGGTGGGGATGCTGTCAGCTACGGAAGCGGTGCCGTAACCGTAATCATAGTCGTAGTAGTCGTCGTAAGCGTAATCATAGTCATAGTCATAGTCGTAGTAGTCGTCGTAAGCGTAATCATAGTCATAATCGTAGTAATACTCGTCGTAGTATTCTTCGGCAGCGGAAGCGTCGGCAGCGGGGGCATCATAGCCGGAGGAGTACAGATCCTCATAGCCGGACAGCTCGAAGGAGAGGGAGGCGTTGTAGGCCATTTCTTCCTGCAGCTTGGCGGCATCAAAGACATTCAGCTCGTCCAGAACATCACTGTAAGCAGCGGAGGTCTTGGCAAAAGCCCGGGAGACCTTCAGGGCGGGGGAGTTGAAAATGCACAGCACGACGATCACCGCGATGAGGATCACAGCTGCCACGGCTGCCAGAACGATCGGCAGCGCGCCGGACTTTTTCCGTGCGGGTGCAGGTGCAGGTGCAGGTGCGGGTGCAGGTGCGGGTGCGGGTGCGGGTGCAGGTGCGGGTGCGGGTGCGGGTGCGGGTGTGGGTGCGGGCGCCGCAAAGGCGTGGCCGCAGCCGGGGCAGAACTTGGAATTGTCTGCGATTTCTTTTCCGCAAGAGGTACAGAACATGACAATACGCTCCTTTATATAAATTTTATTTCAAACACGGTTATAGGGGGTGCTCCAGATGGATGCGGCTGCTGCACAGCCGTTCCAGCTCGTAGGCATGGTGGGTACACCACAGGATCCGTCCGCCGGACAGCAGATATGTATCCAGATAATCCAGAAGACGGGCGGTATACTCCTTGTCAAGACCGGTGGTGGCCTCATCCATCACCAGGATCCGGGGGTCGTTCATCAGTGCCATAGCAATACTCACCCGGCGCTGCATGCCGCCGGAAAGCTCCTGGGTACGGGTCTTCAGCAGAGGCTCCAGATCCAGAAGCTCCATCAGCTTGCCGGGGATGGGGCCGGCTTTTCCGCAGGCGCTCTGCCACAGACGCAGCTGCTGACCGGCGGTGAGGTCCGGCATCAGGTCGCTGCCCTGGGGAACATAGCCCAGGTTTTTCCGCAGGAAGGAACGGCTGCCCAGAATACTGCGGCCGCCAAAGCGAATGTCGCCGCTGTCCGGCTTCTCCACCTGGGCCACCAGCCGCAGCAGGGTGGATTTGCCCGAGCCGTTCTCCCCTGTGATACCCAGGCATTGCCCGGCCGGGAGAACAAACTGTACAGGCGGCAGGACCTGTCTGCCGTGATAGGACTTTGAAAGCTGCAGAATCTCCAGCAAGGAACATCCTCCTTCCTTACATATATTAATATAGTTTACAGCATTCCACGGGTAAAAGCAAGCCTAGGCGGTGAAAATTTTGAAATGGGCAGTTTTGGCGGGTAAAAATGGGATTTTTTCTGATAAATATGTACCAAATGTGGTATGTACCGCGGTCGAACACCTTAAAAGTGTACGCCACACAAGGACGACTAAAAATTGTGCATGTTCCACAATTTTTTGTTGACGGAGCAGGGTTGTATATGGTAGGATATATTGGATAATAGGTTATTATGCCATATTATGGCTTAACACCAATAGCAACGAACAGGAGATTACAAAATGAAGCTTAAAAGACTGGTATGCTTCCTTCTTGCGCTGATCATGATTCTGTCCATGACTGCCTGTAAGAACGACAGCGCAACCGAAGAAACCACGCCTCCCGTCACCGGTGAGCCCGTTACCTATTCCGTAACGGTGAAATCCGCAGGCGGTATGGCATTGGATGGCATCGGCGTTTATGTATATGCCGCTTCCGATCTGACTGACATGAAGGGCTTTGCCGAAACCAATGAAGAAGGCAAGGCTGAAATGAGCCTGCCCCAGGGCGGCGATTACGCCATCGTACTTTCCGGGACTCCCGAGGGCTACGCTGTGAACGATACTTACAGCTTTAACGGCACTACTGCCAGCATCACACTGACCTCCTCCCTGATCCAGGGCGAAAGCCTGTCCGGCGCAACCCTGGGCCTGGGCGATGTGATGTACGACTTTACAGTTGTTTCTGCCAACGGCTCTGAGGTGACGCTGTCTGAGATGCTCGCTGAAAAGGACATGGTCCTCATCAACTTCTTCTACACCACCTGCGGCCCCTGCGCCAATGAGTTCCCCTACATGGAAGAAGCTTATCAGCAGTACAAGGATTCCGTGGGCATCATCGCCCTGGATCCCCTGGACGACAACAATACCGTTGCCGCCTTCCAGAACAGCATGGGTCTGACCTTCCCCATGGCATCCTGCCAGGCACAGTGGAGCCAGACCTTCGGCGTCGTGGGTTACCCCACCACGCTGGTCATTGACCGTTACGGTGTGATCTGCCTGATCAGCGTTGGCGGTGAGACCAGCGCCAGCCCCTTTATCCATATCTTTGAATACTTCTCCGGTGACGACTACCAGCAGAAGCTGTGTCCCAACGGCATCGCGGATGTCAAGACCGTGATCCTGCCTACCGAGACCATGCCCGCCTCCGAGGAGATCGCTACCGCCATCAACAACGGTGAGATCTCCGTGACCTACCGGGCAGAGGAAGGCGAGGCCGCTGAGACTACCTGGCCCTTCATCATCACCGAAAAGAACGGCGAAGCCTGTGTGAAGGCTTCCAACCAGCGGATCGAAAGCTCCTATGCCATTATGTATATGGATGTGGAGCTGAAGGCCGGCCAGGCTGTGGGTCTGGATTATATGATCTCCTCCGAGCTGGGCGCTGACGCTTTCGTGGTCATCGTTAACAACGAGGACATTTTCCAGATCTCCGGCTATAATGAGGTTGAGATTTGGGAATCCTGCTATCCCTGGGTGGCTGAGGAAGACGGAACCTATGAGGTCGCACTGTGCTATCTGAAGGACGAATCCACCGATGTGGCTGACGATACCGTATATGTTAAGAATGTGCGGATCGTGGATGCTTCTGAGGTTGACACCGTCACCCATCTGCCCCGCCAGGCAAGCATTTCCGAGGACGGCTTTACATACACCTATGTGGACATCGTGCTGAACGAAAAGGACGGCTATTACCATGTAGGTACCGCCGACGGCCCCCTGCTGCTGGCAAATCTGATGTATCCCTCCCTGTTTAATGAGGAGACCGCTGTCTGGGATATGGTTTACGACGGCGGCTTGACTGTGGACGGCGAGGATTACTACGAACCCATGGAGCAGTACTGCAACTACGCCTCCAACTCCCAGAAGAACGGCTACTGCACCGTTAACGAGGAGCTGGCACAGCTGCTGCAGAAGGTGGATTATCTGTACGGCTTCCAGGAAGAGGATACCAATGAGTGGCTCAGACTGTGTATGTATGAACAGTCCTACGGCCCCGGCGAGGCGCAGAGAGACCCCATTGCCGGCCTGGCACCTTTCTCTGCCTACACCGCCACCCTGGGCAAGAACGTTGCAACCAACTGCTTCTACTACGACCGCATCATCATGCCCAGAGGCCTGCTGGCTGAGTTCGTTCCCAGCAAGTCCGGCGTTTACCGCATTACCTCCCGTCATGAATCCACCTACAATGTGGAGGGCTGGATCTTCGACGAAAACCACAACGAGCTGATGGCCTATCAGATGGACGAGAGACTGTACAACGATGACCAGAATGTCTCTATGGTGTTCTACATGGAGAAGGGTAAGTCCTACTACATCGATATTGCCTTCTGGGATCCTTATGAGGTGGGCTACATTTACTATGACATCGAGTATGTAAGCTCCTCCCTAAACCACTTCCGTCTGTGCTCCCCCGGCTACTTCACCTATGACACCAACGCCACAGGCGATGCCATGTATCACCTGATCGCCGGCGGTGTGGATGTGGTACTGGGCGACGATGGCATCTACTACGAGGATCTGGGCGACGGCAAGAAGGGCAGCAAGATCTACTGCGACTTCACCGGCGTGACCAACCTGTTTAGCAACCCCATCGCAACGGTCAATGCCTACGACGAGAACGGCAATAAGACCTACGACGAAAACGGCGATCCCATTATGATCCAGGGTATGATCGACATGGGCGGCTTCGACTTCAGCAAGACGGAGGATGACCTGTATGTCCTGAGTGTTCTGGAGGCCCAGGGTAATGATCCTGAAAAGGCCAGGGAATACCTGAGAAACACCTGGGGAGAGGATTACGACAGCTATGCCGAGCTCTACCAGCTGGAAGATGTTCTGGCAGGCAAGTACCACGGCACCGGCGAGGATTACACCGAAGAAATGCGGGGCTTCGTGGATGACATGATCACCTCCGGCGGCAAGGAAGTCAAAGGCTGCGTGGTGGTTACCGAGCGTCTGGGCGAGCTGCTGCAGATGCTGATGGATAAGTACACCTTCGAAAATGTTGACCACTCCTGGACCAAGCTGTGCTACTACTACGATTATCTGGGACCCAACGGATGATCCCAGCAATGAGGTATATTGTAATGAATATGAAGAAAATTACGGCGCTGCTGCTGGTGCTGGTCATGGTCTGCACCCTGTTTGCGGCCTGCGATTCCCAGAAGGCAGAGGATGCCACTAACGCAGCGACTGCTGCTCCCGGCTACAATGTTACGGTGGTGGATTGCTTCGGCAATCCCTACACCGACGGCGTGATCGTCCGCTTCATGCAGAACGGCCAGCAGGTCTCCATGCAGGTGGTGGATGAAAACGGCAATGTGAATAAGGAACTGGAACAGGGCGACTACACCGTAGAGCTCCAGTTTACCGACAAGGATGCTGTTTACTACTACGACCAGACCGATCTGACCCTGTCCGCAGAAAAGACCGCTCTGGAGATCGTGCTGTACAACGCCATCGGTGGCGAGCCTTACCCCCTGTTTGCCCACTCCCTGCTCACCGACGGCACCAAGGAGCATGCGGCTTACGGTGTTTCCGTTGGCGGCACTTATGTGGAGCTGATCCCCGGGGAGAGAAACTATTTCCTGTTCACACCCACACAGGCCGGTACCTACGAGTTTTCTGTACAGGGCGCTGAGGCTGCCATCGGCTACTACGGCGCCACCCATTTCGTTCAGCAGAGTTCTGCTGCCGAGGTGGTGGACAATAAGTTTACCAGCTCCATCAAGGACAGTATGATCGGTACCAACGGTACCGGCACCACCGTTATGGTCATTGGTCTGGACGCCGGCGCGAATGAGACCTCCGCTATCCTGGCCATCGAGCGTATCGGCGAACCCCAGTGGGATGTCACCGATGAGCCCTGGCTCAACTATGAAGCTACCATCGAGCTGCAGCCCTACACCCATTCTGCCGGTGTTTCCCTGGCTGAGTTCGATCTGACTGCCGCCACCGACACCTACAACCTGGTGCTGGGCAGCGACAACTACTACCACCTGGATTCCGAGAACGGTCCTCTGGTCCTGGTCCGTCTGGGCAAGGCCTCCGGCGGCTCCAAGTACCTGGATGCTTTTGAGACCATTCTGGAGCACTCCGGCGTTACCAAATATTTCTATGATGAAGAGGGCAACTTCCTGAAGAAGGAGTCCTACGACCAGTGTCTGCTGGAATACTTCAAGTACATGGACGCGGACAGCGGTCTGTATCCTCTGACTGAGGATCTGAAGTACATCATCCAGATGCGGGGCGACCATTACGGCTGGTTTGAGGAAGGCAATCCCGGCTACATTTTCCTGGATGCCAACAATAACCCCGTTTCCGGTCTGAACCACGAGATCTCCTGGCTGTTTATGTGCGTATACGAGAACTGAGCGAAATTTTAAGCAACCCTCTTTTTGAAAGGAGGAGCCTATGACAACTAAGAAAAAAATTCTGCTGGCAGCAGGCATCGTACTGCTGGTGGCTGCGGTGGCGATCCTTCTGGGACTGCTGCTGCCCAGCTGCGGACAGCAGGATGCGCCTGCGCCCAAGGATGACAGCATCTCTTATACCGTGCAGGTGAAAAATGCCAATGAGCAGCCTTTTGCCGGTGTGGGAGTCTACATCTATGAGGATGAGACCCAGGCAGAGCTGGTTTGGTACGACACCACCAATGAAAACGGCGAGATGTTCTTTACCGGCGCTCTCTCGGACACCTATGTGGCGGTGCTGGACGATGTTCCCCAGGGCTATGCCACCGAGGAGTTCTATCCCCTTACCGGTGAACGGACGGAGATCATTCTCCGTTCCGGCATCATGACGGAGGAGGATATGCAGGCGCTGTCCTATTCTCTGGGCGATGTGATGATGGACTTCACCATCGTGGATACTGACGGCGTGGAGCATACGCTGTCCGAGCTGCTGAAGACCAAAAAGGCCGTTGTGCTGAACTTCTGGTTTATCGAGTGCCAGCCCTGTAATCTGGAGTTCCCCTTCATGGAGGAGGCTTACGCGCTGTACAAGGACGACATCGAGATCCTGGCGCTGAACCCCATCAACACGGATGAGGCATCCATCGCTGCCTTTAAGGAGCAGCTGGGTCTGAGCTTCCCTGTAGCCATGGTGGATGAGCTGTGGGCGCAGATGATGAATGTGAAGGCATATCCTACCACCGTGGTGATCGACCGCTTCGGCAACATCTCCCTGGTGCATACGGGTATGATCAACGATACCCAGACCTTCGTAAAGGTGTTCAACTACTTCACAGCCGATGATTATGAGCCTGTGGCTATCAACAGCATCGACGAGATCGAGGACATCAAGAACGGTACGGCGGACAATCCCGCAATGATCAGCGGCGGACAGGAATACAACATCACCGTCGCACCGGAAGAGACCTACTATTTTGATCTGATCAAGCTCACCGGCACGGTATATCTGACTATTGAAGGCGAGGATTTTACGCTGCTTTACAATGGGAAGGAATACAAGCCGGAGAACGGCAGCCTGACCCTTACCATCAAGTCCGAAGGCCCTTCTACGCCGGTTCCAATGCAGCTGACAAACAACAGCGATAAGGAGCAGACCTTTCTGCTGTACCTGAACAGCCCCAAAGGCAGCTACGGCAATCCCTACACCATGAAGCTGGGCGAGTTTACCGCGAAAACCAAAGCCGGCGATGAGCAGGGAACCTATTATATTTATACCGCAGAGAAATCCGGCACGCTGACGGTCAAGTGTCTGAGCTCCAGCGTCAGCAGATACGGCTTCTTCCTGTACAATCTGAATTCCTACGCCATGCGCAACACTGACGAGGACGGCAAGACCGACGAGGAAGGCTACCTCTACACCTCCGTGCAGGTGAAGAAGGGTCAGAAGATCCAGTTCAATGTGGCTGTTGGCCGTGACGACAGCAACAACATCGCTGCCGGTACCTTCAAGTTCCTTGCCTCCCTTGAGGAAGGCGACGGTGAGGAAGAGGATCGGATCGTTCTTCCCGAGACTACATATTCCCTGACCGTCACGGATGAAAACGGCGCGCCCATGTCCGGTGTTTCCGTGCATTTCAAGGGCAGCCTGTCCTATACGCCCCCTGTGGAAGAGGATTCCACCGAGGAGGGCACCGGTGAGGAAAATACAGAAGAACCCGGCGGCGACGCTGCGGAAGATCCCGGTGATGAAGAAGTGGAAGAACCTACGGTCTACACCCAGGAGATCGACCAGTATGTGACCACCGATGAGAATGGCATCGCTGCAGTAACCGGCCTGCCCGGTACGGTGACCGCCACCGTGCGTGTTCCCGACGGCTATAAGCTGGGAACCACCAAGTATACCCTGACGGAAGAAGCACCGGAAACCACGGTGCAGCTTGCCAAGATCGTTTACGCCGACTATACCGTTACCGTGAACTATCCCGACGGTTCTCCCGTGGAGGATGTTCTGGTGATCGTTGGCAGCGGCGTTGGCTATACAGGCGCGGAGGGTAAGGTGACCTTCTCCCTGGAGGAAGGCGCGTATACCGCGCTGATCCTGGGTACTCCGGAGGACTATGTCCTGGACAAGACCTCCTACCCAATGGATACGGAAAACAATACGGTGACGGTGAAGCTGCGCTATGGCCTGGGTCATGAGACCAATCCCATCGTTGTGCAGGATGCACTGTCTCTGGAAACCGGCGACCTGGAAGTGGGCGAAAAGATCTGCTACACCGTTTACGGCGTGGGCGGCTCTACGCTGACCCTGGGCGACTACGATGCCTACATCGTGCTGAACGGTGAAACCATCAAGACAAATCCCATCAGTGTTCAGATCCCTGAGGATCAGGACAGCATTTCCCTGCATGTGGGCAATGAAGGCAGATTTATAGAAAGCTACACCGTAAACTTTGAATATCCTCTGGGCCATGTCCGGAACCCCGCGCAAATGACCGGCGCATTTACCAATATGCTTTTCGACCTGGCAGAGGGTTATACGGAAGGTTACTACTGGACGAAGGATTCCACCGGCACCGGTACTATTACCTTCAGCTTCCGCTCTGGTTTGAGCGCTTCTGAAAACTGTGTCCTGACCATCAGCAGCGGCGGACAGAGCGTGGTTCTTTCCTCCGCGGACAAGACGGCTGTGACACTGCCTGTAACAAAGGATGCGCCCATACAGTTCCATCTCATCGCGGTCCCCGACGGTGAGACATACGGCGCGTTGAACTTCCGTGTCAGAGGCACCACTGATTTTGAGGCAGAGCCTGAAGGCGTGACCTATGCCGTTACCGTACAGAATGAAGAAGCAGTGCCTCAGTCCGGCGTTGCGGTGCAGTTCTTAAAGGACGGCGCTGTGGTATCCACCGCAACCACAAATGCCAGCGGTGTGGCAGAGGTAGTTTTGGAGGCCGGAAGCTACACGGTGGCCTTCCAGGATGAAACCATCATCTGCGACACCAGCGCGGTCGTGCTGACGGAGGAAGAGCCTGCTGTCACATTGACAGTTACCAGAACCCAGGAACCTGTGGAAGAGGGTAAGACCCGCTACAGCGTTACGGTTATGGATTCTGAGGGCGGTATGATCGGTGATGTGGTGGTGCTGTTTATGTACAACGGCACGCCTGCCGGGCACGCCATCGTAGGCAGCAGCGGCGGCGCGGTCACCATGGATCTGGCTACCGGCGTGTATGATGTCCAGCTGGCCTTCCTGGGTGATGTGCCTTACTACTATGAAGATACCACCGCAAAGGTCACCGAGACAGCACCCGCTCTGGACATCTATGCCGCAACGGCTCTGGATGCGGAAGGCGAAGAGCATTACGAATTGGGAACACTCACACCTGTCCAAACCGGCAGCTGCTACATTGTTACCCAGACCGATGCGCTGACCTTCTATTCCTTCAATCCTACAGAACAGGGTGTAT
Source organism: Faecousia sp. (assembly GCA_045603825.1). GTDB lineage: Bacteria > Bacillota > Clostridia > Oscillospirales > Oscillospiraceae > Faecousia. The sequence continues at coordinate 11,917 of JAZUMW010000043.1, forward strand.
ACTATATCAGCGTATCCGACCCCAACGCAGTTCTGTCCTACTGGGGTCAAGCCGCTTACATTTCCGGTGATCTGAGCGATACTCTGGATGATTACACGCCCCAGGGCTTCAGTGTGGAAATCAACACCAACGCGCTGGGACGGAACCTCGTCATCGGTGTTACCGGAACAGAGGATACCATTTTGACCATCGTCCGCACCGGAGATGCAGAGGAGGACGCAGAGTACGAAATTTATGTACCTGCAACAGAGCCCACGCAGATCAGCCTGCCCAGCGGCCTGGCATTCACAAAAGTGGATCTGACTGCTGCTACCGACACCTATGCCCTGGTGCTGAACGAAGAGGACGGCTACTACCACATTGGCTCCGCTGACGGTCCTGTGATGTACATCCAGCTCACCTTCAACAATGTGGATCCGGATAATGCTGTGGCACCCAGCTACATCCATTTGTATGACATGGTGGGCGGCGTCGGCAACACCGGTACCGGCTTCAAATGTATTTACACCGACAGCGAAGGCAACGAGCATTACGAGGATTATACCCAGGCATTGCTGAGCTACGGCGCATGCGCGGATGCTACCTACGGCGTCTACCCCCTGACAGAGGATTTGGCATATATCCTGCAGATGGGCGGTGGACACATAGGCTGGTGGGATGCCGAGGATGAAAACAACCGTCTGTTTGAGGACGAGGATGGTAATCTGGATACCACCATCAATCTGGAGATCGCATGGCTGTTTGCGGGCTGCTATATTGAGGAAGTTCCCGCAACACTGTCTCTGGAGGACGATGCAGAACCGGCAGAAGATTCTGAGGGAATGCCCGCTGAGGAACCTGCAGAGGACAGCCTGGAGGACACCGAGACCGAAGGACTGCTTCCGGAAGCGGAGGAGCCGGTGGAGGAGCCCCAGGAATCTGAGGATACTGTTCCGGAGCAAACGGAATAACAGATATTTCCCGCTTTTAAAAACCGGCCGAACTCTGTTCGGCCGGTTTTTTGCCGCATAAAACTTTTTTCAGATTACACTTGCAATCCCTTGCAAATAGTGGTAGAATTGTATAATAGTATAAGTGCGGGTATGGCCCAAAATGACAATCGTCCACAACTGACAAACAAATCGAAAAAAAGTGCCCGCTGCTGAAGAAAGGAGAGATATTTTATGAATGTGAAGCGTTTGATCGCTGTTTTGCTGGCGCTGTGCCTGGCTCTGAGCCTGTGTGCCTGCGGCGGAAAGCAGGAAGATAATAATGTTCCCGAAGAGACCCAGAATGTTCCTGCCGAACCTGTTGTAAACACCCCCGATGTGCCGCAGCAGGATGAAGCACCCCAGGAAGAGACCAAGCCTTCCGGCATTACCTACACCGTAAAGGTGCAGGACGAGGGCGGCAACCCCATCGCAGGCGCGATGGTCCAGATCTGCCAGGGCGAGCTGTGCCTGATGCCCACCGCCACCGACGATACCGGTGTGGCAGTATTCTCTGTGGCAGAGGAAGCGGAGTATGAGGCAAAGTTCCTGTCCCTTCCCGCGGGTTACGACTACACCACCGAGGAACAGGTATTCCATTTTGGCAGCAGCTTTGAGCTGACCATTACCTTGAAGGCTGTGGCCTGAGGGCCGTTCCTGTAAGGTCCGGATAAACAATCTCCGGGCAATATCCCAGCAAATTACAAGGAGGACAATACATGAAAAAAGTAGTATCTCTGCTTATTGCACTGGCTCTGGTCCTGTCTATGACACCTGTAGTGTTCGCAGCAGAAGATGTGCAGCTTGAGAGCATCGAAGAGAGCATTGTCTGCACTATCGAAACTGCCGGCGAAGAATATTGGTATTATTGGGTTGCCACAGAGGATGGCACTATCAATGTTATCGGTGGCAGCAACTATGACGCAGAGAATATGACCATTGCCTGGTCTGTGGACGGCGGCGATGAGTATGACGCAGGCGCTGAAGCAGTTGCGATCGCAGAGGGCGAAGAACTGTGGGTGTGCGTTGCTTCTAACACCGCAGGTATCGATGTGACATTTGCTGTGAACTTCGTGACCCTGCCCGGCACAGAAGGAAACCCCATTCTGCTGCAGGAAAACGAAACCACCGTTACCAACGAAGGCACCATGTACTACCAGGGCCGTTTCAGCGGCGCTACCCTGACGGTCACCGGTGAGGGCGACTTCACTGTTATCTATGGTGAGGAGACCATCGCTGCGGTTGACGGTGTTGCAAGCACAGAAGTCGTCGCAGCAGCAGCCAACCAGCCGATCGTGTTTGCAATCGACGGTGACGGCGAATTTGATGTGGTCTTTACATATCCTCTGGGCAGCGTCAACAACCCCGCAGAGCTGAAGATCGGCGAAAATGTTGCCACCATCAACAGCGGCAACAGCGAGGGCTACAACTATACTTATACCGCAACCGAAGAAGGTACTCTGACCATCACCATGCCTGAGGGCGATTGGGTTTACAGCGTTTCCAATGAAACCGCAAACACTGCCGGAGAAACCATCTACAGCGACGACGAGGATGTACAAACCTCTTATTCTGTGGATGTTCTGGTGGGTGACGTTATTAATGTCATGGTCAACACCTACAATCCCGCTGACATGTGGAACAACCCCGCAGGCGAGCTGACGGTTATTGCCAGCTTTGTTGCCGGCGATGTGGAAAGCCGTGAGCCGGATGTGATCGTGGGTGAGCTGTCCGCTTCCAATGTCGCGCTGGCTAAGAACGAAACCATCACCGTCGCCATCACCCCCGGTGAGAATACCACCCTGGGTCTGGCCATCAGCGGTGATCCTATGTTCGGCGTATCCGTAAGCGACGGCGATTCTGATTCTGATAACGATATTTTCCTGGGTACCATGTCCGGTACCTCTGAGCAGTTTTACTGGCAGGTGCTGGCAGGCACTACCTACACATTTACCATCCGTGTAAGAGATTCCAGCGGCTGGCTCAACTCTGCAGGTACTGTGTCCTACACCTTCGCGCTGGATGCAGAAGAAGTGGAACAGAAGAAGGAGTATGTAATTTCCCAGACTGCTCTGGCCTTGGGTGATAATACCCTGACTCCGGAAGCAAACGCAGAAAACACCCTGTATGTATTTACCCCCACAGAAGTCGGTGTTTACACCTTTACTGTACCTGCGTGGGCATCCGTGGGCAACTGGGGCGCAGGCGAATGGTTCCTGCAGAATCCCAACTCCACCATGAACACCCTTGAGTGGACCTGTACCGGTGTTGGTCAGAGCGCCTTTATCGGCGTTTCCGGCGTTGAGGACGAATTCAATCTGAATGTCGCCAAAACCGGAGACTATACGGAGGTGGAGATCCCCCTGTACACCTATGAGAATAAGGCTGAGCTGTCTGCCTACACCCTGCCCGATTGCGTAGCTTTGGGTGATTATGTAGATGTTACCGCAGTTCACACCGCGGTTCTGGGCGAGGACGGTTACTACCATCTGGACAGCGCTGACGGCGACATCCTGCTCATTGATATGAATTATAGCAATATCGTGTTGACTGAGGCGCTCAGCGGAGGCCGCGGCATCATGTATGCCTATACCACCGATGCAGATGGCAATCAGATCAAATACGATATCGGAGCAGCCGTACAGGCTTATGAGGCTGTCATGGATGCAGACGGCTACTATCCCCTGACTGAGGACCTGATTTTCTTCTATGATGTTTATGCCACCGATGCAGGTGTCTGGTCCTTCAATCTGGAAGGGATCGATTACGATGAAGACACCGCCTGGATGTACTGCTGCCGTACCATGACCATCAAGCATGCTTATGCTTACACCGACAACGGTGACGGCACCCACGATTATGGCTGCTCTGTCTGTGGCCTGGTAGAGATCGACAACGAGACACATACCTACACCGATGGTGCTTGCGTCTGTGGCGCAATCGAGAAGTTTGACTTTGTCGGTGCCAACGTTGTTCTGAACAACAATCTGAAGATGAACTTCGTGGTTCTCAGAAGCAACTGCAGCGACTGGACCGGCACCTACGCGGTTCTGAACAGAACCAAGGACGGCGAAGAAATC
>JAZUMW010000044.1:0-2136 GCA_045603825.1 Faecousia sp.
TGGGTACGGCACCGCCGGTGGGCACCGCCACACATTCCTCCGGGTTCAGCTGGAATTCCGCTCCCTCGCCCATAAAAACCTCACCCTGCAGCGGCAGAATGGCGGGAATGGCATCGGTACAGCCGAAGGTATCCCGTGCCCGGACGGCGTAGCCGTCTACGGTGGAGCGGTCAAAATCGGGAACATATTCCGTGGCAGCAATATCCTCTGCCAAAATGCGGCCCATGGCAGCAGACAGGGAAACCAGTTCCGGTTCCGCAACCGCAGCAAACTCACTTTCAATCAAAGCCAGAACTTCTTCCGGCGTTTTTACATGCAGCATGGTTATACCTCACAAATGATCTTGCCAAGATCCCGGTAGTCGTTGCCCGAGAACCGGGCGATTTCTTTGCGGAAAGCGGGCATATTCAGAATTTTCATCAGCGTCCGGACCGCTTCCGTTTTCAAATGTTCTTTTTTGATGACAAAGTCGAACCGCTCTTCCAGCAGGGGGATAAAGTCCAGCCCGTCGATCTGCCGGGAGATCCGCTCCGTGCCGATGGCCAGGTCCGCCTCTCCCGCCGCAATGGCTGCGGCCATGGTCAGATGGGATTTCATAATCTTGTCATAGCCCTTGAGGCTGGAAGCCGGGATCCCCATCCGTTTCAGCTGGATGTCCATCAGAATCCGGGCGCTGGAACCCACCCGTCGGTTCAGGACGGTGATGTCCTCCCGCCCTAGGTCCTGCCAGCCCCGGATGTTCTTGGGGTTGCCCTTTTGGACATAGAAGCCCTGGGTGCGGTAGCTGACATTCACCAGCACCGCCGGAACGCCGGGCATCAGACTGCGGACGAAGGAGGTATTGTAGTCGTAGCCGTCAAACAGGTGGCAGGCCACAATATGAACATTGTCCTGGTACAGCGACAGCAGCCCTTCAAAGCTGCTTAAGTAGGTACGGGTGGCGTTGACACCTGCCAGCTGGAGGTAATTTGCCAGAATATCCAGCACCACATCCTGCCCGGAGATGATCAGCTCCGGGGCTTCGTCCTTTTCCGGGGTCAGCAAGGTGGAGTGGGTATCGATATTTTTCACGGGGCGGGTGGAATGCTCATGCCGGGACCGGGCAATGTAGGCATCCACATCGTCCTGGGTAAAGCGCACCTTTCTGCCGATCTTATAGGAATGGATCTCGCCCTTGCGGATCAGATCGTAGATGGTGGATTTGCTGACATGAAGAATGTCCGCCACTTCCTGTGTTGACAGGGATTTGTTCTGTGCCACAGCGTTCCCCTCCTGTTGCGCTCTTTTGACATTTACTGTTTTTTAATTATACCTCTTTCAAACAAATTGCACAAGACCAAATTGTATTATTTCGCATTCTTCCAGCTATTTTCACACATTCGCCATCATAGTGCATCAAAAGTTTCATGTGAATTGATGTGTTTTCATACAGTTTCACACATAAATATATCCCGGTGGTTGCGATTATTCTTTTTTCCTATATAATTAAAGTATCCAATAAGATGGTAAAGTCAATTTATCGAAAAACATAATTATTTGGAGGTAACTGCAATGGCATACGCATACTACGAAAAAATCGCCCGCATTAACCTGACCACCGGTACCATCACCGTTGAAAAGCTGGACACCGATCTGGCTAAGAAGTTCATCGGCGGCCGTGGTCTGGGCACCAAGATCGTCTATGACGAAGGCTGTGCAACCGCAGATCCCCTGGGTCCTGACAACAAGCTGGTCTACATCACTGGTCCTCTGACCGGCGCAGGCGCTCCTTCCTCCGGCCGTTACATGGTGGTCACCAAGTCTCCTCTGACCGGTATGATCGCTTGCTCCAACTCCGGCGGCATCTGGGGTGCCAAGCTGAAGTACGCCGGCTGGGATGCTCTGATCGTGGAAGGCGAAGCTCCCGAGTGGACCTACATCAACATCGTTGACGACAAGATCGAACTGTTGGATGCCCGCGAATACCTGGGCCTGTACTCCGAAGAACTGGACGACAAGCTGAAGGAAAAGCACGGCAAGGATTCTTCCGTTCTGTCCATCGGCATCGCCGGTGAGAAGAAGGTTCTGCTGGCTGCCATCATGAACGATAAGGACCGCGCTGCCGGCCGTTCCGGTGTCGGTGCCGTCATGGGTTCC
>JAZUMW010000045.1:0-5258 GCA_045603825.1 Faecousia sp.
AAAAAGGAGATACCCATTTGGGTATCTGCTTTTTTGCTGCTCGCCGAGATTCGAATAATTCAATCGCAACCTGCCGGTGGCAGGTTGCTTACACCAGTGCAAACACTGGTGGCTACCTCTATCTTCGCGTATGCGAAGATGCAAACGAATCTCCGGCGTTTAACCGTACCGCTTGGAAATAGCCCTTGCTAACCTTTTGATTTTGTTGTATAGTTGGACTATCACGGAGAATCGAAAGAAGGCGAAATTTATGCGTCGCTGTGCAACTTTGTTTTTTGTCCTGATTTTTGTACTGAGTCTGTTTGCCGGCTGCAAAGCTTCTGATTCTGAGCCGGTGCTGCCGACCGTTCCTCCCACGGAGCCTACCCAAGCCACAGAACCTGCGCCATCTGCGGCGATGACTGTTCTTCCACCGGTCTGGTAAACGGCCTTTGCTACAACTGCAACGAGCTGATCAACACCGTATACTGCATTTACTGCGGCAACCCCTGCTATTCCTGGGATGAGGGAAATGTCTGCAGCGACTGTCTTGCGCCGGAAGAGCCCTGATGTGCAACTTTCACAGCAGATACCGAAAGGTATCTGCTGTTTTTTGTTGCCCGGACAGCACAAAAACGCAAAAACCTCTTGTAAATTCTTCCTTTTTGGCGTATACTTCTAATATTGTATATTTTCCAAGCAAGAGAGGGATATATTATGGAATTGGTTTCTGTTCGTGAGCTTTTTAAGAACACCGAAAAATATGCCGATCAGACCGTTGAGGTTGGCGGCTGGGTCCGCAACCGCCGTCCCAGCAAGCAGTTCGGCTTTATCGTTCTGAACGACGGCACTTACTTTACCCCCGTTCAGATCGTTTACAACGATACCCTTGAGAATTTCCAGGAGATCTCCAAGATCAACATCGGCGCTGCCCTGATCATCAAGGGTACTGTGGTCCTGACTCCCGGCTCCAAGCAGCCCTTCGAGATCCAGGCACAGACCATCACCGTGGAAGGTCCTTCCACCGGCGACTTCCCCCTGCAGCCCAAGCGTCACTCCATGGAGTTTTTGCGCACCATTACCCATCTGCGTCCCCGGACCAACACCTTCCAGGCTGTGTTCCGTGTGCGCTCCCTGGCAGCTATGGCTATCCACCAGTTCTTCCAGGACCGCGACTTTGTCTACGTCCACACACCCTTGATCACCGGCTCCGACTGTGAGGGTGCAGGCGAGATGTTCCAGGTCACCACCCTGAACCTGAACGACATTCCCAAGACTGAGGACGGCAAGGTGGACTTTAGCCAGGACTTCTACGGCAAGCCCACCAACCTGACGGTTTCCGGCCAGCTCAACGGTGAGACCTTTGCCATGGCCTTCAGAAACATCTACACCTTCGGCCCCACCTTCCGTGCTGAGAACTCCAACACCACCCGCCACGCCGCGGAGTTCTGGATGATTGAGCCGGAAATCGCATTCGCTGACCTGTCTGACGATATGCGGCTTGCTGAAGATATGATCAAGTATATCATCACCTATGTTCTAGAGCATGCTCCCGAGGAGATGAACTTCTTCAACCAGTTTGTGGATAAAGGCCTGCTGGAACGCCTGAACCATGTTGTAAACTCTGACTTCGGTCATGTGACCTACACCGAGGCTATTGAGATCCTGGAAAAGCACAACGATCAGTTTGCCTACCCCGTCCACTGGGGCAGCGACCTGCAAACCGAGCACGAGCGCTATCTGACCGAGGTGGTCTTTAAGCGCCCTGTGTTCGTTACCGACTATCCCAAGGAGATCAAGGCATTCTATATGAAGCTGAACCCCGACGGCAAGACTGTTGCGGCCATGGACTGCCTGGTTCCCGGTATCGGCGAGATCATCGGCGGCAGCCAGCGTGAGGACAACTACGAGATCCTGAAGAACCGTATTGAAGAGCTGGGCATGAACCCCGAAGATTACGACTTCTACATGGATCTGCGGAAGTACGGCTCCGCCCGTCACGCAGGCTTCGGCCTGGGCTTTGAGCGGTGTGTCATGTACCTCACCGGCATGGGCAACATCCGTGATGTCCTCCCCTTCCCCAGAACTGTGGGTAACTGCGAACTGTAAGCATAAAGGCACTGTGGCATCCCCACAGTGCCTTCTTTGTATAAAACAGAACAACCCGGGTATCCTCTTAATAAATAAGGAGGATGCGATATGGACAATCAAATCAAAGTCACCGTCACCAATCTTGCCCGTTCCTTCGCCGGAGAATCCCAGGCGCGGACACGGTATACAGTCTACGCCCAGGTTGCACGGAAGGAAGGGTATGAATGGATCGCCCGGATCTTTGAGGAAACTGCCGCCAATGAAGCTGTACATGCAGAGGAGTTTCTGGAACATCTGCAAAGTCTGGGTGCCTGCGCTCCCAACATTGAGCTGTCAGCAGGTTATCCCTTCCAGCTGGGCACTACCGCAGAAAATCTGGGGTATGCCGCTGAGGGCGAGCTTCACGAACACGACCACGCCTATCCGGAATTCGCCGAGGTGGCCCGGCGGGAGGGCTTTGATGACTGCGCCCGGCTTTGGATGCAGATCGCCCGGGTGGAAGGTGTTCACCACAATACTTTCCGTCATCTGAAGGAACAGCTTGTCAGCGGTACGCTTACCGAAAAAGCAGAGCCGATCCTGTGGCGCTGTCTGAACTGCGGCTACACCTATGACAGTCTCCGCGCCTGCGACCCCTGTCCCGTATGCGGCAAAGAGGCGGGCTGGCAGGAGGGCAGTTTGGATACCAAACAGATGCTTCCAAAAAAATGAGAGGGTCTCCCCTCTCATTTTATTTTTTTACAACTTATTTGTTTACAGCAGCACCGCCCGTATGCTATGATAAAGTATAGAATACAAAAAAGAGGTTGCGTTACATGAATTATATCGTTTTGGATATGGAATGGAATCAGCCCTGGCCCGGTTCCCCCTCCTCCCGGAAAATACTGCCGGTGCAGATCCGGGGAGAGATCATCCAGATCGGTGCTGTCCGCATTACGGAAGATCAGCAGGTTGCCGATGAATTCCAGGTCCTGATCAAACCAAAATATTACCGAAAGTTAAACCGCAGAGTCGGCAAGCTCACCGGCATTCGAGAATCCCAGCTCCGGGACGAGGGTCTGCCCATGGCCACTGCCATGGAAAGCTTCCGTTCCTGGTGCGGCGATGAAGTGGTATTTCTTACCTGGGGCTTTGACGACATCACCATCCTCAGAGAAAATCTTCTGCTGTACGGTCTGGACGACAGTTGGGTCGGCCGCTGGTATAACGCGCAGATGATCTTTAATGCCCAGACAGACGGCTCCAACGCCCAAAAGGCATTAAAGACCGCTATGGAGATCTTCGGGATTGAGGCTACCCGTCCCGCCCACGACGCCCTGGGTGACGCTTACCACACCGCCCTGATCTGTGCCCGTCTGGACTTAAAACGGGGCACAGAAGAATACGCCGAGGCTCTGAAAAGCCATGTCAATGGCTTCCACGGGGCTGAGCTCCCCGGCTGTATCAGCCGTAAGGTATTTTACGACTATGCAGACAAGCGCGCTGCCCTGTCCGCCATGGCAGGCTCTGAAAACCAGTGTCCTATCTGCGGGCATCAGATGCTAGGCTCCCGCTGGTTTGCGCAGCCCGGACGCCGGTATATGGACCTGGCCACCTGCCCGGAACACGGTAAATTCCTCATCCGCGTCCGCCTGTCCGATCAGCCCGACGGCACAATCCGTGTCAGCCGTCTGACCTATGAGGCCACCTCCGAGGCCGCCGAGGCATACGCCCGCCGTGCGGAAAAGGCCGATCCGGAAGAACCCCGCCGCCCCAGCAGCCAGCACCGCCGCCGTCGGAGCAAGCTGCCGGAAAAAAAGATTTAAACGCTGCCGCCTGCGGAACATTCCCGCAGGCGGTTTTTCCTGTTTATGCCGTTTTTACCCTTGACAGAACCAAATGCGGATGTTATAATGATTCGGCGATGGTGCTCAGGCACCTGTGACTTATGGGCCCTTAGCTCAGTTGGTTAGAGCCTCCGGCTCATAACCGGATAGTCCCGGGTTCGAATCCCTGAGGGCCCACCACGAAAACAAAGGCACTTGCCTTTTATATATAGGGGTATAGCTCAATTGGTAGAGCGGCGGTCTCCAAAACCGTAGGCTCAGGGTTCAAGTCCTTGTGCCCCTGCCAGAAAAAGACTCTGATTGTAATACAATCAGAGTCTTTTTCAACTAAATCCACCCTTGCGGGTGGAATAAATCGTCTTCGACGATGAAATCCCCTGCGGGGATGAAATCCGGCTCGACGCCGGATGGGTGGATTTAATTTCATCCGCGTTAGCGGATTTCATCTGCATTAGCAGATTTCATCCTTGCGAATGCAAGGATTTCATTAAAACAAGGCTCTGTGGTTGCTGACGATCAGTTTCCACAGAGCCTTGTTCTTAAGATAATTTAACGCTAGGTCATAACGGGGTGCATTTTCTCCTCCGGGGTGTGCAGATTACGGTGGGAGGTGTGCATTTCCGGCTAAAGGGGGGTGCAAATTGGAGTAGTTTAAGAATGATTTATGCGGGCTAGGCATTGACATTTATTTCTCATTTTGATATCATAATATCAAGATATTATGATATCAAAATGGAGGTGGGATTGTGAACAAATCAAATACCCCAACTTATGAAAAAATAATGATCCCTCTGCGCCTACCACCGGAGATTTACAGCCGTATGATGGACGAGGTGCAAAAGAAAAAGAAGAACGAACGTGGATATAGCGTAAATCAGTATTTGACTGATTTACTGACAAAAGATTTGGAGGGCAAAAAGAAATGATTAGAGCAGATATAATCTCCGTTGTTGGTCGAGAATATTTAACCAGCAATATCGAAAACGATGAATATAGTTATCCCAAAGCTTTTTCTGTTGCATCCTTACCGTTTATTCCCATTACAAATGCAAACGGAAGAAAATTTGAAAAACTTGATATCCGTTTTGTAAAAGGCGGCATAACAGTACTTGTTGAAACAAAGCAAAATTTTACAAAAGCAGATGAAGAACAGTTATCCGCATATGTTGAGTACGAAAAAGCACTTACAGGTAATAAAACTATTGCTATTTTAGCTAACACCACAAATGACAATGTAAAGGTTTGGCGTGGTGTTGTTTCTGATGGCGATTTTATGCAAAAAGAAACCGCGCTTCGCACAATGGACGAATACGTCGATTTTTACACTTCTAAAATCAATGACAAAGAAAAAGTGATGCAAAA
>JAZUMW010000046.1:0-5826 GCA_045603825.1 Faecousia sp.
ACTGTCCGCAGTTTTGCATGCCTTGTTGCAGAGCAAAAATCGGAAAATTTCGTTGACTTTCCCACGGTTTTGCGGTATATGTATACTGTTATAGTATCCCTTCTGTAACAAAGAATATAAGGTTGGTCCTTATGGGGCCGCCGGTAAAAGAACGGGGGAGGATAATGTCCAAAGAGCTCATCAGACTCCAGGATCTTGTGATGGAGTTCGACGGGGAGCGGATACTTGATGGTATCAACCTCTATTTTAACGACAAGGAATTTCTCACGCTGCTCGGCCCCTCCGGCTGCGGCAAGACCACCACTTTGCGGATCAACGGCGGCTTTTTGACGCCTGCCTCCGGCAAGGTGCTCTTTGACGGCCAGTGTATCAACGATATGCCCGCCCATCAGCGGCAGATCAACACGGTCTTCCAGCGCTATGCCCTGTTCCCTCACCTGGATGTTTACGGCAACATCGCCTTCGGTCTGAAGGTGGCCAAGCTGCCGAAAGAAGAGATCCAGGCCCGTGTGCAGGAGATGCTGGAAGTGGTCGGTCTGAAGGGCTATGAGCACCGGCGGATCGACAGTCTTTCCGGCGGTCAGCAGCAGCGTGTTGCCATTGCCCGGGCTCTGGTCAACCGTCCGAAGGTTTTGCTTCTGGACGAGCCCTTGGCCGCCCTGGATCTGCGTCTGCGTAAGGATATGCAGAACGAGCTCAAGCGTATTCAGCAGGCCATGGGCATCACCTTTATTTATGTGACCCACGACCAGGAGGAGGCTCTTTCTCTGTCTGACACGGTCGTCGTCATGGATAAGGGCCGCATTCAGCAGATCGGCAAGCCCGAGGATATTTATAATGAGCCGAAGAACGCCTTTGTGGCCGACTTCATCGGCGAAAGTAATATTTTGGACGGCGTTATGCTGGCCGACTATAAGGACAAGGTCTTTGGCCGCACCTTCAAGTGCCTGGACGCGGGCTTCGAGCCCAACGAGCCTGTGGATGTGGTCATCCGCCCCGAGGACATCGACTTTGTCCCCGTGGAGGAGAGCCATCTGACCGGCCCCGTCACCGCAGTCACCTTCATGGGCCTGAACTACGACATCATCGTGGACTTCATGGGCTTCAAGTGGCTGATCCAAACCACCGATTTCCAGCCTGTTGGCGCAACGGTGGGCATCCGTCTGAACCCCGAGGACATTCACATTATGCATAAGAGTGAGTATTCGGGTATGTTTGGTGACTACAGCTCCTACTCTGCCGAGTACGACGAGCTGACGGAGGATGCCGATGAAGAAGAAGAGTAACTCCGTTCTGCTGAGCACCCCCTATATCATCTGGATGGTGGTCTTCACCCTGATCCCTCTGGGTGTGGTGCTCTATTACGCACTGACTGATGTGCAGACCGGGGCCTTCTCCTTCAAAAATATTCAGGATCTGTTGCTGTACATGCCCGCCCTTTGGCGAAGCATCGTATATTCCTTCGTATCCTCGCTGATCTGCCTTGTGATCGGCTACCCCGTAGCCTATTACATGGCCCACTGCAAGCCTACCGCCCAGCGTTTTCTGTATATGCTGGTGATGCTGCCCATGTGCATGAGCTTTTTGCTCCGCACCCTGGCCTGGGTAGGTCTTCTGCAGGATACGGGTATCATCAACAGTTTGCTTGGTCGGATCGGACTTGGCCCCCTCCGCTTGATCCGCACCCCCGGCGCTGTGATCCTGGGTATGGTCTACAACTACCTGCCCTATATGATCCTGCCGCTCTACTCTGTGATCGTCAAAATCGACCACCGCCTGGTGGAGGCTGCCGAAGATTTGGGCTGCAATACTGTCCAGGTGTTTGGCCGGGTAATCCTGCCCCTGTCCATGCCCGGCATTTTGTCCGGCATGACCATGGTCTTCGTGCCCGCTGTGTCTACCTTCTATATTTCCAACAAGCTGGGCAGCACCGATACGGTGCTCATCGGCGATATCATCGAACGCCAGTTCAAGCAGGGTGACAACGCCAACATGGGCGCCGCCCTGAGCTTGCTGCTGATGATCCTGGTGTTCGTCTGTACCGGCATCATGAACCGCTTCGGCAGCAAAGAGGAAGGTGGTGTGATGGTATGAAAAAAGCAAATCGCATCATCACGATCCTGATCTTCCTGTTCCTGTATGTCCCCATGATCGTGCTGGTGGTGGCATCGTTCAACACCGGCAAGGATATTACAGAGTTTGAAGGCTTCACCCTTATGCAGTATGTGGAGGTTTTCCGGGACAGAAGCCTGCTGAAGCTGCTGGGTAACTCTCTGATCATTTCCATTCTGGCCAGCGCCCTGGCGACCGTCTTCGGCACGTTCTCTGCCGTGGGCATCACCCGGCTGAAGCCCCGGATGCGCAAGGCCGTCATGGGTCTGACCAACATTCCCATGACCAACCCCGATATCGTCACCGGTATCTCCCTGTCACTGCTGTTCGTGTTCGTGGGCACTAAGATGTTAGGCCAGCGCAACAGTCTGACCTTCTGGACCCTGCTGATCGCCCACATCACCTTCAATCTGCCCTATGTCATTTTGAATGTGATGCCCAAGCTCCAGCAGATGGACAATTCCCTGGTAGAGGCTGCCATGGACCTGGGCTGCACGCCCATGCAGTCCTTCTTCAAGGTCACTTTGCCGGAGATCATGCCCGGTATCATTTCCGGCGCCATCATGGCTTTTACCATGAGTCTGGACGACTTCGTTATCAGCTACTTTGTAACCGGTCTGGACTTCATCACCCTGCCCGTTGAGATCTACAATTATACCAAAAAGCAGCTGCAGCCCAAGATCTACGCCATGTTTACCATGCTGTTCATTCTGATTTTGGTGCTGATGATCGTTATGAACCTGCTGCAGCTGCGGCAGGATAAGCAGATAGCAAGGAGGAAAATGAAGTCATGAAAAGATTCCTTGCTTTTACTCTGTGTCTGTGTCTGACGCTGTGCCTGTTCGGCTGTGCAGAAAAGGACGACCGTGTGACCATCAATGTCTACAACTGGGGTCAGTATATTTCCGAAGGCAACGACGGCTGTATCGATGTGATCCGGGAGTTTGAAGCCGCATACCCGGACATCAAGGTCAACTATGTGACCTTCGACTCCAACGAGACCATGTACGCCAAAATGGCCGGCGGCGGTATCACCGTAGATGTGATCATTCCCTCGGACTATATGGTGGGCCGTCTCATCGAAGAAAATATGCTCATGGAGCTGAACTTCGACAATATTCCCAACGCCCGGCATATTGACAGCCGGTTCCTGAATCCCGACTACGACCCGGAAAACAAGTATTCTGTTCCCTACGCCTGGGGTACTGTGGGTATTATCTACAACTCCAAGTATGTAAAGGAAGAGGATGTGACCGGTTGGGAGATCCTTTGGAATGAGAACGCCCAGGGCGAGCAATTGGACTACGCCGGCAAGATTCTGATGTTCGATAACTCCCGTGACGCCTTCTGCATCGCACAGAACCTGCTGGATTATGACATCAACACCACTGATCCCCAGGAGCTTCTGCACTGCGCACAGAAACTTGCCGAGCAGCGGCCCGTGGTCCAGCAGTATATCATGGACCAGGTCTTCGACCTGATGGAAAACGAAGAAGCATGGATCGCCCCCTACTATGCCGGCGACTATCTGACCATGGCAGACGAGAACGAAAATTTGTGCTTCTACCTGCCGGAGGATCAGGGCTTCAATAAGTTTGTGGACGCCATGTGCATCCCCACCTGCTGTGAAGAAAAAGAAGCCGCTGAGACCTTTATCAATTTCCTGTGTGAGCCGGAGATCGCCGGCGGCAACATGGACTGGATCTGCTACTCCACCCCTCTGAGTGAGGAGAGCGGCGTCAAGGACTTTATGGACCCGGAAGTAGCCTACGATCCCATCTGCTATCCCCCTGACGAGCTTCTGGACCCGGACGGCGACGGCCGGTACGATTACGGCTATATCGCCCTGCCCCGGGAAACCACCCGTCTCATGGAAGAGCTGTTTATGCAGGTCCGCAACCGGATCCCGATCCACCTGCCCGACTGACAAAAATGCCCTTGGAAATCAAGGGCATTTTTTCTATATATTGTTCTTCTTTTTGTTCTTGCTTATCCCAAGGAATATGGTATACTGTTAATGATAAAAAGAGAAGGGACATTAAAAAATGACATTTTGGGAATGGATCCTGGAGCTGATCACCAATCAATTTATTCTGGCAGGCGCTTCCGCGTGGCTGCTGGCGCAGGTGGTAAAGACCATCATTCATGCAATTATTAACAGAAAGATCGTTTTTGAGCGGCTCATCGGCGACGGCGGTATGCCCAGTGCCCACTCTGCCACCGTGTCGTCTTTGTGTGCTTTTGCTGCATGGCGGTGCGGCCCCGGCAGCTTTGAATTTGCCGTCACCCTGTTTTTGGCCATCATCGTCTGCCACGATGCCATGGGCGTGCGCCTGGAGACCGGCAAGCAGGCCAAGCTCCTGAACGAAATGACCAAGCTTTACGAGACGCTCTCCAGTAAGGAGCTGCCGGAAGTAAAGCTGAAGGAATTTGTGGGCCATACCCCTATTCAGGTGGTAGCCGGTATCCTCACCGGCATCGTAGTCGCCACAGTTATGCATTTCTTTGTTTTTGTATAAATGGTTAAGCCCCGACGGTTGTCGGGGCTTGTTTTTATAATTGTGCCAGCAGGCTTTGGATCAATGCCCGTTCGCCCAGGCCCATGCTGAAGGCTGTGGCGCTGCCGGCAGCGGTACCCAGCTTCAGCGCATACGAATAATCCCCGGTCTTCAGATAGCCTGCCAGGAAACCGGCCACCATGGAATCCCCGGCGCCCACGCTGTTGACCACCGTGCCCTTGGGGCAGCCGATCCGATGGCTGCGGCCGTTTTCATCCAGCAGCAGCGCTCCGTCACCGGCCATGGATACCAGCACATTCCCGGCACCCATGCCTTGCAGTCTGCGGGCGCAGGTCACGATCTCCCCGGTAGTTACCGGCACAGCACCAAAGATTTCCCCCAGCTCATGGTTGTTGGGTTTAATGAGAAACGGCTTGTATTTCAGCACATTCACAAGCAGATCCCGGGTGGCATCCACCACAAAGCGGATGCCCCGGCCCTGCAGCCGGGCCAAAATATGCTCATAAGTATCCTGGGGAAGGCAGGAAGGGATCGACCCGGACAGTACCAAGGTATCCCCGGCACGCAGGGTATCCAGTTTTCTGTAAAGCAGCTGCAGATCCCGCTCTGAGATCTCCGGGCCCATGCCGTTGATCTCGGTCTCCTCTTTACCTTTGATCTTTACATTGATCCGGGTCATACCGGCTTCTACATGGATCAGGTCGGTCTTCAGCTTTTGTCTTTGCAGACCCTGCTCCAGCGCCCGGCCGGTAAAGCCTGCCACAAAGCCCATGGCCACAGAGTCCACGCCCAGATTCTTCAGCATCCCGGATACATTGATGCCCTTGCCGCCAAATTGGAAATCCTCCGCAGCCGTGCGGTTGATGCTTCCGGTCTGCATCGGTGCATCCAGGTGAATCACATAGTCAATGGCCGGATTAAAGGTTACGGTATAGATCATCGTCTTCCCTCCCGTATATTCTGCTACTATTGTAAAATTCCCCCGCAAAACTGTCAAGAAAAACCGAGGAGATTTGCAGGCGGCGGGAGTAAACCCCCGCCCTACATTCGCATAAGGAAAACTGCCGACCTTTCCGGGTCGGCAGTAATTTTTTTAGCAATAGAAATCCTTAATCTTCTTGGCACGGCTGGGATGGCGCAGCTTGCGGATGGCCTTGTTCTCGATCTGGCGGATACGCTCACGGGTAACGCCGAA
>JAZUMW010000047.1:0-3852 GCA_045603825.1 Faecousia sp.
AGGCATCAATAGATGGAATAGACTTACTCATATATCAACCTCCGGTAGACAGGAATTGGATAAAGTAACGGTGATAAATATTTTCCACGTCGGCATCCTCGCCCTCCATGCGCACCTGGATGCGCTTGGCGGCCCAAACACCCATGCCCTTGGGCCTCAGCTCGGTCAGCTGGATCCGGCAGGAGCCAAACAGAAAAACATTGGCGCTTTCCTCGGTCACATCGCTCTGTTCCCGGAAGAAGGCTCTTGCCCGCTGCAGGGAAACGCTCCAGGTTTCTTCTTTGATCATTTTTATCACCTCTGCCTATATCATACCGGGTTTGCCCGGAAAAATAAAGAGAAAAAACTATGAATTTTGCATAAATAGATAAAAAACTATTGAATTTAAGATCGGTCTGTGGTATAGTGTGGGAGGAAAAAATGCGACCCCCAAAACGGGGAGTACATAGCGTTTTGAAAAGCGGTGGACGAGCCTCTTTCCAAAAGCCTGAAGGTTACGCAAGAAGTGTACCCTTTTGCTTTGGATGGGCTCGTCATTATTTTATACTATTTTTGGAGGAAAAACAATGAAGAAGATCATTTCCCTGCTGCTGGTTCTGGTTATGCTGCTGGGCCTGGTGGCCTGTGGCACCGCTGCCAACGATCCCGCAGACAACGCACAGAACCCCGTAGAGGACAACAACGCTGCCGACAACGCCGGCGACGCTGCTGACAACGCCGGTGCAGAAGACCCCACCGACGCTCCCGATGACGGCATCGTGGTCGACACCTGCATCCTGATGGAAGCTGACGACAACATGCTCAACACCTACTCCGCTCTGGCAGTCAACCCCGAAGCTCCCTTCGTGGATGCTGACGGCAATGCTGTTGCTGACGTTTACGTCAACACCGCCGGCGCTGACGCTCTGATCCAGTGGCTGATCAGCGAAGAGGCTCTGGCTATGGCCGGCGAGTACGGCGTGGCTGAGTACGGCGAATACTTGTTCTACGTGAAGGAAGACGCTCCCGTTTACACCGGTGAGATCGCTGCCGCTACCGAAGAGACCAAGACCATCCGTCTGTCTACCACCACTTCCGTTAACGACTCCGGCCTGCTGGGTTACCTGCTGCCCGCTTTCGAGGAAGCATACGGCTACACGGTAGAAGTTCAGTCTGCCGGTACCGGTAAGGCCATCGCCGCTGCAAAGGCCGGCAATGCTGACCTGATCCTGGTCCACTCCAAGAAGCAGGAAGAAGCTTTCATCGAAGGCGGCTTTGCCCGTGTTGTTGACGGCTTCGAAGGCGAGCGCCTGAGCTTCATCTACAACTACTTCGTTCTGTGCGGTCCTTCCGCTGACCCCGCCGGCGTTGCTTCCTGCGCTAACGTTCTGGACGCATTCGCAGCCATCGCTGCCGGCGAGCATGCCTTCATCTCCCGTGGTGACGGCTCCGGCACCCACACTAAGGAACTGGCTCTGTGGCCCGCTGACCTGGGCATCACCGCTGAGGCTGACTCCTTTGCAGCATACACCGACTGGTACACCTCTGCCAACACCGGTATGGGCGCTTGCCTGGTCATGGCTGAGCAGCTGGGCGCTTACATCCTCACCGACAAGGCAACCTTCCTGACCTTCGTTGCCAACGATGGCGTGATGTAAGGATTGCAATCTCTGACAAAATCATGTAAAATGATCCCATGGGGGCTTGCTCCCATGGGATCTTTTAATGGGAGGGTGTTTTTATGCAGACGGCTCTGGAAAAAGCCATTGCCTTGATCCTGTCCGCAGACGCGGAGCTTTTGAATATTCTCAGTGTCACTGCCGAGATGAGCCTGCAGAGCTCTCTCATCGCCCTGCTCATCGGTGTGATCCTGGGTATTTGGCTGGGTGCCTGCCGGTTCCCGGGCAGAGGAGTTTTGCTGGTAGCCAACCGCACCCTGATGGGTATGCCTCCGGTGGTCTGCGGTCTGGTGTTTTATATGCTGTTTTCCGGTGTAGGTCCTTTCCGCCATGCAAGACTTTTGTTCACGGTGGATATTATGATCCTCGCCCAGGTGGTGCTGATCACCCCCATCGTGGTGAGCAATGTGGAGACCTATGTGTCCGGGGTAGCGCCCACCATCCGGGAAACTGCCAAGGGTTTGGGGCTGGGTGGCTTCAAGACCTTTTGGCTGCTGTGCAATGAGTGCATTTATCCCATCATTTCGGCCTACCTGCTGGCCTTTGCCCGTTCCATCGCGGAAGTGGGCGCGGTGTCCATGGTGGGCGGCGCCATCGCCTGGAAGACCAATGTGATGACCACAGCCATCATGCAATACACCAACCGGGGCAATTTCTCTTTGGGTATTGCTTTGGGCATGATCCTGCTGACGCTGTCGTTGGTGATCAACGTGGTGATCTCTTTGCTGCAAAGGAGGTTGAGCCGATGAAACTGCATGCTTTTACCAAAACCTATGACGGTGTCTGTGTGCTGGATTTCCCCGGCATGGAGCTGGAACCGGGAAAGATCTACGCGGTGATCGGCGCCAACGGCAGCGGCAAATCCACCTTTGGCAAGATCCTCAGCCGGATCCTCCCTGCGGACAAGCGGGGTAACTTTGCCCAGGTAGACACCGTGGGCTATATGCCTCAGAAAAACTACGCTTTCCGTATGAGCACCAGGCGGAACATCTGTCTGGGCAAGAATGACGGGGAAAAGGCGGATATGCTGATGGACCGGCTGCAGATCCGGCATTTGGCGAACAAACGGGCCGACCGGCTCTCCGGCGGCGAGACCGCCCGCATGGCCCTGGCCCGGCTGATGATGAAGAAATATGAACTGGTGATCCTGGACGAGCCCACGGCTGCCATGGATATGGAGACCACATCCCTTTCTGAGGATCTGATCGCCGAGTATGTCCGCCAAACGGGCTGCGCCCTGATTCTAATTACCCACTCTCTGCAGCAGGCCCGGCGCATTGCCGACCGGGCACTGTATTTCCATAAGGGAAAGCTGCTGGAATCCGGCCCCAAGGAGCAGGTGCTTTCGGATCCCCGGAACCCGGAAACCAGACAGTTTTTGGAATTCTACGGTGTCTGATGGAGGTGACTTATGCTTAGAAAGCTCTACATCGAACCTACCACCAAATGCAACCTGAACTGTAAAATGTGCTTCCGCCATACCTGGTTTGACGAGCCCTTCTGCGATCTGAGTCTGGAAGACTACAAGCAGGTGCTGGCCACCATGCCCAAAAGTGTGGAAACCATCTTCTTCGGCGGCATGGGCGAGCCGCTGTTCCACAAGGATATTCTGGAAATGATCCGTCTGGCCGCCGAAACCGGTGCGGAAGTGGAACTGCTGACCAACGGAACCCTGCTGACGGAAGAAATGATCCACGGCATTATGGATGCGGGCCTCAGCCGGATCTGGATCTCCATTGATGATCTGGAAACGGATTCCTCCATCAATGCCGCGGCAGATAAGAAAAATGCCGACCATTCCGGTCACAACCATTCCGGCCTGGTCTTAAGCAATATCCGTATGCTCAATAAGATCCGGCAGAAGAGCTTAAGCAGCATTTCTCTGGGCATTACTTTTGTTGCCATGAAGAGCAATGTACATCAGCTTTCCAAGCTGCCCTTCTTCATTGCCCAGCATCTGGTGGATGAGGTGAATGTGTCCAATATCTCTCCAACCGATGAAGAATCTCAGAATGAGCTGCTGTATACCGGTCTTGTGAATATGTATACCGGCCCCGGAAAGGGAAGTGTACTGCCGACAGTCAGACTGCCCTTCTTCGATATGAACATTCCGGAAGCGGCAGAGGGGATCCGCAGTTTGATGCGCAAGCAGAATTTCAATCTCTACTTCACCGACCAGCCGGTGGTGCGGAAG
>JAZUMW010000048.1:0-24053 GCA_045603825.1 Faecousia sp.
GCGGGAACGGCAGTTAACGATACTTCTTCCGTTGTTGCGACCGGCTATGCCTTCTCAGAAGGCGCAGGTGATTTTGCCACAATGGTAAAGCTCACAAGAACCCTTGCGATTATTCCTACCGTTATTACCTTTGCTTTTGTACAGCTCCGCTTAAAGCGTAAAGAAGCACTTGCCAACAGCCAAAACGGAAGCGAACTGAAGGCAAATTTCAGCATTACAAAGATATTCCCTTGGTTTATCCTTGGATTTCTTGCTATGTCCATTGTTGCAAGTATATTCCCGATTCCTGCGGCTGTTGTATCCGGCACCAAGAGTGCAAGCAAATTCCTTATGGTATGTGCATTGGCAGCCATCGGTTTGAACACATCCTTCTCAGGCATGAAGAAAGCCGGTATCCGTCCGATGATCCACGGTTTTATCATCTCGGCGTTGGTCGTTGTCGTTGCGTTGTTGGTAGAAATGGCAATGGGAATCGTATAAAGAGAAATAACACTATAAGAGAGCAATGAATAAATTATCCGATGCGAGTTACACGGTATTATAAACTACAATTTATCGAATTGTTTTGTATCGACATCTAAATCGGTGCAACTTGCCAAAAAAGATTCCATAGTCGATACAATTTCGGCTATGGAATTTTGATTTCTATACGGAAAATGCCCTATTTTTGCCCTTTAACCGCTCATTTCGGCGGTTTTATGGGTATTTTATCTTATATAAACGATAAATCCGCCATCCTCTGCCCCGGCAAGACAGAAGTGGCGGGTTTTGTATCGTTCAAGGGTTCAATCGTTCAAGAAATGAATTTGCAAAAAATATTGCTTTTTCTTTTATATCAACTTGACAAGTGATATCTTTTTCGGTGCTACGAGCCAAAGAAAACCCCATCCATGTGGATGGGGTTTTCTTTGGTTATGGCAGTAGGCTTCGTCTCGGCTACCTCCGGGTTATGAGATCGACGAGCGTAGCTTGTTGGGCCTAACCGGCCTTGCGCTGCCGGTGGCAGATGCAGCAAGGCCGGTTCGTGTGCAGCGGTCAGGTGCATATCGAACCCTCCCTCCGCAATGTTGTCACCGCACCCGGGCCAGGAAAAACCGCCGTCTGCACAAGAAGGGTTGACAACCCGAAAAAAAGCTTGTATCGTAAATGTGCACCGATGAGGGAATCTGCCCGGAAAGGAATTTAACGATATGCAGTACGAAATGATCCGTTTGACGGAGCGCTTTGCACAGTTAGCCCAAAATAATTGTGATCCCAAGCTGGCAATCTATTTGCCGGACAATATGACGGCTATGGGAAGAGCCGATCAAAAGCATCCCTGCCTGCTGATTTGTCCCGGTGGCGGCTACCACGGCGTCAGCCCGCGGGAGGCTGAACCGATCGCATTTCACTTTTTGCCCGAGGGCTACAATGTTTTTATTTTGTGGTATTCTGTAAGCCCCAATCGCTTTCCCACCCAATTGCGGGAAGTGGCGGCGGCTCTGGAGCTGATTTATGAAAACGCGGAAGCCTGGCACTGCGATACCGAAAAGATCGCGATCATGGGCTTTTCTGCCGGCGGTCATTTGGCGGCCCACTACAGCAATGCCTATAACTGGCCGGAGGTGCGGGAAATGTTCCCGCAGAGCAAGCCTGTCAATGCTGCTGTTTTGTGCTATCCGGTTATTACCGCAGATCCGAGGCATGCCCATCTTGGCAGCTTCCGGGACTTATTAGGAAAGGAAGAGCTGACGGAGGAAGAGCAGCTTCGTTTTTCCTGCGACAAGATGGTAACGGCGCAGACGCCGCCCACCTTCCTGTGGCATACCCGGCAGGATCAGGCGGTTCCGGTGATGAATACACTGCTCTATGGGCAGGCTTTGGCGGAGAACAATGTTCCCTTTGCTGTCCATATCTATCCCGAGGGGTGGCACGGTCTTGCCACAGTGGATTCTGTAACGAACGATGAACTGAACCCGGCCGTTATGCACGCCAAGGATTGGCTGGATGCGGCACGCAAGTGGCTGTCCTTTACACTTTGATAAGAACCTCTCCCGGACATATCGTCCGGGAGAGCTTTTTGTTGCACGCCCCGCGGAAAAACGGCAGATACCGGATGATAAATCGGCAAATATGCCGGGAGGTTTCACGCACAACCTCGCAAAAACTGTATATTACACAAATTTTTTCTGAAATTTTGTGAATGATTACGCATTGTAAAGAAACACCGGGCGTGCTATATTAATAAGGTAAGGTGGGAGAATAATCCCGTAACATAAAAAAAAAGAACAAAAAAGGGGAGTTGTGCATGCGAGTTCAATGGAAAAACGCATACCGGATGCTGGCGCTGGTACTGAGTCTGTGTATGCTGATGGCCCTGATCGGCTGCGGAAATGCCGATCCGGAAGTCCCGGAGGAACCGACAGAACCTCAGATCATCAATCCGGCATATGTGAGAGTGTTGTCACTGAATGTTGCTTACTACGACGGCGAATACACCCAGGAACATTTGGCCGATGATCCGACGCTCTTGCCCGATTTGAACTACACCAACCAGGACATGGTAGAGGATTACAGCTTTGCAAAGCGGGCCGACCGGCTGCTGTCTTTACTGAAGCATTACAGTCCCGATGTGTTCTTCCTCAACGAGTTTAACTTCGCTTGGTGGAAGGAAGTCATCACCGACGAGGATGCCATTCTGAAGGCGCTTCCTCAGTACGCCTTCGTGGGGGGCGAAAGCACAGGCTCTTCTGAAAACGGCGAGGGCGAGAAGTACAAAGACCTGTACGATATGGTGTTCTACGATCAGGAGCAGTTTACGCTGGTGGACTCCGGCTCCTTCGTGACCTGCCAGCCCTGGAGCGGATGGTATGACCACTGCACATGGGCAAGACTGGTACATAAGGCAACCGGGCAGGAAGCGGTGTATGCCGCCATCCATGTGCAGACTGTTCCCTCCGGCCAGCTGCATATCGAGCGGGCGATCAAGAGCGTCCAGGCTGCTTCTACCGCAGTTGAAGAGCTTTACAAGATCTCGGAAGGCCTGCCGATCATTCTGGGCGGCGACTTCAACACCACCGAGACCTCCAGAGGCTACCGAACCTACGAATACATGGTCAATCAGGCCGGCTACAAGGACAGCCGTTACGCAGCACCCCAGACCGACGGCTCCGGCACAGCCCGTATTTGGGGCAGCTCGCTGGAGAATAACGGCAACCGTATCGACTACATTTTCGTCAACGGTGCCAGCGTGAAGAAGTATCAGGTGGCCAGCGGCTCCTTCCTGAAGGACGCTACCTATGTGGAAGAGGTCACCCAGGCCGATCTGACTCCCGGACAGGATTGTACTTACTACGATATCAGTGACCATCTGCCGCTGGTATCCGATATTATTCTCAAGAGCAGCCGGTCCACTGCACCGCAGGCGCTTGTGAACGCTGCGGGAGCAAACGATGTGGCGGCAGCGCCTGCAGGCAGCTACACCGAAAACGGCGGCACCGCCCAGAAGATCACCTTTAACTTTGCCGACGCCCTGGACTATGTGGGCGGCGTCAACAAGCAGGGTCTGACAGCAAGCCTGGTAGCCAATGAGGAATACGGCGCAGTGCTGAAGGTAGAGGCTGACAACCACATAACCGCCGGTTACATCTCCATCGACTATCAGAAGCTGATGGAAGCTGCCGGCCTTACCGCCGTGGATCTCTCCGAGTACAGCAAGGTGAAGGTTACTTATCTTGTGAATAACAGCTTCGCCAAGGAAGGCGCCGATGCCACCATCAGCATCCTGCGCGACGGCGAGCTCTATCCCACCGAGCAGAACTCGTTCGAGCTTACGACCTACGGCCAGTGGGAGACCCAGACCATCTTCTGTTCCGGTCTTGCAGCGGACGGAAACGGCCAGATCAACGCCCTGAGCATTTGTAACCCGGACGGCGCCCTGATGGGCGATACCGTTTATATTGCGGCCATTGAATTTATCAAATAATTCTTGGGTCGACACCATACCTCCCGTATAGCAAGTCCGATTGTCTATTGAAGAAGGAGAAATGCAATGAAAACCTGGAAAATTTTGCTGGCGGCCCTGCTGACAGTCGCAATCTTTTGCGTAGGGGCTGCATGCGCCAGCCAGGAGACCCCGGTGGGCGAGCCCGCTACCGTTACCTTCTATAACGGCGGCGAGGTCTATGAAACCGTTACGGTAAAGACCGGCGACAAGCTGACTCTGCCGGAAGCACCCAAGGCCGAGAAGGGCCTGGGCCTGGCAGGCTGGTCCACCATCGACGGCGATGTGGAAGAGATCATTGATCCCGAAACATTTATCGTCAGCGGCGATCTCAAGCTGTATGCTGTCTGGGCGGATGTGTACACCGTGACCATCAACCCCGACAACGGAGAGCCTTTTGATGTCAGAGAAGTCCTTGTGGGCACTACCATCGAGAAGCCGGAAGATCCCGTGAAGGAAGGCTTCCGGTTTGTGGAATGGCGGGATGCGCTCCAGGAGACCACCTTTGATTTCGATAAGCCTATTTATGAAGATGTGATCGTCAAGGCTATGTATGGCGATGGCTCTGCCAACCGTGTTTCCGATACCTTGTGGGATTTCTCCACCGGTATCCACGGTGCCTGGATCGGCGGTCAGGGTGCCTGGAAGCACCAAATCGACGGCCTGCTGGCGGAAGACATGGTCTACGAGACCACGGAAGACGGCTATGCCGCCTGGGGCTTCACCGTGACCGATTCCCTGGAAAACATTCCCGTTATCAACGGTAAAAACGGCAAGGGCATGGGCATGAAGTTCATCTACAACGAGGGTATCAACGTGGAAGCCAGCAAGGCAAAGCTGGTGGTCATCTACCTGAAGCCCAAGTACTTCCCCATTGATATGGCCGACAGCCCCAACGACCAGTTCCGTATCAGTGTGCTTACCAGCAACGGCGGTATGATCTACGGCTACGGCAACGGCAGTGAAGCCTGGTCGCTGCGTACCGACGGCACCAGTGCGAACCTGGTCCAGGTGGACCAGATGGAAGACGGCTGGGTCCGTGTCCAGTTTAAGATCCATGAGCTGAGCGTGTGGTCCGAGGACGCCATCGTCAAGGGTATGTCCATCGCCTTCGTGCAGCGCAAGGCCACTCCTGTTATGGATATCATTTCCGTCAAGTCCATCGAGCTGCTGGATCAGGAAGAGTTTATTGATCCCCACGAGGTCGATTATGTTTCCAAGGTCGAGTGGGACATGAGCAATATCAACGACGCAGAGGATTGGGTCGCCTATCACGCCAAGAAGAAGCTGGAGGCGCTGACCACCTCTGTCACCGACGCCGGCAAGTCCATCCGTTACCTGAACCCCGGCAACGGCTGGAAGGGTATCGTGCTGGAAAATGCGCTGGTGGATATCAATAAGCTCAGCGGCAAGCTGTCCTTTACTTACAGCTCCAGCCTGCCCATCACCAGCTACCGTATCCATGTTGCCACCGACTTGGGCGGCAACCTGACCTCCAACGGCACGGACGATTGCTATGTGGCTGTGAGCGTCAGCGACATTGAGGCGGGCAAGCTCCCGGCCTGGACAAGAACGAAGAACGCCGACGGAAGCTACACGGTCACCTTCGACCTGTCCAGCATGAGCTATTTCGCCAACGGCTCCGAGCTGAAGGGTCTGACCATCGTCACTGTCACAGCCAATAAGACTCCCGGCACGGTGACCTACAAGTCCATCGAGCTGGAGACGGACCTTTCTGACCACAACTGCGAGGCGGAAGGCCACTTCCTGAAGCCGGCCACCTGTACTGCCGCCGCCACCTGCTACGCATGCGGTGCTACCGAGGGTGAGCCCGAGGCCCACACCTGGAAGTCTGCCACCTGCCTGTCCCCCAAGACCTGTCTGGTTTGCGACCTTACCGAGGGAACTGCCCTGGGTCACAACTGGAAGGAAGCAAACTGCACCGATCCCAAGACCTGCTCCAGATGCCGCACCACCGAGGGTGAGGCAAAGGGCCACAAGTGGGTCGATGGCATTTGCTCTGTCTGCGGAGACTACCAGGTAGAGGAAGTGCAGGGCCTGGTTTGGGATATGTCCAAGGAAGAGCAGGCCAATCAGTGGATCAGCATGCAAAGCAAGACCGTTACCAGTACCAGTACCAGTACGATCACTGAAAACGGTCGTGAGATCGAATATACGCATAAGAACGCCTGGAAGGGCATCGTCCTGAAGGATCTGGATATGGATATCAGCAAGCTCAGCGGCAAGCTGTATATCACCTACAGCTCGGATATGGACATCACCCATTACCGCATCTATGTCCTGACCGACCTGGGCGGCAGCCTGAGCCACAACGACGCGCCTTCCTCCGGCTATACGCCCGCCAACTACTATTCGGCCATCAAGCTGAGCGATGTGGCCGGAAGCGAGAACTGGTCTGCTACCGAAAATGCCGACGGCACCATCACCGTGTGCGTGGATCTGAACAGCCTGCCTTTCTTCGCCAAGGGCGAGACCCTGAAGGGCCTGGCCTTCGTCACTGTCACCGGCAATACCCCCGGCACGGTCACCTACAAGACCATTGAGCTGACCAGCGCGATCAAGGTGGTCGACAAGCTCAAGTGCGAAGCCGAAGGCCACCAGTACGGCGAGGCCGACTGCACCACACCCGGCATCTGTACGGTCTGCGGCGCGGTCGCGGGCAGCGCCAAGGGCCACACCTGGACCGATGCCACCTGCCTGGCACCCAAGACCTGCTCCGTCTGCGGCGCCACCGAAGGCGAGCTTGGCGGCCATGTGGATACCAATGGTGACAGCAAGTGCGACGCCTGCGGTACCGATTGCTGCGCAGTCCACACCTGGGCTGATGCCACCTGCCTGACACCCAAGACCTGCTCTGTCTGCGGTATGACCGAAGGCGGGAAGGCTGCCCATACCGATGTGAACAAGGACCTGGCCTGCGATGTTTGCGAGGACGATATGGTTACCTGGAACCTGAATAACGAGGCCGATGCCGCATCCTGGGCCGCTTACCATGCCAAGAAGAAGAATGAGGCTCTGACCACCGCTGTCACAGATGCCGGCCTGGCAGTGACCTTTGACAACCCCGGCAACGGCTGGAAGGGTATTGTCCTGGAGACCGCCGCCATCGACATCCGCAAGCTCAGCGGCAAGCTGACCTTTACCTACAGCACGGATATTGCCGTCACCGGCTACCGTATCCATATCCTGACCGACCTGGGCGGCGATCTGACAGCCAACGGAACGGCGGATTGCTATACCAATGTGAAAATTGCCAACGTTACTGCCGGCAGCCTTCCTGCCTGGACGCAGACCACCAACGCCGACGGCAGCGTCACCGTGACCTTCGATCTGTCCAGCATGGCATACTTTGCCGATGGTTCTGAGCTGAAGGGCCTGACCATCGTCACGGTCACCGCCAACAGCACCCCCGGCACGGTCACCTACAAGTCCGTTGAGCTGGAAAAGCGCAATTGTGATGCGCACGGTCATGCCTGGACCGATGCCCCCTGCACCACACCCAAGACCTGCCCCGCCTGCGGCGCTACCGACGGCGAGGCAAGCGGCCACACCTGGCTGGAGAATGTCTGCGTCAAGACCTGCAGCCTCTGTGGCACTACCGAAGGCGATGGCGCACATACCTTTGTGGACGGCGCCTGCTCTGTCTGCGGCGTGAAGGCCTGGGATACCGACAGCGACGGCGTTCTGGAGATCCTGGCCATCGGCAACAGCTTCTCCACGGATGCCATGGAGTACACCTGGCAGATCGCAAAGGCGCTGGGTATTGAAAAGGTCGTGGTGGGCAACCTGTACATCGGCGGCTGCACCCTCAATGAGCACTATACCAACGCATCCGGCGATCTTCCCAACTACAGATACTATTACTGCGACAACGGAACCTGGTCTGCCACCGAAAACTACACCCTCCGTGCGGCACTGGAAAGCCGCAGCTGGGACTATGTTTCCCTCCAGCAGGCCAGCCCCGACAGCGGCGTGGAAAGCACCTACAATGAAGACCTGACCAATTTGATCGCTTATGTGAAGGCTCATTCCAATGCCAAGCTGATCTGGCACATGACCTGGGCTTATCAGCAGGATTCCACCCACAGCGCATTCCCCACCTATGGCAGCGACCAGATGACCATGTACAATGCCATCGTTTCTGCCGTGAAGAATAAGATCGTGACCAACGGCAACTTTGCATTGATCGTGCCCAACGGCACGGCGGTGCAGAATGCCCGTACCTCCCTGGTGGGCGATACCCTGACCCGGGACGGCTATCACATGAGCAAGGATTACGGCAGATATCTGACCGGCCTGATGCTCATCAAGACCGTGACCGGCCTGGACATCTCCGGCATCGAGTACGCTCCCGATGGTGTCAGCAGCCAGTACCGGGAGATCGCCATCGAATCCGTGAACAATGCCTACGCAAATCCCTTCGAAGTGACACAGTCTGCCTACCAGAATACGGAGGCTGAGACCGTCCGCACCAGCTGGGATATGAGCAAGGAAGAGGAAGCGGCGGATTGGGCCGGCTATCAGGCCAAGAAGAAGAACGAGTCTCTTACCACCACCGTTACGGAAGCCGGCCTGGAAGTTGCGTACAGCGGCGCCGGCAATGGCTGGAAGGGCATTGTCCTGGAGGATACCGCCATCGACATCAGCAAGCTGACCGGCAAACTGACCTTTACCTACAGCTCTGATATGGCAATTACCAGCTACCGCATCCATATCCTGACCGATCTGGGCGGCAGCCTGACCTCCAACGGAACGGCGGACTGCTATACCAATGTTGCGATTGCCGACATCACTGCTGGCAGTCTGGAAGCCTGGACGCAGACCACCAATGCCGATGGCAGCGTGACCGTTACCTTCGACCTGTCCAGCATGGCATACTTTGCTAATGGCACGCAGCTCAGAGGCCTGTCCATCGTGACTGTCACAGCCAATAAGGTCACCGGCACGGTCACCCACAAGTCCATTGAGCTGGAGACGGCCTCCACAGAGCACAACTGTGAGACGGACGGCCACACCTGGACCGACGCCACCTGCACCGCACCCAAGACCTGCTCTGTCTGTGGTGCAACCGAAGGCGAAGTGGGCGAGCACACCTATGTTGAGGGCGTCTGCTCTGTCTGCGGCGCAGCAGAGCCGAGCCCCAGCGTGTCTGTTGTCTGGGATATGAGCGATGCGGAAGATTCTGCACAGTGGATCAGTCTGCAAAATAAGACCGTTACAAACACCAGCACCGTTACCGTTACGGAAGCCGGCAGCGTTGTCCAGTACAACCACACCAACGCCTGGAAGGGCATTCGGATGAGTGATGCATCCATCGTTATCGGCGAAAACACCAGATACCTGACCTTTACTTACAGCCCCGAGCTGACTATCAGCAGTTACCGTGTTTATATCCTCACCGATCAGGGCGGCGACCTGGCAGACAATTCGCTGTCGGATAAGGCCAGCTACTATACGGAGGTTAAGCTGGTCGACATTGCAAACAGCACCGCCTGGACATCCACCACCAACGCCGATGGCAGCATTACTGCTACCTTTGATCTGACCACCCTGCCTTACTATCAGGAGGGCACCGAGCTCAAGGGCCTGACCATCGTGACTGTAGCCAGCGGTACCGGCAGCGTGACCTACAAGACCATTTCCCTGGCAGCTACTGCCGGTGCTCCTCAGGAGGAAGCCTGCCAGCACACCTGGACCGACGCTACCTGCCAGGCTCCCAAGACCTGCAGCCTCTGCGGCACTACCGAAGGCGAAGTGGGCGAGCACACCTATGCAGAGGGCGTATGCACTGTCTGCGGCGCTGCAGAGAGCATTGCGGTCACACCTGTTGTGTGGGACATGAGCAATGAAGCAGATGCTTCCCAGTGGTACAGCGCCCAGGCGTATACGGCCACTGATGCGACCATCACCACCTCCGAGATCACCGACGCCGGCTTTGTGGTGAACTACCTGCATAAAAACGGCTGGAAGGGCATCGTCCTGAAAAATGTGGAGTATAACATTACCGGCCTTTCCGTGCTGTCCTTTACCTATGTGGAGGAAATGGACATTACCAATTACCGTATCCATGTTCTGACGGACCTGGGCGGCGATCTGGGGTCCAATAAAACGGGAACGCCCGCAAACTATTATGGTTCCGTGGCGGTCAGCGACATCGCCGCCAGCACCGCATGGACCCGCACGGAGAACGCCGACGGCACCGTTACTGTGACCTTTGATCTGTCCACACTGCCTTTCTTTGCGGATGGCACCGTGCTTTTGGGTATGGACATTGTTACCGTAACCGCTACCGGCACCACCGGAACGGTTACCTATAAGACCATTTCCTTGACGGCTACTGCCGATGCTCCTCAGGAGGAAACCTGCCAGCACACCTGGACCGACGCTACCTGCACCGCACCGAAGACCTGCGGCCTCTGCGGCGCTACTGAAGGTGAAGCAAGCGGCCACACCTGGACTGATGCCACCTGCGCAGCACCCAAGACCTGCGGCCTCTGCGGCGCAACGGAGGGCGAAGTGGGCGACCACACCTATGTTGAGGGTGTCTGCTCCGTCTGCGGCGCTGCTGAGAACGCTGCGGCCACACCCATCGTGTGGAACATGAGCAATGAAGCGGATGCTTCCCTGTGGTACAGCGCCCAGGCGTACACTTCTGTTAAGCCGTCCGTTACCACCTCGGAAGTCACCGCAGACGGCTTTGTGGTGAACTATCTGCATAAGAACGGCTGGAAGGGCATCATCCTGAAAAATGTGGAGTATAACATTACCGGCCTTTCCACACTGTCCTTTACCTATGTGGAGGAAATGGACATTACCAATTACCGCATCCATGTTCTGACGGACCTGGGCGGCGATCTGGGCTCCAACACCTCCGGAACCCCGGCTAACTACTATGGTTCTGTGGCGATCAGCGACATCGCCGCCAGCACCGCATGGACCCGCACCGAGAACGCCGACGGCACCGTTACTGTGACCTTTGATCTGACCACACTGCCTTTCTTTGCGGACGGCACCGTGCTGCTGGGTATGGACATTGTTACCGTAACTGCCACCGGCACCACCGGTACGGTTACCTATAAGACCATCGAAATTCGCTAAAGCTAAAACGGTGCGCCGCAAAATCTGTTTGCGGCGCACCACAAAATAACTTAGGAGGTCCTTTTGTCATGATGAAGAGACTACTCAGCCTTGTTCTGGCAATTTTGCTGCTGGGCTCCATGCTCGTTGCCTGCGGCGGTCCTGCCGCAGATCCTGTAGATCCCGCAGATCCCGTGAACCCTGCCGATCCTGCTGATCCCGGTGAGTCTGCCGATCCCGGCGAGGCTGCTTCGGTAGGCATCAACGAAGAAATTTATAACAAGCTGGCTGCTGAATACCGCTTTGACCTGGATGAGGTTTTGGAAAAGCGGCAGAGCGGCAAGATGGCAGGTACTCTGTATATTGACCGTGCGTTCCTGGCGGAGATGAGCGGCTGGGAATATGTGACTCAGGCTTACTCCGCACTGTACCCCGATGTGGAATTTGAGCTTCACAATCACGCCTCCGGTAAGGATATGGCAACTGCCATCTCCACCCCCATGGCGGCCGGCGCCCACAACATTGGTATTATGCAGGGCAACTATGTGAAGAATGATCTGAAAAACTATGGCTATAACTTCCAGTCCGGCATTCTCGATGAGATCAATCCCTATGCCGGTGTGGGCGAAGACGGCGAAGGCTACGTTTGGTCCGATGTGATGAGCGATCAGCTGATGGAGATCGGCGCAGCCAGCTCCAACCTGCTGGTCTCTCAGGAAACGGTTACCGGCATCTTCATCAATACCTCTGCCCTGGTAGAGGCCGGCTATGTGGATGCTGACGGCAATGCAAAGATCCCCACCACCTGGAATGAAATGATGGACGCCTGCGCAGCCCTGAAGGCGGCTGGTTACACCGCTCCCTTTGCCATCGGCGAAATGACCGGTGTTGCCATGGAGTGGGTCATCAAGGTCTACGCCGACCAGTGCTACCGGGATCTGCTGGATGATGTCCAGCAGCAGGTTGGCGATTACAACTACAAGCAGGCCACTGCCGACTTCGCTTTCAGCCTCAGTGATGAGCAGCCCGAGTACGACAGCAAGTACAATATCAACACCATGCGTGTTTATAATGCCCTGCTGAATAAGAGCAGCGACTCTCCTTACTATGTTGGCGCAGGCAGCGATCGGTTCAACTGCTTTATGTCCAACTTCATGAAGATCAGCGATTACCTCAGCCCCACCTTTGCGGAGGAGACCATCACCACCATGCAGCAGAACTTCCTGGCCGGCACCAAGGATTCTCCTGTATTCATGCCTTGCTATCTTGGTTTTGGCGTTTCCATTATGAATACGGAGGGTGTCGACTTTGAATGGGAAGTGATCGACTATGTTCCCATGGAGTGCACCTGCGATGTTCCCTGCAACCAAAACGGCGGCTGTGACCATGTTGACAACGACGCCACGCACAACGAGTGCACCAAGCATATCCGCACCACTGTGACCCGTGATGTGGGCGGTTACGGCGGCTACATCGGCTTGTACACCTACGGCAAGAGCGAGGAGCAGATCGAGCTGTATCTGGACTTCATCCAGTTCTTCCTGTCTCCCTACGGCCAGAGCTGCTTCTACTACGGCCTGGAAGAAGGCGGCGGTTCCCCCAAGGCAACCACCGGCATCTACGGCACCGTAGCACCGGAAGCATGGGATAGCTTCTTCCAGTCCGCATCCAAGGTCGTATTCAACGGCCGTGCTGCGGAAAATCCGTTCGTGCAGTACCTGTCCTTCGGCCATGCCAGCTACGACTCCTACACTTCCCTCAGAACGGCCATGGGTAATGCCCTGAGAACCGGCGGCGACGCCGCTGTGGAGGCGCTGACCGATGAGTGGGAATCCTCCCTGCTGAGTACCTACCAGGCCTTCTTCAAGAACACTTACGGCAAGTCCACACCTTATACCGATTACACCGAGAATCCCAATACATAAGGAGCTTATATGACAGCAAATAGAAACAAGCAGACTATTCGTTGGATCGCATTATTCCTGTCAATCCTGCTTGCTGTTGTCGGTGTTTGGCTGCTGTCTTCTGTATCTGCACAGGATGCGGAAGCCCCTGCCCCGCAATTTGAAAACACCACGATTACGGGCCTTTCGGATTCTTTCAATTCCGATGGGTATTTCGTCATGACGGCGGATGGTTATCTGCACGAGGTCCAGGGGGGCGAAGTCATTCGCTCCACCCTGATCTCCAAAGCTCAAGAGGACGGTGCGGAATTGATGCGGGTGATCCCTGTCAATGAAACACGGATTTTGATCTGCTCCCGCAGTTATGTGTATCTGCTGGATCTGCAGCAGGATGCGCAAGGAAATGCTGCGTGGAAGCAGAAGGATGCGGTTCAGGTTTTCTATTATTCCGGTCCTGCCCTTTATGATCTGCGGGAGGACGCAGAGGGAAATACGGAGCTTTATTTTGCACTGAATAACACAAACGGTCAGAATATCAACCTGGAAAAGCTGACGATTCGGGGAGACGAGCTCGTTGCCGGCGAGGTTTACGGCGAGATCCTGAAAACCTCCGGCAAAAAAGCGCTGACAACAATGAAGACCAAGGTCAAGGCGCTGACCATCTCTGCTGATGGCATGAATATGCTCATTGCCTACGAAAACGGACAGGTCATGAAATTGCCCATCGACGATGATGCCGCCCTCCATGGGTTTCTGAGTCTGCAGTCCGGCAGAGACGACCGTGAGGCCTATGATGCTTACGGCGTTCAGACGGCCAACTTTAACGATACCATCAAGGG
The DNA here is from genome assembly GCA_045603825.1 of Faecousia sp. GTDB lineage: Bacteria > Bacillota > Clostridia > Oscillospirales > Oscillospiraceae > Faecousia. The sequence goes on from JAZUMW010000048.1 coordinate 13,824, forward strand.
TGCTGACAGCTATCCCGGCCAGGGTGTTTTGTACATTACTCTGCAAAATGCCCGCCAGATCGCTGCGGTCAACGACGAGCTGGAAAAGACAGAGCTGGGCGTTTGCGATGTTGTGCTGGACCGGGTATATTTCAGCCGCAGTGAAAACCGGCTGTATCTGCAATCAGACGACGAGAATATCATGCGCTGCTTTGATCTGGAAGCCGGTGCGTTCAGCTATAGCATTGCCACCGTTTTCAATGTGGATGAATGGGCGGTCTCTTCGGCCACCAATGAGTTTGCGGCCTTCTGGCGCTCTCCCACAGGTGCGGAGCGGTATCTTACCGTCTACAAGCTGGATGCGCTGGGGCAGGAGGGCTCTGCCGTATGGAGCGTTGTGTTCCTGTGCCTGACCATCGTGGCGTGCATATTCGCTGTTTACTTCCTGTTTGCGGTGATCACAGGGGACAAGGCCTTTGCCTGGGTGAAGTCTATGCTTGCCAGTATCTGGAAGGGCAAGTGGTGCTATCTGGTACTGCTTCCGTCCTTTGCGCTGCTGGTTATGTTCGCCCTGTATCCGTCCGTTATGACCATCAAGGACGCCTTCTATCAGCATATTGAGGGTCAGCCCTACATTTTCGTGGGCTTCGATAATTTCAAGGCGCTTTTTGAAAGCTCCTTCTGGCCGGAAATGATCCGCAATACCATACTGTTTATGATCTGCGATATTTTCGTGGGTATCGTGCCGCCTGTATTCTTCGCTTACTCCATTAAGCTGATGCGTTCGAAGAAGACGGTGCAGAGAGTGCGTCTTTTCATGTATCTGCCCTCTATTCTTGTGGGCATTTCCTCACTGCTGGTTTGGAGATACGGTATTTACGGCCCCAACGGTATCCTCAATCAGATCATCCGCTCCCTTGGCGGAGAAACGATTTCCTTCCTGGGCACAAACGAAACAGCCATTTGGTCGATCCTGGTGATCGGTTTCCCCTGGGTCGGCGGTTTTCTACTGTTCTACGGCGCGCTGATGGGCATTCCCCAGGAGATCTACGACGCCGTGGAGCTGGAGGGCATTTCTCTGCCCAAGCGGTTTATCAAAATCGAGCTGCCCTTCATTATGGGTCAGATTCGCTATGTGATGATCGGACAGATCATTGCGGCCGTGCAGACGGTCGGCCGTATTTGGGGTACTACAAAGGGTACCTACGGTACGATGACACCCATGTTCAAAGTGTACGATTACCTCTATAATCAGCAGGATTACGGCAAGGCATCCGCAGTTGCGGTGCTGATGCTGCTGGTTTTGTCCGGAATCACCTATTTCCGGCTGAAGAAAATGCTGAAAGGAGACCAAAGCTATGGCTAAGAAAAAGATCGTTCGCCTGAGAAAGCAGGATCAGCTTCATGTGCAGATCCCGACCTTTATCATCATTGTGATCGCCATTGTCCTTGCGCTCCTTCCCACGATCATCACGTTCATCAACAGCTTTAAGACCCAAAGCGAGATCAATTTAAGCATTATGGCCCTGCCCAAAGGCTTTGCGTGGGAAAACTATGTGGAGGCGTTTCACTCGGTAAAAGCAAACATCCTGAGCTCTCTGATTATCTCTGTTATTGGTGCGCTGGGCCAGGTGTTGATTGCCGCTGTGGTGGCGTATGTATTTTCTTTTTGTAAATTCCGCGGCAAAAATGCCATTTTTTATCTTTACATCTCGGTGATGTTTATACCCAGCGCATTGAATCTGCCGACTCTTTATGCGTTGACCTATAAACTGAATCTCATTGACTCCCTTTGGGGCATTTGGCTTCCCGGTTGGGCGGCCGGTCAGGTAGGCAGCATGTTCCTGCTGCGGATCTTCTTCCAGAATCAGCCCAAAACCATTATCGAGGCGGCACAGATCGATGGTGCCGGCGACTTTGATCTGGCATTGCGGATCGTCATTCCCATGACAATTCCCATTTTTATTTATCTGTTTCTGGGCGCCGTTGGCAATCGTTACGACGATTATCTGTGGCCGAGTCTGATCCTGCGTGAGGAAAACCTGAAGATGATCGCAACGGTCATGATGGAAAAGAGTGCCACCCTGAGCGAAAGCAATATGGGCGCGGCTTATGCAATGTACATTATAGCGGGCATACCGATGATCGTTGTCAGCGGAATCTCTCTGCGCTTCTTTACCGGCGTGGAATTCTCCTCTGCGCTGAAAATGTGATCTGTAATCAGGGCAGACGATTCACGGATCAGAAAGTGGGTCGTCTGCCGCAATCTTAGGAGACCGATATGGAGCAGACAACAAAAATAACTTTTTTAGGAACGGCAGCGGCGAACTTTTCTCCCCGACTGAAAACAGACTGCAAGGATTGCTTTGACCTGGACGCCAGACGGGCTTCCTGTATGCTGATCGGAGAACATTATCTCGTCGATTGCGGCATGTATGTGATGGAATCCATCCGCATTGCCGGCGTGGACATGTCCAAGATCACGGATATTTTCGTTACACACCTGCATGCGGACCACTTTGTTGCCGACCACGCTGCACAGATCGCTGCGGGGAAGGAAAAGCCGCTGCGTCTTTGGGTGCGCCGGGACGCGCAGCTGCCGCCGATTGAAAATGTGGACGTCATTTACCTGCCCCGACACACGGAGGTGGAGATCACAGAGGATATGTCTGTGGTATCCATGGACGCAAACCATGACTCCGAATCCTTTCCGCAACACTTTATCTTCACGATTCACGGCAAAAAGCTGCTTTATGCATTGGATGGCGGGTGGTTTTTGACCGAATCCTATAATTTTATGCGCAAAGTAAAAATGGATATGGCGGTGCTGGATGCCACCTGCGGCGAGGCTGTGGGGGAATGGCGGATCGGTTCGCACAACAGCCTTCCGATGCTCCGGATCATGGTTCCGGCGCTGAAAACATGGGGGACCTTCGACGAGGAGACAAAGATCTATCTTTCCCATCTTGCGCCCAAGCTCCATGCTCCCCATCAGCAGATCGTTGAGGATGTGGCAGAAGATGGTCTGCTGGTTGCCTACGATGGCTTGACGGTCTTGCTATAATATTTATTAGGAGCAAAAACTACAGAAGGGAACACAGAAGATGCTGAAAAGAGTATGCACGAACTATTCCCGTGCGGCCCTGGTCGCAGAAATTGAAAAGCACGATATTATCAGCTTTGATATTTTTGACACGCTGGTAATGCGGAAAGTTTATTGCAATAAGGATGTATTCCGGCTTATGGCGCTGGAGCTTGACCCGGTCTGGGGAATCGATTTCTTCTCCGTGAGAACGGAGGCTGAGCGGGTCTTATCCGAGGAAACATACCCTTATATTGAAGAAATCTACGACTACATTTCCCGGAAATGCCCCTGCCTGAAGGGAAAAGAGGCAGAACTGATCGCTATGGAGATTCAGCTGGAGACGGAGCTGATCCTGCCCCGGCGGGATGTGGTGGACATGTTTGAGCTCGCCAAGAGTCTGAAAAAACGGGTATACATCGTGTCGGATATGTATATGCATCACGACACCCTGGCTGCCATTCTGGAAAAGAACGGCATTACCGGCTATGACAAGCTCCTGGTTTCGTCGGAATACAACAGCAGCAAGCCCCAGCGCTTGTTTGAGCACTATTTGAAGGAGATCCCCGAGGGCACTTGCCTGCACATCGGTGACAGCTGGGCCTGTGATATTATTCCTTCCGGGAAGCTGGGGATCGACAGCTTCCGGCTCAAAATGTCAACAGAGATCTACGAGTACGAAGAAAATACCATCCCGCCCCGGGATCTGCAGGAGCGTAAGCGCATAGCGGAATATGTGGCGGAGCATTACAACAGTCCGTTTATTTAAGAAAACAGATCAATAGAACGATATGAACAATACGATTCGTGGAATTGAGAATATCGTGGCCGAGCTATGGGACGAGAATTCTGTGAAGGAATATCGTCCCATTCCTTTTTGGTCATGGAATGATCGGCTGGAGCCGGAAGAACTGGAGCGGCAGATCCAATGGATGGCCCGGGAAGGCTTTGGGGGCTACTTCATGCACGCCCGGAGCGGCCTGGAGACGGAGTATCTGTCCCAGGAGTGGTTTGACTGCGTTCGCCGGTGCATCCGCCAGGGGCAAGAGCTGGGGCTGGAGAGCTGGGCTTACGACGAGAATGGCTGGCCCAGCGGCTTTGTGGGCGGCAAATTGCTGGAAGAGGAAGACAATCACGACCAGTTTTTGACCTTTCAAATCGGCCCCCGGGATGAGACCGCACTGGTTTCCTACCGCATTACCGAAACGGCGCTGATCCGTGGGGCGGAGGGTGAGAACTGTCTGAATGTCTATGCCTGGCCCTCTGCATCCACGGTGGACATCCTGAATCCGGCCGTTGTGGATCAGTTCCTCCGCCAGACCCATGAGCAGTATAAAACGCAGTTAGCGGGAGACTTCGGGGGACTGACGGGCTTCTTTACGGATGAGCCTCAGTATTACCGCTGGGACACGCCCTATTCCGCCATGCTGCCGGCCTATTTTCAGGAAGAATACGGCAAGGATATCCTGGACGGCCTGGGATTGCTGTTCCTGGACAAGGAGGGATATCGGGAATTCCGCTATCAATACTGGAAGGCTATGCAAACACTGATGCTGCGCAATTTTGCCCAGCGGGTGTATCGGTGGTGCTCGGACAATGGCCTGACCCTGACGGGGCATTACATCGAGGAGGCAGAGCTTCGCTCCCAGATGCTTTGCTGCGGCGGAATTATGCCGTTTTATGAATACGAGACCATTCCCGGCATTGATTTTTTGCGGTATGCCGTTACCACGCCCAATGCGCCGAAACAGGTGAGCTCTGTGGCCTGCCAATTGGGCAAGAAAAAGGTGCTGACAGAAACCTTCGGCGGCTGCGGCTGGAATGTATCTGCCAGGCAGGCAAAATGCATTGCGGAAGCCCAGTATGTGGGCGGCGTCAATCTGATGTGCCAGCACTTGCTGCCCTACTCCGAACGGGGGCAGCGAAAGCGGGACTATCCTGCCCATTTTTCCTGGGTCAACCCCTGGGTCCGGCACGGCTTCCGGCCCTTTAACGATTATTTTGCCCGCCTGGGATATCTGCTGGGAGAGAGCCGGGAATTGGTGTCGGTGGCTGTATTTTGCCCCATCCGCAGTATGTATTTCGATTATAAGAGAACGGAATACAGCCGGAACGATCCGGTCAATGAGCATTACAGCCAAACGCTTGCCATGCTCAGCGCAATGCAGATCCCATATCACATCGTGGATGAGACGGTTTTGCAAAAGCACGCAACCGTGCAGGACGGCCGCTTGATCGTGGGGCAATGCCAATATGACACGCTGATCTTCCCGAAAACCTATACGATGGACAAGGGAACGGAAGTGTTGCTGGAGCAATATGTCCGACAGAGCGGAAAACTGCTGTTCCTGGATGAAAAGCCCTCCTATGTAGAGGCAGAGCCGTGGAGCTGTCCCTTTGAAAGCAATATTTCCTTAGCGGAGATTCGGCGGAAGCAGCCCTATGCTGTGTCTGATACGGGGACCACCGTCCGCTCCACATTGCGCCAATTGGGAGAGCAGCGGTTTATTTATGCGGTGAATTGCGATCTGACCCGGGAGGCGCACCTGAAATTCGACGGAGATTTTTCGGGGTTCAGGGCGTTGGATCTGGAAACGGGAAAACATCGACCGGTGGAAACAACGCTGTATTTCACACCTGGGGCATCGTATGTGCTGTTTCTGACAGATGAGACGGCACAGCCGGCAGAAGAACCCCGGCATATCACCCTGCAGGGCCCCTTTACCGTCCGGGAATGCACCGATAATTACTGGACACTGGATCAGGTTTATTATTCTGTGGATGGACACACCTACGAGGGCCCCTATAGCTGTATGGGCGTATTCCAGGAGCTGTTGAACAAGCGCTTCGATGGAGAGCTCCGGCTACAATACCGGTTCCAGGCGGCATATCTGCCCCGGCGGCTGTTCCTGCTGGCAGAGGATATGGATACCCGGGAGTGCCGTGTCAATGGCCATCTCGTCTGCTTTGATGGCGCTGCGGATTTCGAAAAACAACTGCATCGGGCGGATATTGCACCCTTCCTGCAGCTGGGGGAAAACTGCGTGGAGATCACGTTCCGGTTCTACCAGGAACACCGGGTGTACGATGTGTTGTTTGGAAATGCCACAGAATCTCTTCGCAATTGCCTGGTGTACAATACCACGGTAGAGGCCTGCTATCTCCAGGGCGACTTCGGCGTGTTTGCGCAGAGCGCCTTCCAAAAGGGTCAGCAGGAGGGCGTATATCTGGCTGACGCATTCTACCTGGGTCAGCGGCGTACGATGGTGACCGAGCCGGTTTTGGAGGGGTATCCCTTCTTTGCAGGCGCTATGGTTTTGGAGCAGGCGTTCACGGTGGAAGAACCCGGAAAAACGGTCCTTGATCTGCCGGGCGGCTATGCCCGCTGCACGCTGCGGATAAACGGCGAATTGGCAGAAATGTCTTATTTTGCCAACAGTGCGGATATCACCAAATACCTGAAAAAGGGACAAAATGTGGCGCAGATCACGCTGTATTCCGGAAACCGAAATCTGCTGGGTCCCCATCACAATGGCCAGTGGGAAGAGCCTGCCCATGTGGCACCCCGTGTTTTTGAGCTTCCGGGAAGCTGGAAGGAAGGAAAAAGCGACAAGGAGCGCAGCAGCTACTCCTTTGTCCGATTTGGATTGTTTTAGATTGCAGGAGGAACCAAATGGAAGGCTTTTTTGACCCTGAGGGAAAGTTGATGGATCTGCTCTGGAAGCCGATCCACATCATGTTCCTGAACCTGCTTTGGGTGCTGTTCAGCCTGCCCATCGTGACCATAGGCGCATCCACGACGGCGCTGTATTCGGTGTTTATCAAGATGCACAACAATAAGGAAGGGAAGATCTTCCGGGACTTTTGGGACGCATTTCGGACGAATTTCCGGCAGGCTACCGTTATTTGGCTGATCGTCGCCGCTGCTGCGGCGGTGTTTACTACGGACATCGTGTATTTTGTGAAAATGGGCGGCCTGGCCGGGACCATCCTTGCCATGATCTTTTTGGGCCTGGATGTGGTGTTGCTGACTGTAAGCCTGTATGTATTTCCCATGCAGGCGGTGTTTGACAACCCTATCCCCACCACCATGAAAAGCGCGGCGTATCTGTCTGTCCGTCATCTTGGCTGGACGGTGGTGCTGTTGGCTTTGGCGATCCTGACCGTACTGGCGGTGATCCTTTACTGGCCCGTAACAGCATGGTTCGTATTCGGTCTTTGCGCATTTCTCAGCGCCTGGATCTTCAACAGGATCTTCCGGCGGTATTACCCGAAAGAGGAGCCTGCCGAACCGTGACCAGTCAAAAACTCCTTGCGTATTTGCCGGCTGTCATATATAATATTACCAGCTCTATGGTTATTTCAAAAATCTATAGATAAGTTGGTGAAGAAAATGGGCGTTACACGGGAGGATGTCGGCCGCCGTGCAGGTGTGTCGGGGACGACGGTAGCCCATGTGCTCAACGGTACCAAGTCCGTTACGCCGGAGGTCCGGCAGCGTGTGTTGGCTGCGGTAAAGGAATTGAATTACCATCCCAGCCTGGTTGCCCGGGGTTTGGCGACCAAGGAGACCAAGCAGATCGCCGTATTGGTCAAAAGCGTACGGAATCCTTACTATTCCTCCATTCTCGAGGGCATTCAGCAGGTTGCCGCCAAGGAAGGGTATATGATCTCTGTGCTGTCTACCCACAACTCCCCGGCGCAGAACATGAACACGATGCTGGCCCGGGGAATTGATGGCGTGATTATCGCGTCAGCTTCCTCCTTGCGGGGCTTTGAGGATCTGCTGAAGCCCAGCAGTCCAATGGCTTTTGTAAGCGCACAGGTGGCGACCCATTTTTACAGAAAAGCGGTTTTTGATATGGTGGCTGCCTTTCACGATTTGGGACATCGCCGGATCGCTTTCCTCAGCGGTCTTCCTATGGAAGAAGCTTCTCACTACCGTTACCACGACTTTATGGATGCGCTGCATGCCTATGGCATGGAAAGGGACGAAGCGCTTTTGGTGAACGGCGACGGTATGACCGATGAACAAAGCGGATACCGGGCGGCAGATCTGTTGCTGAAGCGGGGCGTGCCCTTTACAGGGGTGTTTGCCACCAACGATCTGATGGCGATGGGCGCAATGAAGCGCTTTTGGGAGGCGGGTCTGCGGATTCCCGAGGATGTTTCCATTTGCGGCTGTGACGACATTATTGCCGCATCCTACACAGTACCGCCCCTTGCCACCCTGCAAAGCCATGCAATTGCGTTGGGAGAATACCTGATGTACCAGCTTTTGGAAAAAATGCAGCCCGGGCGGATACTCCCGCTGTCAGAGCAGCAGATCCAAGCGGAATTTGTTTTGCGTGAGAGCATGGGCAGACGGGAATGAAATAATGCAAAAAAGCCTCCGGTTATGGGAAACCGGAGGCTTTTCTGATGTGTGCCCATTACGCATCGGCTTTGTGACAGACAGGCGATGATGCAAAGAGATGGAAAAAGAGAGATTTGCTTCGTTTCCCGTTGAAAAAACCGAAAACCCATGCTAAACTGAATGGGCAAGCAGATATTGCCCGCACGGGAATTATTGAAGATATTTCGAGGAAAGGAGGCGGCAGATTGGGAAATAAAGAGCTGAGCGGCCGTTTCAAAGACGACGCAAAAGCGCTTGCCAGGATCGCACTGCGTACAGGTCTGCAATTGGGCACGATCCTTGGAGCGAAGGCCGCATACGATTCCTTCTTCAAAAGGTATGAAAAACGGGACATCAACACGGTGTTCGGTGAATTTGATTATAGCCGTGTGGAGAAACGGCTGCCGCGGACAACCTTTTTCTTTCCCAGCGGTCGGTGGAAGCTCCAGGGCTATTTTTATCCTTGCGAAGGCGCAAAGGGGATGGTCGTGGTCTGCCACGGTATGCATGCCGGTGCAGATGATTACATCCCGTTTATTGAGTACTTTGTGCGCAACGGTTACGCCGTGTTTACCTACGATTGCCAGGGCACCTATGCATCCGAGGGCAATTCTACCGTGGGTATGTGCACGCCGTTGGTGAATCTGGACCATGCATTGACCTATATCGAAAACGATCAACAGTTTTCCCAATATCCGCTGTTTTTGTTTGGACATTCCTGGGGAGGTTATGCGGCAACGGCGGTGCTTTCCCTCCATAAGAATATCCGGGCCTGCGCTGCGGTTGCGCCCTTTAACAGCGGCTATACGCTGTTCGTGGAAAAGGGAGAGCAATTTATAGGACCTTTCTCGGAAATGCTGAAATTCGATTTCCCGGAAGAATTTTTGAACACCTATCAGACGCTGCTGTTCAAGGACTATACAAAGCACAATGCCGTAAAAGGCATCAACAGCACCAAGCTGCCCGTCTATATTGCCCACGGCAACCGTGATTTCGTCATCAGCTTCGGTCATCAATCCGTGATTTCCCACAGGGCTGAGATTCGGAAAAGGAATGTAAAGTATTACATTGGCACCGATGCCCAGGCCGGACATAATACCATTTTGCACTCACTGCGAGCTATTGCCTACCAAGAGAAGGTCGAAAAGGACTTGAAACGGTTGAAGAAGGAATACGACCGGGAGCTTACTCAGGAGGAGCAGACCGAATTCTGCAGCGGTGTTGACCATGCCTTATACAGTGAAGTCAACATGGAAATGATGCAGGAAATTCTAAATATGTTTAATAAGACGATTGAATAAAAGGAGTCGAAATAATGTTTTTTGATAACAATGACAGAATTGTATTTGCCGGTGATTCAGTTACTGATATGGGAAGTGTTTGTCCTGTTGGAGAGGGTCTTTTTGAAAATCTTGGCAGAGGTTATGTTAGAATACTTGAGAGTATGTTTGCTACATATTACCCCGAAGTATTTTTAAGAGTTACAAATTCAGGCGTTTCAGGAAATACAAGCAGAGATTTACTTGCGCGTTTTGACAGAGATGTTGTTGACCTTAAACCTGATTGGGTTTCAATATGCATCGGTATTAACGATGTTTGGAGACAGTTTGATTCCCCTGCAATTCCCGAATCTCACGTTTTACCCGATGAATATGAAAAAAATCTTGAAGAAATGATTTTAAAAGTTAAAGACAACGTTAAAGGATTGTTTATTTTATCGCCTTATATCATTGAGCCAAACACACAAGATGCTATGAGAAAAAGAATGGACGAA
>JAZUMW010000049.1:0-6650 GCA_045603825.1 Faecousia sp.
ATGAGTTGTAGCTAAGTGTTGTCTTCCTAAGCCCGCTTGGCCTCCGACTTGTCGATGCCGGAGAGCTTGGTAGCCTTCTCGTTGCCGCCGATGGCGTACAGGTAACGGCCAACGGTGGTCTTGGAGGTAATGTAAGCGTACACAGCAACCACCAGAACCACCCAGATCAGAGCGGTGGGGATGCCCTTGTACTGGCTGAGCTTCACGAAGAAGAACACGACCACGGCGCTGAGGATGACCATACGGGCGATGGCAGGCAGCCAGCCTTCCACGCTGTAGCCCTTCTTCATACGCACGAAACGGGTACGCAGGGTCATTGCCACATAGATCACGCAGGCCAGGATGCCAACTGCGACACACAGATAGTTGATACCCTCGCCGCCGAACAGGTCGGGGATGTAGCACTCAGCGCCACCGCCGAAGACCTTCAGGAAGGTCTCATTGTTAACGGAGCAGGTCTTGCCGCCCAGGATTACATTGGACAGGCCGCGGAAGATCAGCTGACCGGCCAGGGTGGTAATGAAGGGAGGAACCTTGATGTAAGCAATGCAGAATGCCTGCAGAGCGCCAACGACCAGACCGATTGCCAGCATAACAGCCACAGCAACCCACAGGTTGGTGCCCTTTGCCATCATCAGCGCGCCGGCAGCACCGGCAAAGCACACCACGGAGCCAACGGAAAGGTCGATGTTACCGCCGGTAAGGATACACAGCAGCATACCGGTTGCCAGAACGAACACATAGGCGTTCTGAGCGATCAGATTGGAGATATTCTGGGGCATCAGGATCTTGCCGCCGGTACGCCATGCAAAGAAGGCGAACACCAACACCAGGATCAGAGTCATGGTATTCTTCTGAAGCCAGTTCAGAACTTTTGTCTTGTTCATGAGATCAGTACTCCTTTATTTGTTTGTGGATTTCAGGATACAGGCCATGATGGATTCCTGAGAAGCATCTGCCTGCAGGAATTCGCCAACGAACTTGCCTTCGTTCATAACATAGATACGGTCGGACATGCCCAGAAGCTCGGGCAGCTCGGAAGAGATCATCACAACAGATTTGCCTTGTGCTACCAGATCATTGATGATGCAGTAGATCTCATACTTCGCGCCCACATCGATACCGCGGGTAGGCTCGTCCAGGATCATAACTTCGGGATTGGCGAACATCCACTTGGCCAGCAGCACCTTCTGCTGGTTGCCGCCGGAGAGGTTGCCAACATTCTGCTCCACGGTGGGGCACTTGGTGCGCAGCTTCTGACGGTATTCCTCAGCTACGGCGTATTCCTTGTCATGGTCGATGACGCCCTTATTGCAGACACCGTCCATGTTGGCCAGGGTGGTGTTGACCCGGATGGGGTTAGAGAGGATCAGGCCGTTACCCTTGCGGTCCTCGGTAACATAGGCAAGGCCTGCCTTGATGGCAGCACGCTCGTTCTTAAGAGAAACTTCCTTGCCGTTCAGCAGCAGCTTGCCGCTGATGCCCGTGCCGTAGGACTTGCCGAAGATACTCATTGCCAGCTCTGTACGGCCGGCACCCATCAGACCGGAAATGCCAACCACTTCGCCCTTGCGGACATGGAAGCTGACATCGTCAACCACCTTTTTCTCCTGGTACAGGGGATGGTGGACGGTCCAGTTCTGAACCTCCATGGAAATGTCGCCCAGCTCCTGACCGGGACGCTTGGGGAAGCGGTCCTCGATCTCACGGCCGACCATGCCGCGGATAATGCGGTCTTCGTCGATGTCGTGACCGGCATTGTCGATGGTCTCGATGGTAGCACCGTCACGGATGACGGTGATCTCATCAGCAACATAGGCCACTTCGTTCAGCTTGTGGGAAATAATAATACAGGTCATGCCCTCGTCCTTGAACCGCAGCAGCAGGTCCAGAAGGGCCCTGGAATCTTCTTCGTTTAGGGAGGAGGTAGGCTCATCCAGAATCAGCAGCCGGGCGTGCTTTGCCAGAGCCTTGGCAATTTCAACCATCTGCTGCTTGCCCACGCCGATGTCCTTGATCAGGGTGCGGGAGGAGTCGGAAAGACCTACGATCTTCAGATATTTATCGGCCTCGGCGTAGGTGGAATCCCAGTCAATGTTGAAGGCCTTGCCCCGCTCGTTGCCCAGGAACATATTTTCGCCGATGGTCATATAGGGAACCAGCGCCAACTCCTGATGGATGATGACGATGCCCTTTTCTTCACTTTCAGTAATCTTGGAGAATTTGCAAACTTCGCCTTCATAGACGATGTCGCCGGTATAAGTACCGTAAGGATAAATACCGCTGAGAACATTCATCAGCGTGGACTTGCCCGCACCGTTCTCACCGACCAGTGCGTGGATCGTGCCCTGTTTCACCTTCAGATTCACATTGTCAAGGGCCTTGACACCGGGGAACTCCTTGGTGATATTGTTCATTTCCAAAATATAATCAGACAGGCGATCACCTCATTTTGGTGTTTTTAAAAGGGCAAGGCGGCGAGCCGCCTTGCCCAATGGATTTAGGGTTTGACTAAATTATAATCAGAAGATTACTCTTCGATGCCCAGCTGCTCAGCGGTGTAGTAACCGGAGTCGATCAGCAGTTCCTTGTAGTTGTCGATGGTGCCGGAAACGGGCTCGCACAGGTAGGAGGGGATGACGCCGGTGCCGTTGTCGTAGGTCTCGGTGTCATTGATGGGAGGCTCCTTGCCTTCTACGATAGCCTGAACCATCTCGACGACCTTGCCAGCCAGAGTACGGGTGTCCTTGAAGACGGACATTGCCTGCTTGCCGTTGATGATGTTGGGCATGTTGGCGATGTCGCAGTCCTGACCGGTCAGAACGGGGTAGACATCGTTGTTGTAGGAGGAAGCCAGAGCGTTGGCAACACCCAGAGCGGTGGAGTCATTGGAAGCCAGGACAGCGTGCAGAGGAGCATCGGCATAGTAGGTAGCCAGGATGTTCTCGAAACGAGCCTGTGCAGCGTCGGTTGCCCAGCCGGGGGTAGCAACGACTGCCTTCTCATACTGGCCGGACAGAGCGACCAGTTTGCCGGAGTCGATGTAGGGCTGCAGGACGGAGATAGCGCCGTCGAAGAAGAAGTTGATGTTGTTGTCGCCGGGGTCGCCGGTGATGAACTCAATGTTGAAGGGACCTTCAGCATTGTCCAGGTCCAGAGCGTCCTTGATGTAAGTGCCCTGCTTGACACCGACATCCCAGTTGTCGAAGGTTGCGTAGTAGGTAACAGCATCGGAGCCCATGATCAGACGGTCGTAAGCGATGACGGGGATGCCAGCAGCCTTGGCTTCTGCCAGAACGGTGCCCAGAGCTTCGCCGTCGATGGAAGCGATAACCAGAACCTTACAGCCGTTAGCGATCATGTTCTGAATCTGGGAAACCTGGGTCTGAATGTCGTTTGCAGCGTACTGCAGGTCGACTTCGTAGCCAGCCTCTTCCAGCTTAGCCTTCATGTTGTCGCCGTCCTGAACCCAGCGCTGCAGGTCCTTAGTGGGCATTGCAACACCGATCAGGTTGGAGCCTTCGGGAGCGACAGCTGCGGGAGCGTCAGCAGCGGGAGCGTCAGCAGCGGGAGCGTCAGCAGCGGGAGCATTGTTGCCGCCACATGCTACCAGGCCGATGACCAGAACCAGTGCCAACAGAATAGCAATCAGTTTCTTCATGTTTCGTTCTCCTTAAAGAAATATTTTTTGGCAGGGCAGATACCCTTGCCAGCAATTAAATTCTACTCAATTTTTGCTGATATGTCAATTATTCAGTTGTTTGCCCGCTCCTTTTTTGGATGTTTAACTATTTGAACTGCGGGGATTTTGTGCATCCTTCACAAAGCAAAACCGGGAAAAGTAGGGAAAAATCACTAAATATTTAGCTAAATTTTTAGCTAAATATTTTGTTGCCTTTTGACCCTATCCTTTATATAATAATATATAATAATGTGTAAGAAAAGCTAAGGAGGCTGAGACTATGGCAGGCATCACAGCAAAGGAGATCGCCCGGAAGCTAAATATCTCCCCCTCGGCGGTTTCTCTGGCGCTGAACGGAAAGTCCGGCGTCAGCGACAAGACCCGGAATCTGGTGCTGGAGACCGCTATGCAGATGGGCTATTCCAAAGCAGAGCCCGCAGGCTCCTTCCACACCGGAAAGACCATTTGCTACCTCCGCTACGGCGGTACCGTGATCAACGCCGCGGAGCATACCTCCTTCTCCTCCTTTGTCCTCCAGGGCGTGGAGGCACGGGCAACGGAGCTGGGCTACAACACCCAGGTGCGTTACCTCAATGCCGGCGATATGTACAACCGCCAGAGCTTGGAATTTATCCGCCAGGCGGCGGGTGTGGTATTCCTGGGCACGGACCTGACCCAGAGCCAGATGGCGGAGATGGAGTTCTTTTTCTCCCAGCTGGACAACTGCCCTGTGGTGATCGTGGACAACTTTCTGCTGTGTGATAGGGTGGACTGCGTCGGAAACGACAGCCAGGGAGGAGCCAGAGCGGCAGGGGAATTCCTGCTGCAGCAGGGACACCGGCACATCGGCTATGTGAAGGGGCGGCAGCGTATTCTGAATTTCCATGACCGGGAACGGGGCATCCGCACCGCCCTAAGTAACGCAGGCCTGGAGCTGGCGGCGGAAATCGAGGTGGATGTGTCCGCTGAAGGCGCGTTCCGGGATTTTGACCGGTGGCTGGCAGAGAGCAACGGGCTGCCGGAGGCGCTGTATGTGGAAAATGACATCATTGCCGCTTCAGTGATCCGGGCGCTGAAATACCGGGGCTACCGGGTGCCGGAGAATGTTTCTGTTATCGGCTTTGACGATATTCCCATGAGCGAAATGCTGGATCCGCCTCTGACCACGGTGCGCCTTGCCAAGGCGGAGCTGGGGATCATCGCCATGGACCACCTGCACCACCGGATCGTCAACGATCAGGTGCCCCACCGCATGAGCAATCTCCATACCATGAAGACCGTGCTGTCCACCCGGATCGTCTCCCGGTACACGGTGAAAAAAAGATAAAAAGCAGGTGTATACACCTGCTTTTTATTTTCCTGCTTTGGTCAGAAGCTTCAGAACCCGCCGCTGCACGGGCATCCGGTCATACTTGGCATACAGACTGCTGAGCAGCTGTGAAAGGGCGGCGCAGTCCTCCTTTTTCAGAAAGGGGATCAGCCTTTCGGCAAAGCCAATGCAGGCATACATATACCAGTAGCACTCCTGCTGGCGGTATTGGGCGGGTGTCTCCAGCAGATACCGCACCGCTGCCGCCGCCACCTCGGGGGAGGGAGCAGAGGTTTCGAAATCCTGCACCCAGGAGCGCACATTGTCGTAAAAGAGGTCGTGGCAGGGATTGTTCCGGGGGTCGTTGCCCATGCCGAACACGCCGTCAAAGGGCTTGGCGGTGCGGCGCACCCGGGTGGCCTCCTGATTATATGCTTCATACAGCGCCTGCAGGGCGATGATCCGTTCCATGGGCTGCCTCCTGTGGTTTTTTGTTTATCATAAAGGGGATGAAAAATTTTGTCAAGGGCAAGGTGACAACCGCCTCCTGTTGTGGTAGAATGGGACAAAAGGCAGGTGAAGCGCAGTGATCGCCAATTATCACACCCATACCCCCCGTTGCCGCCATGCCGCCGGCACGGAAGCGGAATTTGTACAGGCGGCTTTGGAGGAGGGGCTGGAGATCCTGGGCTTTTCCGACCATACCCCCTACTGGTTCAGTGGGGATTATTATTCCACCTTCCGGATGTTCCCGGAGCAGCTGGAGGAATATGTTGACAGTGTCCTGGGGGTGCGCAGCGCCTATGCCGGGAAAATTCAGATCCCCCTGGGGCTGGAGGCGGAGTTCTACCCGGCGTATTTTTCCCAGATGCTGCAGCGGGTCCGGGATGCGGGCATCGAATACCTGCTGCTGGGGCAGCATTTCGTGGGCAGCGAGATCGGCGAGCATTACTGCGGCCGGCCCACCGGGGACACGGATATTCTCAGACGGTACTGCCGCCAGGTGGCGGACGCCATGTACACCGGCCTGTTTTCCTATCTGGCACACCCGGATCTGCTGTTCTACACCGGAGATCCCGGCACCTACCGCCACTATATGCGGGATGTGTGCCGGGCGGCGAAGGATTGCGGCCTGCCTCTGGAAGTGAATCTGCTGGGCATCCTCTCCGGACGGAATTACCCCAACCCGGTGTTCTGGGAGCTGGCGGCGGAGGAGAACTGCACCGTGATCCTGGGACGGGACGCCCATACCCCGGAGCAGCTCCATGACTGCCAGAGCGAAGCCCTGGCCCGACAGTTTGTTGACCGCCTGGGCTTAAAGACCGTGGAGACGGTGGAGCTGAAGAGAATTTGAACCTGCGCCAGAAAGGGTATTGACTTTTTCGGGAAGTGTGGTATAATTTTACTCGCTCCATACGGAGGCTTAGCTCAGCTGGTTAGAGCGCCTGCTTCACACGCAGGAGGTCGATGGTTCGAGTCCATTAGTCTCCACCAAAAACAACCCCCATCCGGAAGGGCGGCGCGCCATAGTGAGAAACCGGTTTTGAACCGCCCCTTTCCCACTTAACTTCATAAAAAATTCCCGGAATACACAAAGTATTCCGGGGATTTTCTTATTTTTTAATTGAAAAAGGTGCCGGTTCTAACATGCAACCCCTC
>JAZUMW010000050.1:0-2074 GCA_045603825.1 Faecousia sp.
ATATATTGAAGACGCCGCTTTGGGTAACGGCGGCCTGGGCAGACTGGCTGCCTGCTTCCTGGATTCTGCCGCTTCCATCGATATTCCCCTCAGTGGCTACGGCCTGCGGTATAAGTTCGGCCTGTTCAAGCAGAAATTTGACCAGGACGGTGCCCAGGTGGAAAATGCCGATGACTGGGCTAAGTACGGTGACCCCTGGTCCTACCGCCGCTACAATCACACCGTAAAGGTCTCCTTCCCCGACCATACCGTGCTGGCTGTGCCTTATGATGTCCCCGTCATCGGCTACGGTACCAAAAATATCGGCACCCTCCGCCTGTGGCAGTGTGAGGCCGAGGAAGAACTGGACTTCAAGGCCTTTAACGACCAGGATTACCTCCGGGCCCTGACCCAGAAAAATAAGGCCGAGGACATTACCCGCGTGCTGTATCCCAACGATACCACATGGGAAGGCAAGCGTCTGCGTCTGAAGCAGCAGTATGTGCTCTCCTCCGCTTCCCTGCAGGATATGCTCCGGGTGTATAAGTCCGTCCACGGCAGCGATCTGAGCCGCCTGGCTGAGTTCTATGCCATTCAGCTCAACGATACCCATCCGGCTATGTCCATCCCCGAGCTGATCCGCCTGCTCATGGCCGAGGGCATGGACTTCGACCAGAGCTTCGATATCGCCGCTCACACCTTCTCCTACACCAACCACACCGTTATGGGTGAGGCCCTGGAGAAGTGGCCTCTGGATCTGATGTACTCCGTGGTGCCCCAGATCGTGGATATCATCAACCGCATCGACGAGAAGCTGAAGCGGGAGCATCCCGGCCTGTTCATCGTGCGGGACAACACCGCCCATATGGCAAACCTGTCCGTTTATGTGGGCAACTATGTCAACGGTGTCGCTGAGATCCACTCCCAGATCCTGAAGGACGATTGCTTCAAGGACTGGTACAAGGTATTCCCCGAACGGTTCCAAAACAAGACCAACGGTGTTACCCCCCGCCGCTGGATGGGTCTGTGCAACCCCGAGCTGACCCAGCTCATCAAGTACCGCATCGGCGGTGACTTCCTGAAGGATCTGGATCGCCTGGCTAAGCTCAAGCCCATGGTCGATGACGATATGGTCCGCCAGTTCAACGCCATCAAGCGGGTCAAAAAGGAACAGCTGTGCCAGGTCATCGCCGAAAAGGAAGGCGTCAAGCTCAGCCCCGATTTCATGTTCGATGTCCAGGTCAAGCGGGCCCATGAGTATAAGCGTCAGCTGCTGAACGCCCTGTCTGTGGTGGACATTTACTTCCGGCTGAAGGACGGCTCCCTCAAGGACTTCCAGCCCACCGTTTACCTCTTCGGTGCCAAGTCCGCTCCCGGCTACGCCCGGGCCAAGGCCGTTATCCGCTATATCAACCGCATCGCCAAGATGATCAACAACGACCCCGCTGTGAACGATAAGCTGAAGGTCGTCTTCGTGCAGAACTACAACTGCTCCTACGCCGAGCATATCATCCCCGCCGCCGATGTTTCTGAGCAGATCTCTCCTGCCGGTACAGAGGCTTCCGGTACCGGTAACATGAAGCTGATGCTCAACGGTGCCGTGACCCTGGGTACCATGGACGGTGCCAATGTGGAGATCGTCAAGGAGGCCGGTAAGGAGAATAACTATATCTTCGGTGCCACCGTGGAACAGATCAACGCAGCCCGGGATTCCTACAACCCCCGCTGGATCTACGACCACAACCCCAGACTCCATCGGGCCATCGATACCCTGGTGGACGGTACCGTGCAGGTGGACGACGGCCTGCGGGACCTGTATCACGCCCTGCTGGACGGTGCTTCCTGGCACCGTGCCGACCACTACTTCCTGCTGATGGATTACCAGTCCTATATGGACGCCAAACTCCAGGTCAACAAGGATTACGCAGACCGGCTGGCCTTCGGCCGCAAGTGTCTGATGAATATCGCCAGCGGCGGTAAGTTCTCCTCTGACCGTACCATCCGGCAGTACGCCGAGGAAATTTGGCACATCCAGCCCGTTAAGCTTTAACACATCGCCCCCGGCCAACTGACCGGCGGCTTTTTTTGTGCATGC
>JAZUMW010000051.1:0-2587 GCA_045603825.1 Faecousia sp.
TAGCAGTCAGAATCAGGGCTGCCAGTTCTGCCGCAACGATGGACCACCAGATGCCGTCCAGACCGAAGATCATCGGCAGCAGCATCACCGCAGCAATCTGGCAGATGACGGTTCTCACAAAGGAAATTACCGCAGATACCAGACCGTTGTTCAGGGCGGTAAACATGGAGCTGCCAAAGAAGTTAAACCCACTCAGCAGGAAAGACAGGGAATAAATGATGAATCCCCGGGTGGTCATTTCCACCAGTTCCGGATCATAGCCTACGAAAATCTTCGCCAGAGGCCGGGCCATACCAATTGCCGCCACAGTCATAATGGTTGCGAAAATACCGATGAGGATCAGGCTTTTCCGGAAAATGTTCTGCAGTTCCCTGTGGTTCTGGGCGCCATAGTTATAGCCAATGATGGGCGCTCCGCCGATGACAAAACCGATGAATACGGACATGAAGATGAAATTTACATACATAATCACGCCGTAAGCAGCAATGCCGTCCTCGCCTGCATAATGGATCAGCTGCAGATTGTAGAGCATACCAACTAAACTCATAGAAATGTTGCTCATGAGCTCCGAAGCGCCGTTGGTGCAGGTCCGCAGCAGGGCGTTTCCGTCAAACCTGCACTTTCCCAGCCGCAAAAGGCTGTCATTGGGACGAAGGAAATAGATAAAGGGAATCACCGCCCCCAGATACTGGGAAAAAGCTGTTGCCACAGCAGCGCCCACCAGCCCCCAGCGGAACACTGCCACAAAGAGAGCATCCAACACAATGTTGCAGACACCTGCCGTGACCATCATCGTCAGCGACAGATTGGGCTTTTCCGCCGTGATACAGAAGCTTTGAAAGGCATACTGCATCACATAGGCCGGCAGCGCCAGCTGAACAATGATGCCATAGGTTACGCAATCCTCCAGGATCTGGTCAGTAGCACCCAGAGCAACGGCTGCAGGACGTAGAAAAGCGATGGAGCCAACAGTCAGAAGCACACCGCCAATGACTGCCGCATAGGACAGCAGAGAGAAGATTTCATTGGCCTTCTTCCGGTCTCCCATTCCCAGCGTCATGGAAATCAGGGCCGTACCGCCGCTGCCGATCATAAAGCCGATGGTGCCGAACACCATCAGATAGGGCATAATGAGATTGATGGCTGCAAAAGCGGTCTTGCCCGCATAGTTGGAGACAAAGATACCGTCCACCGCACCGTAGATGGAGGTAAAAATCATCATGACAATGGTGGGAAAGGTGAAACGCAGAAGGCGGCCATAGGTGAAGTGGTCGGATAACTGAATATTCATCGGTGCAGCTCCTTTGCTTTTTCCTTCAGCTGATCTAAGTACCGCTGGGTCAGGGCCAGATGCAGCTGCCGTTCTTCTTCTGTCCAGGATGCATAGATTTCATTCTCCATCCGGATCATCTGTTCCGCGGTCTTCTGGGCCAGAAGCTTCCCCGCCTCTGTCAGCACTACTTTCTTGCGCCGCGTCTGTGTGGTCTCCAATTGGAGATATCCGTCCCCCTCCATTTTCCGCAGTGCAGAGTTCACTGTCTGCTTGGGAATACCGGTCATGTTGATAATATCTGTCAGCAGGCAGGAATCTCCAAAATTGCAAATGGTGTACAGAATACAGCTGACACTGTCACTGAGTCCCATCTGCTGAGACATCTCATGAAACACATTGTTGATCTCCGAATGAAGATAGTTGATGCGTTTTACTTCGTTCATGGTTTTCTCCTTCGTACGATTTCGTACTGATTATAGTATGATTTCGTACTATTGTCAACAGAAATCTCTTTGCAATCCTGCTGCTTCTATGGTAATATAAAAAGAAAACCGGAGGCGTATCCATGAAAGAATATGAAATCGTTCTGACCTATCTCAACGGCTGTGCCGGTGCCGCTTATCCCCAGATTTCTTTTGAGGAAGCGGAACTTGCTGACCCGGCGGATTACATCCGGGCCAAGCATACCAAGGACTTTTCCAAATTTGTCACGGAGACTCCGGAGCCCGGAAAGATCATCTGGAAATTTGACAACGGCTGCGTTTCCTATACCTATGAATTCAATGAGCTGTAAAAAAAATCCCCAACCTGACGGTTGGGGATTTTACATGTTATCGAACGTATTCGATCACGACACGGCGGTTGGGTTCCACACCGGTGGAATGGGTGGTGATGTTCTCCATATCCTGCAGAGCAGCGTGGATCACATGACGCTCGTAGGCGTTCATGGGCTCCAGGGTAGTGCGGCGGCGGGCCTTCAGAACCTGCTGTGCCTTCTTGCGGGCATAGCGGCGGAGGCTGTCCTCCCGCTTTTCCCGGTAGCACTCAGCATCCACGTTGATGCGGATGTGGCCCTCTACATCCCGGTTGATGGTGTAGTTGGCCAGATGCTGGATGGCATCCAGGGTATCACCGCGGCGGCCAATCAGGTAGCCCAGATCGTCGCCGACCAGCTCTACCTTATAAGTATCTTCGCTTTCCTTCCAGGCGTGTGGCACGGCTTTGGAACCCATGTGCTCCAGCAGGCCCTTCAGGAACTGCTCGATCTTCTCTTCTGTGCTGCCGGGCTCGGCGGGATCAAAGGTCTTGGGAGCC
>JAZUMW010000052.1:0-36741 GCA_045603825.1 Faecousia sp.
GCTTTGCTCCCGGAGTTTTGCGTTATTCAGATCAGCCTCTGGCTGCTTTATCCAGGACGGAATCGGCGTCAAACATAGAGGCGAACCAGGATTGGTTGCCGCTCAATGCTGAGCCGCCGACCAGAATACGGCCCTGGCGGACATAGTCATCCACAACAATTGCCCAGGGGCTTCCATCGGTGCAGAAACCAATGTAGTATACAAAGCCTGCTTCCTGCAGAACATTGTGCTTGTCGCCCATGTAAATAAGACCCTCTGTAATATCGGACTTCTGGGCAAATACTATGGTATCCAGCTGACCAACAATGGGTGTAGCCTCAGCATTCCACATATCCAGTTCTTCCCGGATATAGTCTGCACTCTTATTGCCGTAGGGAGAGTTGCTGTAAGTGTAGTATGCCAGTTCATAGCCGTTGTCCACAAGAGCTTGTGCAACCTTCTTGGCACCGGCGACCTCCTGGGCATGGTAGGCCTCTCCGTAGAATTGCTTATGCTCTTCTGTGGTACGGTAGCCAAACAGACCTTCATGGCCGGACAGGGCAATAATAGCCTTGGCACCCATGTAGGAGAAATCGGGATGCTCAGCAATGAAATCATCCAGAATGGGGATCAGGTCATAGTTGCCGGTTAAGGTTTCGCCATTGGCATCCACATACTCACAGACCACACTGCCATCGGCATCAAGCACCAAACGGCTGGCATAACCGGAGCCTTCCTTGTCGGCATAGCCGTCATCGTTGCCATCGGTAAGGTAAAGGTCATAGTTTACATTGGTTTGGGTGATGACTACGGGGGACTTGCCCATAGGCAAACGAAGATCTTTTGCCACATGGATCAGGTTGCCGTTTTCGTCGGTAACAGTATCGGTAAATTGCTCCGGATTCACAAGAACATAACCGTTATTGTAAAGCTGTTCCAGAATATTGGAAAACTCTGTGGTGGTAATGTAATTCCTGCGGATGGAGTCGCCGTATTGCTCGTTGCCAAAGGCACGGACATGGTCATTAATAAGCATCTGGAAGGAAAGGTTGGGGATAATACCGGGATCGCTCCAGCTAACCATCTGTGATTCCGCTGCTTCGTAAGCATCCCGCTTTTCTGCCAGTTCAGGGAATTCTGCGATATTACCGGAAAAACTGTCGATCAAAGCGATGGCTTCCGGATAATTGTAGGTTTCAGCCAACAGTTCGGTTTGGATCAGAATGTCCTGATATTCCCGATGGATGCGTGCCTCTTCCTCTTCTGCTGCGATAGAGGCTTCCTTTACCATCTGCTTTCGCTGGACAGCACGGGTAATGGAGCCTGCAATGATGACGACGATCAAAACTGCAGCTACGGCCAAAATTACCCAGGGCAGATACTTTTCCTTGAAAATCTGCATCGGTGATGGCCTTCTGCGTCTTTGATTG
Organism: Faecousia sp.; assembly: GCA_045603825.1. Taxonomy (GTDB): domain Bacteria; phylum Bacillota; class Clostridia; order Oscillospirales; family Oscillospiraceae; genus Faecousia. The sequence goes on from JAZUMW010000052.1 coordinate 1,410, forward strand.
ACAGGGCGGCTGGGGACATTGTTCTGTTCTTCCATTATATTACGCCACCTTTCTAAGTGTTTTTACTTATTATACCCATCTTCGACATAAAATGCAATACTAAACAGTATTAACTTTATGGTGGAATTGCTTGCAATCTGTATAGCTTTGGGGTATGATACACTTAATTATCACAAAATATAATGAGGAATAGTGTATGGAAAAAATCACAAGCTTTACAATTGACCATATCCGGCTTCAACCCGGCCTGTATGTGTCCCGTGTGGACAGTATTGGTATGGAAAAGATCACTACATTTGACCTGCGGTTGACAAGCCCCAATGAGGAGCCGGTCATGAACACTGCCGAGATGCACACCATGGAGCATTTGGCCGCTACCTTCCTGCGGAATCATCCTGTATGGAAAGAAAAAGTCATATACTTTGGTCCTATGGGCTGCCGTACCGGTTTTTATTTGCTCCTTGCGGGGGAGTACACCTCCTGCGATGTGCTGCCGCTTGTAACAGAGTGCTTCCGCTTTATCCGCGATTTTACCGGTGAAGTACCGGGTGCCAGTGCAAAAGATTGCGGCAATTATCTGGATATGAATCTGCCTATGGCAAATTACTGGGGCAGAAAATATGTACAGCTTTTGGAAAACATTAACATGAGCCGCCTTGTATATCCGGAGTAAGGAGAACGATATGAAGAAACTTGGAATTATCGGTGCCATGACCATTGAAGTGGAAACACTGAAAGAACAATTGAAAGATTGTACTGTTACCTTGCATGCGGGCATGGAATTTTATGATGGCATTTTGGAAGATTGTGCCGTAGTGGTTGTACAGTGCGGTGTGGGCAAGGTTAATGCTGCACTGTGCGTACAGATCCTTTGCGACTGCTTTGGCGTGAGCCATATCGTGAACACCGGTGTTGCAGGATCGTTAAGTGCACAGCTGGACATTGGGGATCTGGTGATCAGCAGCGATGCCATGTACCATGATTTCACTTGTAATACTCTTGGCTATCCCATTGGACAGGTTCCCGGTCTGTCTGTCCGCAGTTTCCCGGCAGACAAAGAGCTTGTTCAGCGTGCCTATGCTGCCGCCCAGCAGATCCATCCCGGCCATGTCCGTATTGGCCGTGTGGCCAGCGGCGACCAGTTTGTGGCAGATAAAGCTCAAAAGGAGCAGATCATATCTGATACAAATGCTTTGTGCACAGAAATGGAGGGTGCGGCTATTGCACATGCCGCCTGGCGTAACGGCATCCCATATGTTGTGATCCGTGCGATTTCCGACAAGGCGGATGACAGCTCTGAAATGGATTATCCCACCTTTGAGGCGATTGCTGCCCGCCGTTGTGCGGCCGTAACACAGCAGCTTGCAAGAAAACTGAGTGAATAATTCTGTTACCATAGAAAAAGGCACCCCATCGGGGTGCTTTTCTTTTTTTGAAACGTCCCGAAAGCCGAAGTGGCTTCCGGGACAGAAGATCCAAAAGTAATGATTATCTCTTGGAGAACTGAGGTGCACGACGGGCAGCCTTCAGACCGTACTTCTTTCTCTCCTTCATTCTGGGGTCGCGGGTCAGGAAACCGGCAGCCTTCAGAGTGGGGCGATACTCGGGGTTCAGGGTCAGCAGTGCACGGGAGATGCCGTGACGGATGGCACCGGCCTGGCCGGAAACGCCACCGCCAGCGACGGTAACAACGATGTCGACCTTACCGACAACGTCGGTAGCGACCAGAGGCTGACGGACGACCAGCTTCAGGGTGTCCAGGCCAAAGTAATCGTCGATGTCGCGGCCGTTGATGATGATGGAACCGGTGCCGTTCTCGTAAACGCGAACACGGGCAACGGAGGACTTACGGCGACCAGTGCCGTAATGATACTTCTTAGCGCTTTCGTACATAATCAATTACCTCCAAATCAGTCCAGAGTCCAGGTTTCGGGCTTCTGAGCGGCATGGGGATGCTCGTTGCCCTTGTACAGGTGCAGACGGCCCAGAGCGTGACGGCCCAGAGTGTTCTTGGGCAGCATGCCCTTAACAGCCAGTTCCATAGCGTAGTCGGAGCGGCTGTTCATCATAACGCGAGCCTTGGTTTCCTTCAAACCGCCGATCCAGCCGGATACACGGTAGTAGGACTTCTGATCCAGCTTCTTGCCGGTCAGGACAGCCTTGTCGGTGTTGATGATGATGACGTTGTCGCCGCAATCGACGTTGGGAGTGAAATCGACCTTGTGCTTGCCGCGCAGGATGTTTGCAGCGATGACAGCGGTGCGGCCCAGGGGCTTACCGGCGGCATCGATGACATACCACTTGCGCTCCAGGGTCTCCTTCTTCAGCAGAGTAGTGGACATTATGCGTTCCTCCAATTAGGTTAAAATATTTTGACTTTTTCATATATTCGCAGTACAATGTCTGCAAAACGCTTGATTTTTATATCATAACTGACTTTAAATGTCAACGGCTTTTTTGAGAAAATTTATGAAATACAAGAAGAACTTTGAAATTCGCTTAAATACTCTCAAATACTCATTAATGCTCACAACTAATTTTTAAGTTTTTTGGAGGATTTTCCAACTATGCAGAAGCTGATTGGACTGGTGCGCAGATGCGTGGATGATTATAATATGATCCAGCCCGGTGACCGGATCGGCGTGGGTGTTTCCGGCGGCAAGGATTCACTGGCTTTGCTGGTTTTTCTTGCGGAATTAAGAAAGTACAATTCTAATCCCTTTGAAATCGAAGCCATAACCATTGATATGGGTCTTGGAATGGATTACAGCGGTATAGAAGCCCTGTGTAAAGAATTGAATGTGCCTTTTCATCTTGTGAAAACAGAGATCGGTCCGATCATCTTTGAACACAGAAAGGAAAAGAATCCCTGCTCCATGTGTTCCAAAATGCGCCGGGGCGCACTGAATCAGCATCTTCTTGACCTGGGCATGAATAAGCTGGCACTGGGACATCATTACGATGATGCTGTGGAGACCTTCATGATGTCGCTGATCTACGAGGGCCGCATCAGCTGTTTCCAACCGGTAACGGATCTTGACAGAACGGGTATTATTCAGATCCGGCCCATGCTGTACATCCATGAGCGAACCATCAACAGCTTTGTTACCCGGAAGGAGCTTCCCGTGCTTACAAACCGCTGCCCGGTGGACAAGTATACAAAGCGGGAAGAGATCAAGCAGCTGATCTATGACTTGAGTGCAACTTATCCGGACTTAAGAGACCGAATTTTTGGCGCTATGCAGCGCTTGCCGCTGCCGGAATGGGAGCCTATGGGCAGGTATAAGCGGCCGAAGGATCAGGACATTGAATGAATTTGTCATCTGTGGGAAATACTTTCCAAGAGGTGATAAATATGGTAAAGGGTATTTCCCGACAGGTGATCGTCGTTCATGCTCCGGAGCCAAAAATGTTTGAGCAGGCGATTTTTATATTGAAAGAGGATGCATTGAAGCATGGCGGCATCTCGGACGATGCTTTGATGCAGGAAGCTAGGCGGCTTATGAACAGCCCCAAAAAACGGAAGCTGTATTATTATGGTCCGGTGTGGGCCTGCGGCGGTGCTTTGATGACCGGCCTTATTTGGCTGCTGTCGGCGGTACTTTAACTTGTCAAAAGTCATAGGGTGTGCTATAATTCCCGGGAATTGGAGGTGAGCGCTGTGCGCATAGGAACGATTGAAGTGAATAATCCCCTTGTTCTTGGGCCTATGGCCGGTGTGACAGATTGGGCGTTCCGTACAATTTGTGCACAGCTTGGCGCCAGTATCACCATAACCGAAATGGTGTCCTCACGGGCGCTTGTGTACAAAGATAAAAAAAGTGCTGCCTTATTGCGAAAAAATGAAGGCTGTATCTGCGGTGCCCAGATTTTTGGAAATGATCCTGCTATTATGGCCCAGGGCGCACAGCTTGCTCTGGAAATATCCGGTGCGGATTTTATTGACATCAATATGGGCTGTCCCATGCCCAAAATTGCCAACTCCGGTGACGGCTGCGGCCTAATGCGCACACCGGAACTGGCAGGGGAGATCCTGGCTGCGGTGGCTAAGGCGGTGGATGTACCAGTTACGGTGAAGTGCCGTCTGGGATGGGATAAGGGCAGCATCAATGTTCTGGACTTTACAAAGCGCATGGAAGATAACGGTGCATCGATGATTACTGTTCATGGCCGTACCCGCAGCATGCTGTATACCGGTGTGGCTGACTGGGATTCCATCGCAAAAGTCAAGCAGCAGCTTTCAATCCCCGTTATTGCAAACGGTGATATTGACAGCGGTGAAAAAGCCGTCAAATGCAAAAAATGGACCGGTGCGGACGGCGTGATGATCGGACGCGCAACATTTGGAAATCCCTGGATCTTTTCAGAGGCAAAGGCAGCTCTGGCGGGTGAGGAGATTCCGGTGCGCCCACCCTTAGTACAGCGCGTGGATGTGGCGGTGCGTCAGTTTGAACTTGCCTATGAAGATAAGGGTGAGCATATTGCCTGCCTGGAGGCGCGAAAGCATTTTGCCTGGTACTTACGGGGCGTAGCCTACGCCAATTATTATAAAGAAAAGATATCCGGCATAAAGTCCATGGAGGATATTTATAGTATTGCTGAAGGAATCTGTCGGGATCTGAAATAATCTATTGCATAGTTTTTTCGCCGTTTCACATACTTCTGTAAGAGGTGGTAATGTGAAACGGCGGATTCTTTTTATGTTGACCATTGTGTTGCTGCTGTCCATGACAGTACATGCAGATACCATCCGTTGGGTGGATTTTGGGGTACCCTATGAATCGTTAAAGTACGCCATGGATGCGGATATAGCGACTTTTGATGAGGAGAAGCATATCAGCTGGATCGACAGTCTTGCATTGGCAGCGTGCCGGACGGGAGGGAAATGCGGCTTGGCTTCAGTAAAGAAGGCAGTCAGTGAGCTGCGGCAGGACAAAAGCACGGAGGAGCTTCTGGGAGACTTGTACAGGTATTATGGCTACTATCACGATTCCTTTCAGGCGGCGCTGGGAGGGCTTCTGGGGTCATATGCCATAGAAGTGGATGGTGAATGGAAACCAACCTACGGACTGAAAGCCTATTCGCCCATCGCCGCAGGCTATGGATACAGCCATTGTTCCGATTTTGGCAATGCCCGTTCCTTTGGATTCAGCAGAAAACACTTAGGTAACGATCTCATGGGCAGCCAGGGTACACCTATCGTAGCTGTGGAAGGCGGTGTGGTGGAGGTTATGGGCTGGAACCGGTACGGCGGCTGGCGTATTGGCATCCGATCTTTCGACAGTAAACGGTATTATTACTATGCGCATCTGCAAAAAGATCACCCGTTTGCCGATAACCTCAAAGAGGGAGATATCGTACAGGCAGGAGATTTGATTGGCTTTATGGGCCGCACAGGCTATTCTGATAAAGAGAATGTCAATAACATCCAAACAGTCCATCTCCATTTCGGTATGCAGCTTGTTTTTGATGAGAGACAGAAGGAATGCAATTCAGAAATATGGATCGATGTTTATAATATTGTGCGCCTTTTAAGAAGTCACCGCAGCACCATAATCAGAACAGCAGATGGGTATGCACGGGCCTATCCATTTGTGGATTTGGACACAGAGGAACTGACGTTTTGAGTGATTTTTTTGTTTATTATTTTGTTGTGAAAAATAGCACTGGGGTTTGACAAAAAAGTGCCCCTGTGGTATACTTACACAAATAATAATAACAGGAGGAAAAACCTATGATGCGTGCGGATGAGAAGCTAAAATATGTTTGCTGCTCTGCATGTGATGTTATTTCCACCGGTGCTGATATGATGGTTGCATTGTCCTCTGTTAATGATTCTGAATATGTTGTTTTTCCCGGCTTTTGCGATGTGCATGTGCATTTTCGCGAGCCGGGTTTTTCTTATAAAGAGACAATAAAATCCGGTTGTGAAGCATCGGCAGCTGGCGGATATACCGCTGTATGTACTATGCCGAATCTGAAGCCTGTCCCGGACAGTATAGAGAATCTGCGTCAGCAGCTGGATATGATCGAGGATCAGGCCACAATTCATGTATATCCTTACGGAGCCATTACAGTAGGCGAGCAGGGCGAAGTCCTTGCGGATCTGGAAGGGATGGCACCCAATGTGATCGCTTTTTCTGATGACGGAAAGGGCGTACAGAGCGACGAGATGATGCGCCAGGCTATGCTCCGCGCTAAGGCGCTGGGAAAAATGATCGTTGCCCACTGCGAAGTCAATGATCTGCTCCGTGGTGGCTATATCCACGATGGCGGATATGCAAAAGCCCATGGACACAAGGGTATATGCAGTGCCAGTGAATATGAGCAGATTGCCAGAGATCTGAAGCTGGTGGAAGAGGTTGGCTGTAAGTACCATGTATGCCATATTTCCACAAAGGAAAGTGTAGAACTCATCCGGCAGGCAAAGACCAGAGGCCTGGATGTGACCTGTGAGACCGGTCCTCATTATCTGGTGATGGATGACAGCTTCCTGCAGGAAGACGGCCGGTTTAAAATGAATCCGCCTCTGCGGAGCAAAGATGACAGGGAGGCCCTTGTGGCGGGCGTTCAGGATGGCACCATTGACATGATTGCGACCGACCATGCACCGCACTCCGCGGAAGAAAAGGCTAAGGGCCTGGCCGGTAGTGCTTTTGGTATCGTAGGCATTGAGACAGCGTTTGCTTTAATGTATACCCATTTGGTTCAGAAAGGGATCATTTCTCTGGAATGGCTGATTAAATTGCTTGCCATCAACCCCAGAAAACGGTTTGACATTCCCATGGGTAATGACTTTACAGTATGGGATTTAAGTGCGGAATTTACGGTTGATCCTGAAAAATTTCTGTCAAAAGGTAAGGCAACACCCTTTACCGGCTGGAAACTCAACGGCGTATGTGTCCTTACCGTCTGTGATGGCAAGGTGGTTTATAAGAAGTAATCTTGGAGGAAAATATTATGGCAAAGAGAACAGACATTAAGAAAATTCTAATTATCGGCTCCGGCCCCATCGTGATCGGCCAGGCTGCTGAGTTTGACTACGCTGGTACTCAGGCTTGTTTGGCTCTGCGTGAGGAGGGTTATGAGGTTGTTTTGTGCAACTCTAACCCCGCAACTATCATGACCGATACTGTAATCGCAGACAAGATCTATATGGAACCGTTGACGCTGGAGTATATCGCGAAGATCATCCGTTACGAGCGTCCTGATGCCATCATTCCGGGCATTGGCGGTCAGACCGGTTTGAATCTGGCAATGCAGCTGGAAAAAAAAGGAGTTCTCCGTGAGTGCCGCGTGAAGCTGCTGGGTACATCCAGTGCCTCCATCGAACGGGCTGAGGATAGAGAACTCTTTAAAGAACTGTGCCAGTCCATTGGTGAGCCGGTTATTCCCTCTGAGATCACTTACTCCATTGAAGAGGCCAAGGAAGCTGCTCTGCGGATCGGTTATCCTGTCGTTTTACGCCCTGCCTTTACCCTGGGTGGCACCGGTGGTGGCTTTGCTTACAGTGAAGAAGAACTGGTGGAAGTGGGGCTGAACGCATTTAAGCTGTCTCCTGTCCATCAGGTCCTCATCGAAAAGTCTGTAAAGGGCTATAAGGAGATCGAGTTTGAGGTCATGCGTGACTCCACAGACCACGCCATCACCATCTGCGGCATGGAGAACATCGACCCTGTTGGTGTCCACACCGGAGACTCTCTGGTTGTCGCTCCCATCATGACCCTTTCCAAGGAAGACGAGAAAATGCTCAACGATTCTGCCATCAAGCTGATTCGTGAGCTGAAGATCGAACGCGGTTGTAATGTACAGTTTGCGCTGAATCCTGAGACCTCTGAATATTATCTGATTGAAGTCAATCCCAGAGTTTCCCGTTCCTCTGCACTTGCATCCAAGGCATCCGGTTATCCCATTGCCCGTGTTACAGCCAAGATCGCTGTGGGCATGAGCCTAGAGGAAATTGCCATTGCCAATACCAATGCAGCATTTGAACCCAGACTGGACTACACCATCGCAAAGCTTCCCAGATTCCCATTTGATAAGTTCGCAACCGCAGCCAATACTCTAGGCACCCAGATGAAGGCTACCGGCGAGATCATGGGTATCGGCTCAACTTTGGAGGAATGCCTGCTGAAGGGTGTTCGTTCCCTGGAGATCGGTGTCTGTCATTTCCACATGGCAAAGTTTGATAAAAAGTCTACCGAGGAACTGCTTGAGTATCTGAAGAAGTTCCAGGATGATAACATCTTTGCTGTGGCAGAATTGCTGCGCAGAGGTGTCAGTATAGAAAGACTCCATGAGATCACCCAGATCACCACTTTCTTCCTGGAAGCCATTCAGAGAATCGTTGCCATGGAAACCGTTGTTAGGGATAATGTTGGCGATTTTGAGACTTTGAAGAATGCAAAGCTGATGGGCTTCGGTGATAAGTTTATCTCCCAACTGTGGAACTGGAAGGAAGTGGATGTATACAACCTGCGGAAAGAAAATAACCTGTTCCCCGTTTACCGCATGGTGGATACCTGCCATACCGGTGCATATATTCCTTACTTCTATTCCTCTTACACCGGCGAAAACACATCCCGACTGACAGACCGCAAGAAAATCGTGGTTCTTGGCGCAGGCCCCATCCGCATTGGTCAGGGTGTGGAATTTGACTATTCTACTGTCCATGCGGTTATGACCATTAAGAAGGCCGGTTATGAGGCTATTATCATCAATAACAACCCCGAAACCGTTTCCACGGACTATACTACTGCCGATAAGCTGTACTTCGAGCCTCTGACTACGGAAGATGTTATGAACATCATTGAGTTTGAGAAGCCTGACGGAGTTATCGCTTCTCTGGGCGGTCAGACTGCAATCAATCTGGCTCAGCCCCTGTTTGACCGGGGCGTCAAGATCATTGGTACTGACTGTGCAGCCATCGACAAGGCAGAGGACCGCAACGCATTTGAAAATCTGCTGAACGAGCTGAATATCCCCAGAGCCAAGGGCCGTGCCGTGACCAAGATCGAGGACGGCATCGCAGCAGCAGCTGAGATCGGTTATCCCGTGCTGGTGCGTCCTTCCTTCGTGTTGGGCGGGCGTGCTATGCAGATCGTTGCAAATGAAAACCAGCTGCGCCACTACCTGAGAACCGCAGTTGAGATCGATGAAGACAAACCCGTTCTGGTTGACAAATACATTGAAGGACGTGAGGTGGAAATTGACGCCATCTGCGACGGTCATAATGTGTTTATTCCCGGTATTATGGAGCTGGTCGAACGTACCGGCGTCCACTCCGGCGACTCTGTTTCTGTTTATCCAACCTTCTCTATCTCCAACAAGGTGAAGGGTATCATTCTGCAGTATGCTAAGAAGTTGGGGCTGGGTATCGGCATTGTTGGCCTGTTCAACATCCAGTTCATCGTTGACAAGGACGATAATGTGTTCATCATCGAAGTGAACCCCCGTTCCTCCCGTACTGTTCCGTTCCTGTCCAAGGCCACCGGCTACTCCCTGGCAGATATTGCCACCGAGGTCATTCTGGGCAAGAGCCTGAAGGAGCAGGGCATCTTTGATATTTATCCCGACGAAAAAGAGCGCTGGTATGTTAAGGCTCCTGTATTCTCCTTCAATAAGATCCGCGGCCTGGACGCATATCTGTCTCCTGAAATGAAGTCCACCGGCGAAGCCATTGGTTACGACCGCACCATGAACCGCGCACTGTATAAAGCGCTGCAGGCCTCTGGCATGAAGCTGCAGAACTACGGCACTGTCCTTGCAACGATTGCTGATAAGGATAAGGAAGAGGCACTGCCTCTGATTCGCCGCTTCTACCAGCTCGGCTTCAATATTGAAGCTACCCGTGGTACAGCCCGCTTCCTGAAAGCACACGGTATCCGTACCCATGCTGTGGATAAGATCAGCAATGGCAGTGATGAGATCCCCACCGCACTGCGCCAGGGCCATATCGCCTATGTGATCAATACAAAGGATCCCGCATCCAACGAAAACGACGGTCTTCAGATCCGTCAGATCGCAACCGAGCACAATGTCTCACTGTTCACCGCTCTGGATACTGTTCGCGTTCTTTTGGATGTTCTGGAAGAGACCACGCTGACCATTTCTACCATTGACGCCTAAGGTGACGCCATGAAACAAGGACTGTTTGAAATAATTTCCAATACCGCCCTGACGGAGACCGCCTTTAAGATGGTTCTCCGAGGCGATACCTCTGCCATCACCGCACCCGGCCAGTTTGTAAATATCCAGCTGGACGGTCTGTATTTGCGTCGTCCCATCTCTGTCTGCGATGTGCAGGGGGATGAACTGACCATCATTTATAAAGTGGTGGGTAAAGGCACGAAGCAGATGGCCGCGATGAAAGCCGGCACGCTGGATGTGCTTACCGGCCTCGGCAACGGCTATGATTTGACCCTTTCCGGTGACAAGCCTGTTCTTCTGGGCGGTGGTGTTGGTGTTCCTCCCATGTACTTGCTGGCGAAGAAGCTGCTGGAGCAGGGAAAACAGGTAAAGGTCATTCTTGGCTTCAATACCAAGGCGGAGATCTTCTATGAAGAGGCCTTTAAGAACCTAGGCTGCGAGGTAACTGTGACTACCGTTGACGGTTCATCTGGTGTAAAGGGCTTTGTTACCGATGCATTGCAGACTATGGACTACACATACTTCTATACCTGTGGACCTGAACCTATGCTGAAGGCAATTTATAAATCATCTGTTACCTCCGGCCAGATGAGCTTTGAAAAGCGCATGGGTTGCGGCTTCGGTGCATGTATGGGCTGCTCCTGTAAGACTATTACAGGCTATAAGCGCATCTGCAAGGAAGGTCCTGTTATGAAGAAGGAGGAGATCTTATGGGAAAACTGAGCGTGACCCTCTGTGGCATCGAGCTGGATAATCCTGTGATCCCTGCCTCCGGTACTTTTGGCTACGGCTACGAATATGCCGAGCTGTATGATATCAACTGCCTGGGCACTTTCTCCTTTAAGGGAACCACCAAAGATCCTCGTTTTGGTAATCCTACTCCAAGAATCGCGGAATGTACTGCCGGTATGATCAATGCTGTTGGTCTTCAAAATCCCGGTGTCGAAAAAGTCATCAGCCATGAGCTGCCGGAACTAAAGAAATGCTTCCACAAGCCGGTGATGGCAAATGTCTCCGGTTTCTCCGTTGAAGACTATGCCTATACCTGCGAGAAGCTTGATAAGGAAGAACAGGTTGGCTGGCTGGAGGCCAATGTCAGCTGTCCCAATGTCCACGGCGGCGGCATGAGCTTCGGTACGGCCCCCGAGGCTGCGGCGGAAGTGACAGCTGCGGTAAAGAAGGTCACAACAAAACCCGTGATCGTGAAGCTCAGTCCCAATGTTACCGACATTGTCTCCATTGCCAAGGCATGTGAGGATGCCGGTGCTGACGGCATTAGCCTGATCAACACCGTGCTGGGAATGCGTATCGATCTGCGGACACACAAGCCCATCATTGCTAATACCATGGGCGGCTTCTCCGGTCCTGCCATTTTCCCGATTGCTGTCCGGATGGTGTACCAGGTTGCAAAGGCTGTGAAGGTGCCGGTCATCGGCATGGGCGGCGTCAGCTCTGCTGAAGATGTCGTTGAAATGATGCTGGCTGGTGCTACTGCGGTTGAAGTGGGTGCAGCCAATCTTGTGAATCCCTATGCTTGCCGGGACATTATTGAGGATCTGCCTGAGGTTATGGATAAATATGGAATCAACACATTGAGTGAAATTATAGGAGGCGTAAAGTAATGGGTAAGGATGTAATTGTAGCATGTGATTTCTCCAGCGCTGAGCAGACCTTTGCTTTCCTGGATAAGTTTACCGGCCGCAAGCCCTTTGTGAAGATCGGCATGGAGCTGTACTACGCAGAAGGACCTGCAATCGTTCGTGAGATCAAGGCAAGAGGGCACAAGATCTTCCTGGATCTGAAGCTTCACGACATTCCCAATACCGTTAAGAAGGCCATGACCGTTCTTAGCCGCCTGGATGTGGACATTACCAATCTCCATGCAGCCGGCACTAAAAACATGATGAAGGCCGCTCTGGAGGGACTGACCCGTCCCGACGGCACCCGGCCTCTGCTGATCGCCGTGACCCAGCTGACCTCTACCGATCAGGAGAGCATGGAAAACGATCTGATGATCCACGCTCCCATTGATGAAGTGGTTATGCACTATGCCAAATGTGCCGAAGAATCCGGCCTGGATGGCATTGTCTGCTCTCCTCTCGAAGCCGGCAAGGTTCACGACATCTGCGGCAAGCAATTTTTAACTATCACTCCCGGTGTCCGTTTTGCTGACGGTGATGTGGGCGATCAGAAGCGTGTCATGACCCCTGCCGCAGCCAAGAAGATCGGCTCTGACTACATCGTTGTGGGACGCCCCATCACAGCCGCCACTGACCCTGTTGCCGCATATGAGCGCTGTGTTGCTGAATTTTGTGACTAAGGAGAAAAATGATGGAAGCTTATAAGAGAGAATTTATTCAGTTCCTGGAAGGCGCCGGTGTTCTGAAGTTCGGTGACTTTACTGCCAAGTCCGGCCGTAAGATCCCTTATTTTGTCAATGCCGGTATGATCAAGACCGGTGACCAGATCACCAAAATGGGCGAATTTTATGCAAAGGCCTATTTTGACAAGCTGGGCAAGAAGGAAGCAGTTCTGTATGGCCCTGCCTACAAGGGTATTTCTCTGTCCATTTCCGCAGCCGTTGCTCTTTCCAAGAACGGCCTGAATGTGCCTTTCTTCTTTAACCGTAAGGAAGTTAAGGACCATGGCGAAGGCGGCATGTTTGTTGGTTATGTTCCCCAGCCTGGTGAAGAGATCGTTATTATCGAAGATGTTATCACTGCCGGCACCGCAATCCGTGAATCCATGCAGATTCTGAGTCGCCTGGAGGGCACAAAGGTGGCCGCTACCTTCATCATGGTTGACCGTAAGGAAAAGGGACAGGGCGAGAAGGGCGCAATGCAGGAGATCGAGGAACAGTTCGGCTTCCCCGTCTACTCCGTTGTGGACGTCTACGACATCATTGAGTACCTGGAAGAAGACGAAGTAAACGCAGAAAATGTAACCCGTATTAAGAAATACCTGGCAGTAAACGGAGCTAAAGTATGAGAAGCTTGATAGATATTGTTGATTTTTCTGTAGAGGAACTGTACGATCTGCTGCATACTGCCTGCGATATTAGTGAACATCCCGAGAAGTATTGGGATGCCTGTGCCCACAAGAAGCTGGCAACACTATTCTTTGAACCTTCTACCCGCACCCGACTGAGCTTTGAGGCAGCCATGCTGGAACTGGGCGGATCTGTACTGGGTTTCAGCGAGGCAGGTTCTTCCTCCGCTGCAAAGGGTGAAAGTGTAGCCGACACCGCAAAGACGGTGAGCTGCTATGCGGACATTATTGCCATGCGCCATCCCAAAGAGGGTGCACCCTATGTAGCAGCAAGAGCGGCAAGTGTTCCCGTGATCAATGCCGGTGACGGCGGTCACTGCCATCCTACGCAAACGCTGGCTGACTTGCTGACCATCTACCGTGAGATCGGCAGACTGGACGATATTACCATCGGTTGCTGCGGTGATCTGAAGTACGGCAGAACGGTGCATTCCCTCATTGCCGCCATGAGCCGTTATACTGGCATCAAGATCGTTCTGATTTCCCCCAAGGAGCTGCAGCTTCCCAAGTATGTGAAGTACGAGGTTCTTGAGAAAAATGGCATGGAATATGTTGAAACCACCTCTTTGGAAGAGGCAATGCCGGAACTTGATGTGCTGTATATGACCCGTATCCAGCGGGAACGCTTCGACGATCCGGAGGAGTATGAACGGCTGAAGGATAGCTATGTTCTGACCGCAGAAAAAATGGTACTTGCAAAAGAATCTATGCGAGTATTGCATCCGCTGCCCCGCGTCAACGAGATCAGCGTCAAAGTTGACGATGATCCCAGAGCCGCTTATTTCCGTCAGGCTCTGAACGGTAAGTACATGCGCATGGCGCTGATTTTGAAGCTACTGAAGGAAGCAGAGGACGGCAGGGAAATGGAACCTTTGGACGATGTCCTCGTCGACCGGCTGACCTGCGATAACCCCCGCTGCATTTCTTCTGTGGAACAGGAACTGAATCATGTATTCAAGTGCGTTGACTCGCAGCGCGGCATCTATCGCTGCATCTATTGTGAAGCGAAAAAAGTAATGCCTGTGTAGTGATAAAAGATTATACAAAATAAGGAAGAATCTAACAAAGATAGTTGGCAAATTGGAGAAAGATTTCTGTTGCCTTGACAGAGAATTATGCATATGATAAAATTGTTTTGTAATATAAAAGCATTCTTTGCGACTGACGGTAAGTGTGGAGCACCACGGTGGAGCGAAGAATGTATGGTAAATGCCGACCGTCTGGGCGCAATTAACTTGCACGGGTTAATTGCGCCCTTTTTGCTTAAAAAATGGAGGTAGCGGATGAAAAAAGTTGGAATTGTCATGGGAAGTGACAGCGATCTGCCCATTGTGCAGAAGGCTGTGGATATGCTGAAAAGCCTTGAGATCCCTTATGAGGTGCATATTTTCTCGGCACACAGAACCCCTGTGGAAGCCAGAGATTTTGCGTTCAATGCCCGCACCAACGGTTTCGCCGCCATTATTGCGGCAGCCGGGATGGCAGCCCATTTAGCAGGTGCAATCGCAGCGAATACTACACTGCCTGTTATTGGAATTCCCTGCAAGGGACCGGTTCTTGATGGCTTGGATGCATTGCTGTCCACTGTGCAGATGCCAACCGGAATTCCTGTTGCCACTGTTGCCATTAACGGTGCTGCCAATGCGGCGCTGCTGTGCGCCCAGATCATAGCAGTCGAAGACGCAGATCTGGCAGCCAAGCTGGATGCAAAACGTGAAGCTGACGCAGCGAAGGTTTTGGAAAAGGATGCTGCCGTTTCCAATAGTCTTTAATTTGTAAGTATATACCTGTCAACATATAAAAGGAGGATCATTATGGAAAAAAATCTCGTTTACACCGGCAAGACAAAGAATGTTTATGCGCTGCCCAACGGTAACTATCTGCTGAAGTTCAAGGATGACTGCACCGGTAAGGACGGCGTGTTTGACCCCGGCGAGAACTCCGTTGGCTTGACTATCGAGGGTGTGGGTGATGTGAACCTGCGTATGTCTATTTACTTCTTTGAGAAGATCAATGCAGCCGGCATTCTGACGCACTATGTGTCTGCAGATCTGGAAAATACTACTATGGAAGTTCTTCCTGGCAAGGTGTTTGGTAAGGGTCTGGAAGTGATCTGCCGTTATAAGGCTGTGGGTTCTTTCTACCGCCGCTATTCCGACTATTGCACCGAAGGCCAGGATCTGCCTGCCTATGTGGAAACTACATTCAAGAATGACGAAAAGGGCGATCCTCTGGTTACCAAGGACGGCCTGGTTGATCTGGGCGTTATGACTGCACAGCAGTACGATGATCTGAAGGCTATGACCCAGGCCATCACCAAGATCGTTGCTGACGATCTGAAGGAAAAGGGTCTGGATATGTACGATATCAAGTTTGAGTTTGGTTATGATGCGCAGGGCCGTGTTATGCTGTTCGACGTGATCGCTTCCGGTAATATGCGTGTTTATAAGGACGGCAAGTACATTGATCCCATGACCCTGAACAAGCTGTTCTTTGCATAATAGTGTTTTAATTCTGACGGACAGTGGTTATACCGCTGCCCGCCAGAACTCTGTTTACAGGATTGTCGCATTACGAAAAGGAGTGTAAAATGGGAGGCTTTTTTGGAATCACATCCCACCATGACTGCATGATGGATGTGTTTTTCGGTGTGGATTATCATTCTCATTTGGGTACCCGCCGCGGTGGTTTGGCTGCCTTCGACCCTAAGGTTGGTCTGCAGCGGGTTATCCACAACATTGAGAATTCTCCGTTCAGAACCAAGTTTCAGCATGTTTTGGATGAAATGCAGGGAACAGCAGCAATGGGCTGTATCAGTGATACTGACCCACAGCCGCTGCTGATCCGTTCCAACATTGGTACATTTGCGATTTCTACTGTTGGTATTATTAACAATGCGGATGCCTTAATCGACCAGTATTTGTCTTTCAGCGGTGGCCATTTTGACGCAATGACCGGCGGCAAGATTAACTCCACCGAACTGGTAGCAGCGTTGATCAGCCAGAAGAGCAATTACAGCGAGGGCATTCAGTTTGCACAGCGCGTGATCGACGGTACAGCGAATATTTTGCTGTTAACTGACGAAGGAAAGCTGATCGCTGCTCGCGACCGTTTCGGCAGAATTCCGGTTCAGATCGGCAAAAATGAAGATGGATATTGCGCTTCTTTTGAGGAATTTGCGTTTACGAAACTTGGTTATACCCTGGTCAAGGAATTAGGACCCGGCGAGATCGTAGAGCTTACCCCTGACGGAATGACCCAGCTGTGCAAGCCGGGAACAGAAATGCGTATGTGCGCATTCCTGTGGAGCTACTACGGTTATCCCACTTCTACCTATGAAGGCATTAACGTAGAAGCAATGCGCTATCGCAATGGCGCAGCGATCGCTGAGCGTGATATGGAACAGGGCCGTTCCATGGAAATCGACTATGTGGGTGGTGTTCCCGATTCCGGTACACCCCATGCCATTGGCTATGCCAACCGTACCGGTAAGGCATTTGCCCGTGCATTCATTAAGTATACACCCACCTGGTCCAGAAGTTTTACCCCTGCCCGTCAGTCTGATCGGAGCAAGATCGCAAAGATGAAGCAGATCCCGGTTCATGAACTGATTAAGGATAAGAATCTGCTGTTTGTGGATGATTCTATCGTTCGTGGCACGCAGCTGCAGGAAACGGTTGAATTCCTGTACGAGAACGGTGCAAAGTCTGTGCACATGCGTTCGGCCTGTCCTCCCATCATGTATGGCTGCAAGTATTTGAATTTCTCTAGAAACACAAGTGACATGGACTTGATCTCCCGACGTGTCATCGTTGAGCTGGAAGGAGAAGAAGGTCTGAATCATATCAGCGAGTACGCAGACGGCAATACAGAGCGTGGCAAGGCTATGCGTAAAGCGATCTGTGAGAAATTTAAGTTTGCGTCCCTTGGTTTCCAGACTGTATCCGGTGTCATTAATGCGATCGGTATGGGACCCTGTAAGTTGTGCACCTATTGCTGGAACGGCAAAGAATAATTTAAAGGAGCCTGTGTTATGGAAAAGAGCTATTCCGCAAGTTACGCCGCTGCCGGCGTGGATATTACTGCAGGATACCGCACGGTGGAACTGATGAAAAAGCATGTTGCCCGTACCCGCAATGAAGGCTGCCTGGATGATGTTGGCGGCTTTGGCGGCTGCTTTGGACTGCCTGTGTCCGGTATGGATGAACCTGTGCTGGTTTCCGGCACTGATGGCTGCGGCACAAAGGTGAAGCTGGCGATTTTGATGGACAAGCATGACACCATCGGTATCGACGCAGTAGCAATGTGTGTCAATGATATTATCTGTGTGGGTGCAAAGCCTCTGTTTTTCCTGGATTACATTGCCTGCGGCAAGAATATTCCCGAAAAAATTGCTACTATCGTAGGCGGTGTAGCTGAGGGCTGTGTACAGTCCGGTGCAGCATTGATCGGCGGTGAAACCGCAGAACACCCCGGCATGATGCCTGTTGAAGAGTACGATCTGGCAGGCTTTGCTGTAGGCATCGTTGATAAGAAGAAGATTATCGATAATTCTAAAATGGTAGCAGGCGATGTTGTGATCGCACTACCCTCCACCGGTATTCACTCCAATGGCTTCAGCCTTTGCCGTAAGGTGTTTGACATTGATAACAATAATCCCGAACTGTATATTGCCCGGGAAGAACTAGGCGGAAAGACTGTGGCAGAAACCTTGCTGACCCCCACAAGGATCTATGTGAAGCCTGTCTTGGCTCTACTTGAAAAGGTTCATGTAAAGGGTATCAGCCATATCACCGGCGGCGGCTTCTATGAAAATATTCCCCGTTCCATTCCCGATGGACTGGGTGCAGTGATTGAAAGAAACGCAGTTAAGGTACTGCCTATTTTCGATTTGATCGCAAAGACCGGCAATATTCCCGAGCGTGATATGTTCAACACCTATAACATGGGTGTTGGCATGAGCATCGTAGTTCCTGCGGAGGAAGTGGAAACTGCATTGAGTGTATTGAAGGAATATGGCGAAGACGCTTATGTGATCGGTAAAATCGCAGCATCTGACGAAAAAATCGTCATTAAATAAGCAGGGGAGAGAACATGGATAAAGCAAGAATCGCAGTACTGGTGTCCGGCGGTGGAACGAACCTGCAGGCACTCATTGATGCCCAGGCACGAAATGAGCTGGGCGGCGGTGAGATTGTTGCAGTTATCTCCTCAAAAGAGGGTGCGTATGCTCTGGAGCGTGGCGCTAAGGCAGGCATCCCTGGATATGTCATCCCCAGAAAGTCTTTTGATTCCAACCGTGCAATGACGGTTGCTCTGGTTGAGAAACTGAAAGAGCTTCGTATTGATCTGGTCGTTCTGGCTGGCTGCATGGTGATCTTCACCGAGGAACTGGTGCAGGCCTATCCCAACGCCATTATGAATGTACATCCCGCATTGATCCCGTCTTTTTGCGGGGAAGGCTTTTATGGACTGCATGTCCATGAGGCAGCACTTCGCTACGGTGTAAAACTCTCCGGCGCCACAGTTCACTTTGTCAGTGAGGAGTGCGACGGTGGACCGATCATCGCACAAAAATCTGTTCCTGTTATGGAAAACGACACGCCCGAAACTCTCCAGCGCCGCATTATGGAGCAGGCAGAGTGGAAATTGCTGCCGGAAGCCGTATCTCTGTTTTGCCAGGGGAGACTTCGTGTTGAAGGCCGCACAGTTATCATTAAGGAGAAATAATCATTATGAATGTTTATGAAATTGGCAGCTTGAGCGAAAAGCTCTCCACCAACGCATATCCCGGACGCGGAATCGTCCTCGGTGTTTCTCCCAACGGTCAATATGCCGTTGCTGCGTACTTTATCATGGGCCGTAGTGTAAACAGCCGCAACCGTGTGTTTGTGCAGGAATCTGACGGTATCCGTACTGAGGCGCATGACCCCAGCCTGATGAAGGATCCGCACCTGATTATTTATCATCCTGTGCGTGAAGCAGGATGCGGTTTGATCGTTACCAATGGTGACCAGACAGATACGGTTTGGGAATATCTGTCCAGAGGCGAAAGCTGGGAAGCTGCGCTGCGCACCAGAATGTTTGAAGACGACGGCCCCAACTGGACACCCCGCATCTCCGGCCTGCAGAGCAGAGATGGCAGCTATAAGATGTCCATTTTAAAGTCTGCGGATGCCGAAGGCAGTGCTTGCGCACGCTTCTTCTACGAGTATCCCGCTATTACAGGTCTTGGTCACTTCATCCACACCTATGTATGCGACGGCAATCCTGTGATTCCTACCTTCCAGGGTGAACCTGAGCGCGTTGCGCTGTGTGACGATATTGATGAGCTGACAAAAATGCTGTGGGAGAATTTAAATCCCGATAATAAAATTTCCTTGTTTGTACGCTATACCGACCGGAATACCGGTGCGTACGAACAGCGGATCCTGAATAAGCATGGGGAGGTATAAGGATCATGAAAGAATTCGAACTGAAGTATGGCTGTAATCCCAACCAGAAGCCTGCCAAGCTGTACATGCACGATGGCAGTGAGCTGCCCTTTACCATTCTGAATGGCCGTCCTGGCTACATCAACTTCATGGATGCACTGAACTCCTGGCAGCTTGTTAAGGAGCTGAAGGAGGCTACCGGCATGGTAGCCGCTACCTCTTTCAAGCACGTTTCTCCCACCTCAGCCGCTGTGGGCAAGCCTCTCAGTGACGATCTGAAGAAGGCCTGCTTTGTGGATGATATTCCCGAACTGGATGAGAATCCTCTGGCCTGCGCCTATGCACGCGCCCGTGGCACTGATCGTATGTGCAGCTTCGGTGACTGGGTGGCACTGAGTGATACCTGTGATGCGCTGACTGCAAAGCTGATTGCACGTGAGGTTTCTGACGGTGTCATCGCCCCCGGCTACACCGATGAGGCTCTGGAGATCCTGCGTTCCAAGCGTAAGGGCAGCTACAATGTGGTAGCCATCGATCCCAATTACGTTCCTGCTGAGGCTGAGAACAAGCAGGTTTATGGCATCACCTTCCAGCAGGGTCGCAACAACTTCAAGATCGGTGAGCATCTGCTGAAGAACATCGTTACCGAAAACAAGGATCTTCCTGAGAGTGCTAAGATTGATCTGATCGTTGCCCTCATCACTCTGAAGTATACTCAGTCCAACTCCGTTTGCTATGCAGTTGACGGTCAGGCCATCGGTGTCGGTGCAGGTCAGCAGTCCAGAATTCACTGCACCAGATTGGCAGGCAGCAAGGCAGATACCTGGTTCCTGCGTCAGCATCCCAAGACTCTGGCACTGCCTTTCAGAGATGATTTGGGCCGCCCCAACCGTGACAATGCGATCGACGGTTACATCAACGGCAATGAAGAAGATGTCTGCGCAGATGGGATCTGGCAGAACTACTTTACCGAACAGCCCGAACCGCTGACTGCAGAAGAGAAAAAAGCATGGTTGGAGAGCCGGCAGAATGTTACCCTTGGATCCGACGCATTCTTCCCCTTCAGCGACAACATCAAGCGCGCTTATGCCTCCGGCGTGAAGTATATCGCTGAACCCGGCGGCTCTATTCGTGACGATCTGGTCATCGAGGAGTGCGATAAGAAAGGGATCGTAATGGCCTTTACCGGAATGCGTCTGTTCCATCACTAAGAGGAGGTTCCCGGATGAAATTAATGGTCGTTGGCGGTGGCGGCAGAGAGCATGCCATCATCAAAAAACTGAAAATGAATCCCGCTGTGACTGAAATTTTTGCTTTGCCCGGCAATGGCGGCATCGCAAAGGACGCAACCTGTGTTAACATTGGCGCTAAGGACATTGACAATATCATCAAGTTTGCCTGTGATAACAACATCGATTATGCTGTAGTTGCACCGGATGATCCTCTGGTTCTTGGTTGCGTGGACGCATTGGAAGAAAAGGGAATTCCTTGTTTTGGACCCCGTGCAAATGCTGCGATCATTGAGGGCAGTAAGGTTTTTTCCAAAAACCTGATGAAGAAATACGGCATTCCCACTGCTGCCTATGAAGTATTCACCGCAATGGACGCTGCACTTTCTTACCTGGAAAAGGCCCCTATTCCTACGGTTATCAAGGCAGACGGTCTTGCACTGGGTAAAGGCGTTATTATTGCCATGACCCGAGAAGAGGCTATGGAGGCTGTTCGCTCCATGATGGCAGATAAGGTCTTTGGTAAAAGCGGTGACCAGATCGTTATCGAAGAGTTCTTGACCGGCCCTGAAGTATCCGTCCTGGCATTTACCGACGGTAACTGTGTCAAACCCATGGTTTCTTCCATGGACCATAAGCGGGCAGGGGACAACGACACCGGCTTGAACACCGGTGGTATGGGCACTATTGCGCCAAACCCCTACTATACGGATGCTATTGCACAGGAGTGTATGGAAAAGATTTTCCTGCCTACTATGAACGCTATGAATCAAGAAGGCCGTACCTTTAAAGGCTGCTTGTATTTTGGCTTGATGCTCACTCCTAGCGGACCTAAGGTCATTGAGTACAACTGCCGCTTTGGTGATCCGGAGACGCAGGTGGTTCTGCCTTTGCTGGAAAGTGATCTTCTGACCGTTATGCAGGCAACTACCAACGGCACATTGGCTGAAACAGAAGTTAAGTTTTCCAATAAAAATGCATGCTGTGTTATTATGACTTCGAAGGGCTATCCCGTTTCTTACGAAAAAGGATATAAAATGACCATTCCCCAGGAGATCTGGGACAATGTCTTTGTGGCAGGTGCTGCCTCTAAGGACGGTAAACTGCTGACGAACGGTGGTCGTGTCCTTGGTGCTACAGCTATTGCAGATACACTGCAGGATGCTATTGATAAGTCCTACGCCATGGTGGAAAGCATACATTTCGATAATGCCTTTTATCGCCGCGATATTGGTCAGCGCGCGCTGGCCGCCAATAAATAAGGAGGTCCGTATATGGTTTATCGCGTATACGTAGAAAAGAAAGCGGGGCAGACTCACGAAGCTGACAGCCTGTTGCGTGAGATTCGCGATTTCCTGCGCATCGATGCTCTGGAATCTGTTCGTGTGCTGAACCGTTATGATGCTGAGAATATCGATCAGTCTTTGTTCTCTTATGCAGTTAATACGGTTTTCTCCGAACCCCAGGTGGATGATGTAAGCTATGACGTTCCTCAAGGACAGATCGTTTTCGCGGTAGAGCCGCTGCCCGGTCAGTACGACCAGCGGGCTGACTCTGCTGCCCAGTGTATTCAGATCATCTCTCAGGGTAACCGTCCCACCATCCGTACCGCAAAGGTATATGTTTTGTCCGGCGCGTTGACCCAGGAGAATATTGCTGTAATCAAGAAGCATGTGATCAATGCCGTGGAAAGTCGCGAGGCTTCTCTGGAACTGCCTGAAACACTGGCTGTTGAATATGCAGCCCCTCAGACTGTTGCCACAGTAACCGGATTTATTTCTCTGGATGATGCTGGCCTGTCTGCCCTGCTGGACAGCTTGGGCTTGGCAATGGATCTGGACGATCTGAAATTCCTGCAGAATTATTTCCGAGATGAAGAGCACCGCGATCCCACCATCACCGAGATTCGGGTGGTAGATACCTACTGGTCTGACCATTGTCGCCATACCACTTTCTCTACACACCTGGATAATATTCAGATCCATGATGCTGCGATTGTTAAAGCATACCAGCAGTATTTGGATGCTCGGTTCGAGGTGTACGGTGAAGAAAAGGCTGCTGACCGTCCCCAAACCTTGATGGACATTGCTACTATTGGTGCCAAGACACTCAAGAAGCGGGGTTTGCTGCCTGAGTTGGACGAAAGCGAAGAAATTAATGCTTGCTCTATCCATGTTACTGCCACTGTAGATGGCGAGGATCAAGATTGGTTGTTGATGTTCAAGAATGAGACCCATAACCATCCTACCGAAATCGAACCCTTTGGCGGTGCTGCTACCTGTATCGGCGGCTGCATCCGTGACCCCCTCAGTGGTCGTGCCTATGTTCACCAGGCCATGCGTGTTACCGGTGCCGGTGATCCCAGAAAATCTTTGAGTGAAACCCTTCCCGGCAAACTGCCCCAGCGTAAGCTGTGCCAGACTGCGGCTGCCGGTTATTCCTCTTACGGTAACCAGATCGGCTTGGCTACTGGTCATGTTGCTGAGCTGTACCATGAAGGTTATATTGCCAAACGCCTGGAGTGCGGTGCTGTTGTAGCTGCTGCGCCCGCTTATAATGTCCGTCGTGAGTGTCCTACACCCGGTGATGTAATCGTGCTGCTGGGCGGCCGTACCGGTCGTGATGGCATCGGCGGTGCAACTGGCTCTTCCAAGAGCCACAATATGAAGTCTCTGACTACTATGGCGTCTGAGGTTCAGAAGGGAAATGCACCTGAGGAACGGAAGATCCAACGCCTGTTCCGGAATCCCCAGGTTACCCGACTGATCAAGCGCTGTAATGACTTTGGTGCCGGTGGTGTCTCCGTTGCTATTGGTGAGTTGGCCGATGGATTGCGGATCGATCTGGATGCTGTTCGTAAGAAGTACGACGGTCTGGATGGAACAGAACTGGCTATCTCTGAATCTCAAGAGAGAATGGCAGTCGTGGTTGAGGCACAGGATGCCGATACTTTTATTGCCTTTGCAGAAGAGGAAAATCTGGAAGCCTACCGTGTTGCGGTTGTCACTGAAGAGGCTCGCATGGTCATGACCTGGAAGGGAAACGAGATTGCAAATCTGAGCCGTGATTTTCTGAACACCAATGGTGCTGTAAAGCATGTTGATGTTACCGTAGCTGAACGGAACGTGCCTATGGGCATTTGCGTAAGAGATGATCTCCGTTCTATTGCGTCCAATTTGAAGTTTGCTTCTCAGCGTGGCCTTGTAGAGCGTTTTGACGCAACGATTGGCGCAGGCAGCGTACTGATGCCTTTCGGCGGAAAGAACCAGTCTACGCCCACGCAGGCCATGGCAGCCAAATTCCCTGTGCTGCCCGATCAGACGACAGAACAGGCAAGCCTGTTTGGATGGGGCTGCGATCCGGACCTGCTGGCTGCTGATCCTTATATCGGCGCTCAGGCCAGCATCATTTCCTCTGTTGCTAAAATTGTTGCCGCCGGTGCTGACTATAAGAAGGTTTACTTAACATTACAGGAGTTTTTTGAGAAGCTGCGGAATGAGCCTGCCCGTTGGAGCAAACCCTTCCAGGCACTGTTGGGTGCCCTGCAGGCACAGCTTGGTCTGAATGCTGCAGCCATTGGCGGTAAGGACTCCATGTCCGGCACGTTCCTGGATAAGGACGTTCCGCCTACGGTTATTTCCTTTGCAATTTCACCGATTAATGCAGGTGATGTGATTTCCAATGAATTTAAGGAAGCAGGTAACCCTGTTTACAAATTTGGATCTTGCGCTTTGGATGATTATGAAGGTTGGAAGGCATCCTGGGAAGGATTCCATGCTCTGTGCAAGTCCGGAAAAGTAAAAGCTGCCTGGGCTGTGGACGGCGGTGGTATTGCAGAAGGTGTTATGAAGATGTCCTTTGGTAATTCCATCGGCTTTAAGTCCAACCCAGAAGCTGCTCTGCTGTATGGTCCTGCCTATGGCATGATTATTGCGGAGCTGTCTGAGGAGATCGAAGGTGCTGAGTTGATCGGCTGGACCACTGCTGATGAAACCATCACCTATGGTTCTGAGTCCGTTTCTATTGCTGAACTGTATGAACTGAATACTGCTGTGCTGGAGAATGTCTATCCTACCAAGACACAAGAGACGGATAAGCCGATCGCTGCATTTGAATGCTCCAAAACAGGAGTTGCTGCTCCCGCGGTAAAGGTTGCTAAACCCAAGGTCTTGATCCCCGTTTTCCCCGGTACCAACTGCGAATATGACTCTGCCCGTGCGGTTATCAGTGCAGGTGGTGATGCTGAGATCGTGGTAATTCGCAATTTGACTGCAGATGATGTGGTCCGCAGCGTTGAAACCGTTGCCAAGAAGATTTCCGAAAGTCAGATGATCTTCATTCCCGGTGGTTTTTCCGGTGGTGATGAACCTGATGGTTCTGCCAAGTTTATTACTGCATTCTTCCGGAACCCTGCCATTAAGGAACAGGTGACAAAGCTTCTGGATGAGCGGGATGGCTTGATGTGCGGTATTTGTAATGGTTTCCAGGCATTGATCAAATTGGGCTTGGTGCCCTATGGCAAGATCATCGATGCGGATGAAAATTGTCCCACCTTGACCTTTAACACCATTGCACGTCACCAGAGCCGGATCGTTCGCACCCGGATCGCATCCAATAAGTCTCCCTGGCTGAGTCTGATGAATGTAGGCGACATTGTCAATGTTCCCATTTCTCATGGTGAAGGCCGCTTTTTTGCAACTGAGGAGCTGGCTTTGCAGCTGGCAGAAAACGGTCAGATCGCCACTCAGTATGTGGATCTGAAGGGTGAACCCACGATGGATGCAGCGTTCAATCCCAACGGCTCTTTGTTTGCCATCGAGGGTATTACTTCTCCCAACGGCAGAGTGTTTGGTAAGATGGGTCACAGTGAGCGTTTCAGCGCCGGCTGTTATCAGAATGTTCCCGGTAACTACGATATTCGTATGTTTGAGGCAGCTGTGAAGTATTTTAAGTAAATATGGTAAATAAAAAAGGCGTGCTTATGCACGCCTTTTTTATTCATTATCCAGTGTTATAACGATTACTTCCGGACGGTTATTGATTCGGAAAGGAAACAGACTGTTTCCAATTCCTCTGCTGACGATCATTGTTGTATTTTCATCTTTATAAAGCCCGGCATCGTATTCCGGAAACAGTCCTTGGTTCGGTCCATACAAACCGCCGACGGAGGGTATCCGGAACTGTCCGCCATGAACATGACCGCTTAAGACCAGATCTAATCCGTATTCTGCGTAAACAGGCAGGAACTCAGGCCGGTGAGACAGAAGCAACTGAAAAGTATCTTCATCAAAATCTATAGAATCTAGTGTGCCTTTTATAACCGCTTCTTCATTCCCTAATAAGTAGTCTGTTTGGAAGCTGGGGTCATTGATTCCAATGAGTGTAATACTTGACCCCTGATACATGAGGGGGTGTGCAGTATCATCCAGTACCGTAAATCCAATTTCTTTCAGTGCATCCTTTAGTGTGCTGTACTCTGCTACCCGTGCTTCATGATTACCTGTTATATAGTAACACTGCGCAATCTTGGCGGCATCCTTCGCAAACTGTAAAGCGATATTGAGATCCGTTTTACGGGAGTCAATCAAATCTCCTGTGATGACGATGATGTCCGGTTCAGCATGCTCCAGCGTTACAAGAAGCTTTCGATTATTGCGGCCCATTTGTGCGTTATGCAGGTCAGAAACCTGTACAATCCGATACCCTGAAAATTCTTCCGGAATTTTTGTGTTGGTTATGGTGTACTCGGTCACCTCCAAAGCTGTGTTACCCCAAATGACCCAAGCAACCAAAACAGTAATCAGAAGAACAGAAACGAGCAACAGTATTCTGGACTTATTCGGCATTTCCGGCTTCCTCCAGCAGAGCTTGTGCCTTCCGGGCAACGATAATTTCTTCGTTTGTATCAACAACATAGATTCGAACCCGGCTACCTGCAGCAGAGATATCGTCACCGCCTTTAGGACTGCGGTTTTTCTCCTCGTCAAGAACAACACCGAAACATTCCAAACCGCTCAAAGATGCGGCACGCACAGTGGCGCTGTTACGGCCAATACCACCGCCAAAAACAATGGCATCAACGCCACCCATTGCTGCGGTGTATGCACCGATATATTTCTTGATGCCATATGCATAAGCCTTTACTGCATTCAGACAGTCCTCATTACCGGCTTCGGCTGCTTCCTGAATATCCCTCAGATCATTGGAAATACCACCGGACATACCATAAAGACCGCTTTTTGTCTGCAGCATGGTTTTAACTTCGTTGAGTTCCATGCCGCATTCTTCCACAAGATGGAAAATGATATACGGGTCCATATCACCGATGCGGTTATTTTGCAGTACGCCGCATTGCAGACCCATACCCATAGTCGTATCAATACTGATTCCATCCTTGACAGCGCACAGACTGCCGCTGCCGCCCAGGTGACAGCACACGATCTTTAAGTCATTCCGGCCCATTTCTTTAGCTGTCCAGGTAGACAGGTATTCCAGTGAAGCACCGTGAAAACCGTAGCGACGGATGGCGTGCTTTTTGCTCAATTCCAGGGGGATAGGGTAGAGGTATGCTTCGGGAGGCATTTGTGCATGGAAGGCTGTTTCGAAGGAACCGACCATAGGCGTATTGGGCATCAGTGCCTTGAACTGGCGGATTGCAGCGATATAAGGAGGATTGTGTGCAGGGGCAACAGAGTTAAAATCAGTCATTGCCTTCAATACATCTTCGGTAAGATACTGAACACCGGTAACGCCCTTTGCGTGTACAACTTTAAAACCGACGCAACTGATCTCATCCATGGAGGAGATACAGCCGGCCAACAACTGCTCCAGCATTGCGCTGATCGCTTCACTGTGGGTGGGGAATACCGCGTCCGCACGGATACTTTCACCGGTCAGATGATTCTTATGGTAGAACAGGCTCTTCGCTCCACCAACTCGTTCAGCACCGCCGGAAGCAAGTACTTTTTCGCCTGCATCCATATCAAAAAGCTGATATTTTAAAGAAGTACTACCAACATTACAAATTAAAATGTTCATTTTAGATCTCCGTTTCCTTTAATCCCAACAGCTTGCATGCATTCTTATAGTAAATATGATCTTTGACATCCTGGCTCAGAGGCAGGATGTCGATCTGCTTTCTGGCGTAAAACTGCCGATTCCATGGACTATCTGATCCAAATACAACGCGCTCTTTACCAAACAGATTAATTAAATGGCAAAAATCCTCCTCGTTAAGAAGCTGGAGCTCCTCTTCCGTGTAAAACAGCTCCTCTGTCTGTGCCATTTTTCCAAGAGCGAAGGAAGTGTCGATAAAAACACCCGTATTCAAAAGGTACTCCGGAACGGTGTCCCAATACATCAGGCTGCCCATGTGAGCGGCAACCAACTTTACAGGACCCACCTGATCCAACGCGGAACGGATCATTTTCGGACTGCACCGTTCTTCACCCGGGAATCCGGGATCTGCACCGGAATGTAAAACGACAATAAGACCAAGCTCACCGCATCGCTGCAGGATTCTCAGATACCGGATGTCGTCAATATCCGTTCCTTGCTGCAGCGGATGAAGCTTGATCCCCTTGATCCCGGCATCATGGATGCGACCCAATTCCTTATAGTAGTCTTCGCAATCCGGATGGATTCCACCAAAATAAATCAGACCGTCTTCAGAAGAATGACTGATGGAAATATCGTTGATGTGCGGCGTCTTGTCAGGATTGGTGACCACAGGCAGGACGACACTGTAGGTGACACCAGCTAAAACCATGGATTTTTTCAACGCTGCAGCTGTACCGTCATTAAATACGGCATTGTGGCACATGGACTGCATGCGCGCCAGAGCACGGGCTGCAATTTTTTCCGGAAAAGTATGGGTATGAAAATCAATCATCATACTGCGGTAACTTCTTTCACATGTAAAGTATTTTCGCAGACTGTAAAACGAATATCAAAGCCTGCATATGTCAGTCCATAAATACGGTCTGCATTGTGCTGATATGACGGGCGTGGATCATGGGATAAAACGTCCACAGCGGACTGGCGCTTGGCGTGAGGAATCTTTTCCAGTAAAATAGGTGGGAAGTCTACTTCCAAAAGAAACTGGTCAGCGGTGTCTGTAAAGCCACCCGTGGCATCACTATGGCAGTCGCTGTAAGGGATATATGGTTTGATGTCAAAAATCGGAGTTCCATCCATGAGATCAGCACCCGCCACATGGATAACGGTACCAAGCTCCTGCGTGTGCTCCAACCCTAAAATGTTGACACTGGACAGGCCTAAGTTGTTGGGCCGGAAGGGGGAACGGGTGGCGAACACGCCCATTCTGGTATTTCCGCCTAACCGGGGAGGACGCACTGTGGGGGACCAGCCCTGTCGGACCGCCTCAGAGAACTGCCAGATGACCCACAGATGGGAAAAGCCTTCCAATCCCCGCAAAGCGTCCGGATTTCTGAACTCCGGTTCAAACACGATGGTGGAATGAAGAGAATCCACCAGACCACTCTGCCGAGGGATTCCAAATTTCGCAGGGAAATCGCTTCGCATTTTTGCAATGACCTTAATTTCAGCATTTTCCATGTTAAGCCCTTGCCTTTCTAAAACAGAAGGAAACAGTAAAGATCACAACCAATACCAGTGAAATTGCGGCACCGGAGGATGATCCAAGGTAATAGGAAATACACAAACCACTTATACCGGAAATAAACGCAAACAGAACGGAAAAGGCGTGGTACTGCCTTAAGTTTTTGGAAATGTTCCGTGCAGAAGCACCGGGCAGCACCAGCAGAGAGTTCAGAATCAGCAGTCCGACCCAGGAAATCGCAAGCGTTACAATAACGGCTATGGTGACAGTAAAGACGGTCTGTGTGAAACCGGTACGAATTCCGCGGGAAGATGCCAGCTGGGGATGGATAGCAGTCAATGTCAACCGGTTGGAATAAGTGATCCAGAAGATAATAACGCCCAAAAGCACCAGAGCCAGCAAGCCGATCTCTGCGGGGGTAACAGAGAGTATGTCGCCGATCAGATATTTGTTGTATTTGGTAAAGCTACCGCCACCTAAGGTTGCAATAAAAATACCCAGAGCAACAGCTCCGCTGGAAAAGACACCAATCAGTGTATCTGCCGCATGATTACTGCGGCTGCGTACAAAGGAGAACAACAAAGCAAAGACAACAGAAAAAATAACTGCTACCCATGTTGGTGCCGCGATTCCAAAGATACAGCCGATAGCAATGCCGGTAAAAGCGGAATGCCCCAAAGCATCAGAGAAGAAACTCATACGCCCGGTTACGATCATAGTGGAAGTCAATCCAAATAATGGTGCCATCAGCAAAACTGCCAGCAAGGCGTTTTTCATGAAATCCCAATGAAGCATCTCAACAGGAATGAACTCGCAAAATGCATACCAAAACTGCATCAAAGAACGCCTCCTTTCCGGTGAAAGACCTGACGGAACTCATCTGAACCGAAAACTTCAAGCGGAGTGCCCTGGCGTACAATACCATGATCGATCAAAACTACCTGATCCGCATACTGGGGCAGAAGTGCAAAGTCATGGGTCGTCATCAAAATGGAAAGATCATAGATTTGCCGTATTTCGTCCAGCATATCCATGAGCGTCTCCATACCTTCTACATCCACACCGGACAGGGGCTCGTCCAAAATGAGAATATTTGGTACCGGTTCCAATGCAAGCGCCAACAATACACGTTGCAACTCGCCGCCGGAAAGTGTACCCACCCGTTTGTCTATTAGATCCTCACCGTGTACCCGGGAAAGGCAGTTTGTAATTATTTCACGCATTTTTTTCGTCAGACCCAGAAATGCGGGAAGCTTACTCATGCAGCTGGCAAAGAGGTCTGCAACAGTTACGGGATCGCCGGGATCAAATGTAGGACTTTGCGGCACATAACCGATTTTTGCTTTCCGGCTTCTTTGACCGGGTATGGAAAAGGAGATGATACCATCGTGGTCTCTTTCTCCAAGAATAGCCTTTAGCAGAGTGCTCTTGCCTGCTCCGTTGGGGCCAATGAGAGCAACCATTTCGCTACAATGAACATGCAGATTGACATCCTTTAAAATGGCATCATTACCGAGTTTTACGGAAAGGTTCTGAATACGCAGGCAACAGGAATGCCCGCAGGAACCGCCGTGTGAACCGAGATTCATTCCAATGCCTCCTTTATTGTGTCGATATTGTGATACATAGCTTTAAAATAACTGTCACCGGACATGGCCATATCCAGTGTGAAAATTTCTGTACCGGTTTCGTGATTAATAATTTCTGCGGCAGCAGGACTACCATTTCTTTCGGTAAAAACCGCGGGAAGATGATGTGTTTCCACAAGCTCAATCAGTTCAATCAATTCAGATGCCGATGCCTCGCTGCCGGATTCCTCCTCCACAGCCTTTAATATTGTAAGGTCAAATGACTCGGCAAAATAAGTAAAACCGTCGTGGAAGGTCACCAGCTCCCGACAGGAGAGCTGAGAAAACGCTTGTTCACCGTAGGACTGCAGCGCATCCAGCTCCTGAAACAGACTGTCAGCATTTTTGTTAAATACAGATATATGCGCAGGGTATAATTCTCTGAGTGCAGTGCAGATGTTGCCAACCATAATTTTGGCATTTTCTGGAGAAAGCCAAATATGTGGATCCTCATCGTGGCTGTGACCGTTGTGCTCGTGATCATGCTCGCCGTCGTGGATATGACAGCCGGTGGAAGCATCGACAACAGTTTTGGACCCATTCAAAAGATCTTCTAAGAAATCCTCCAGACCTGCTCCGGATATAATAATGGCATCAGCGCTCTCTGCCATACGCATTTGCGAAACCTGCAGTGTGTAATCGTGCAGACAGGAGACCTCTTCCGCAATAAGTCTGCCAACAGTAATATCCGTGCCCTGACACAGTATGGAAGTGAACTCATAAACAGGAAGCGTAGTCGCGGCGATCTGAACTTCACTGCCTGTAAAGCTGCAGCCGGTGAGCATGGAAAATATGAGAATGATCACCAGGGATAGGGCAATTCTTTTCATAAAAATCATCCAGTCATAAGCATAGTTTCTATATATAGGATACCATATCTGTCAAGAAAAAGGAGGCAGCATGGCTGCCTCCTTATCTTTTATGTAATTAGTGATTCTCCATCCAATCGGTTACCTTGGTCTTTGCCAGGCGAAGGATGTCTTCTGCGGGGTAGGGAGAAGACTCGCCACCGTGTACGTACAGGAAATACAGACCAGCAGGAGTCTGGAACAGAATCTCTTCATAACCGGCGGGGTCTCCGAAATAACCGACAGTGTACTTTTTGATCAAAGTAGCGGTTTCGGTATCGTATTCCTTCTTGCAGATGATCTTCTTCATGGAACGAACCTCCTTTCTGCACAATTAATCTCGCTCTCATTATACAGATTTGTTTCAACAAATCAAGCTGAAAATACTATCATTGCATTTTTTTGGAGGTAATCGCCATATATTTTGGAAATTGGGTGTTGTTTTGGTAACAAATGCAATATATCTTGATGAATATTAAGTGGACGAAGTCACATGTGTATGTTATGATAAGCATGAGGAAGTGAGAACTTATGAAGAATATACCTGTATTTGCAACAGAATTTGGAGTAGGCAGTTTGATTTTAAAAGATGTTCCCTATACACAGATTGCTTATGTTCGGATAGAGTCGGCGAGCAGCCCTCAGGAGTTTGTTAATGAGTGCGTTTCATTCTGCCGGGCTGCCGGTGCGGACAATATTTATGCCACCGGGCATGAAATTTTACTTGGCTATCCCCACCACACTTCAATTTTACGAATGGCTTGTCCACGGGATCGAATTGATGAGACAGATGCAGCAGTATTTCCGGTCACAGAAAAGACCCTGGACAGATGGTTGGAGATATATAGAGATAAAATGCGGCATATCCCCAATGCTGCATATATGACACAAGCCGATGCAGACGCTATGCTGAAGCGGGGGGACGGATATTTCATTCACAGAGACGGGGATCTGCTGGGTATCGGAATTGCGGCCGATGAGACCGTTGAACTTGTTACTTCTTTAAAACCCGGTGCGGGGAAAGATGTCGTACGCGCACTGAACCATGCGCTATTTGGCGAACAAATGATTCTGGAAGTAGCGTCCACCAATGAGAAGGCGATTCGTTTGTATGAAAGTCTCGGCTTTGTAATAACTACAGAACTATCGAAATGGTATAAAATATTTTAAACTGTCAAGGAAAAATACTTGACAAATAAATCATGATAGTGTATGATATGCCAGGCGTCAAGGAAAACACCTTGACATAGGAGGCCGGTTATGGACGCATTACAGATGACATTGCTTTTTGACTACTACGGTGAACTGCTTACAGAGCGCCAGCGTATGTGTTTTGACCTGCGTCATAATCAGGACTTGTCTCTGGCTGAGATCGCAGAGGAACTGCAGGTCAGCCGCCAGGGTGTGCATGATAATCTCAGCAGGGCAGAGGCGCTGCTGCAGAATATGGAAGATAAGACCGGTTGTGTTCACCGGGATCTGTCCTGCCGCAAAGCTGCTGCAAAAATCGGTGAACTGGCACAGGAACTGTTAAAACAGGACAACGTGGAGGTCTCCGCTCTTGCCCGGCAGATCATTGTGTTGGTGCAGGCGCTTGAGGAGTAAATAATGGCATTTGAAGGATTGACCGAGAAAATTTCTGCTGCCTTTAAAAAGCTTAGGGGCAAAGGCCGCCTGAAGGAATCCGATGTAAAAGAAGCGATGCGTGAGATCCGCATGGCGCTTCTGGAAGCGGATGTAAGCTATAAAGTGGTAAAGGACTTCACCAAGTCGGTTACCGAGCGTTGCGTGGGCAGCGATGTTCTGGAAGCATTGAGTCCCGCACAGATGATCATTAAGATCGTGGATGAGGAGCTCACAAAGCTGATGGGTTCCGATGCCAAGCACATCAACATCAATCCCAACGGGCCTACGGTTGTGATGCTTGTGGGTCTGCAGGGCGCAGGTAAGACGACTAACGGAAGTAAGCTTGCAGGACTTATGAAGCGCCAGGGAAAGCGTCCGCTGCTGGTTGCCTGCGATATTTACCGTCCTGCTGCTATTGAGCAGTTAAAGGTTTGCGGCGCAAAGCTGGATATTCCCGTCTTTGAAAAGGGACAGAATGATCCCGTTCAGACAGCTAAAGAAGCTGTTTTCTATGCCCGTCAGCATGGCCATGATATGGTATTTTTAGATACTGCCGGCCGTCTGCATATTGATGAGACACTGATGGAAGAATTGAAGAATATCAAATCTTCTGTGAAGCCGGACGAGATCATGCTGGTTGTGGATGCCATGACCGGCCAGGATGCGGTAAATGCCGCACAGCGCTTTAACGAATGGCTGGATATTGACTCTGTCATGCTCAGTAAGCTGGATGGCGATGCCAGAGGCGGCGCTGCGCTGTCCGTTCGCGCGATCACAGGTAAGCCCATCAAGTTTGCCGGTATCGGTGAAAAGCTGGAAGATATTGAGGCATTCCACCCCAATCGTATGGCTTCCCGCATTTTGGGCATGGGCGATGTGCTGACCCTCATCGAAAAAGCTGAAAAGGCGTACGATGCCAAAAAGGCTGCTGAGATGGAGGAACGGCTGAAATCCAACAAGTTTACGCTCCAGGACTTCTATGACCAAATGGTACAGCTGAAGTCCATGGGATCCATGCAGGATATTCTTGCGCAGATGCCCGGCGGCGCAAAGCTGAAGGGTGTCCAGATGGATGAAAAAGCCATGGCGCGAACAGAAGCCATTATTCTTTCCATGACGCCCAAGGAAAGAGAGAATCCCAATATCATTGCTGCCAGCCGCAAGAAGCGTATTGCTGCCGGTGCAGGTGTAAAGGTGGAGGATGTCAACAGACTTCTGAAATCCTTTGATCAAATGAGATCCCTTATCAAGCAATTCTCCGGTCCCGGAGCGGGCAAAAAGATGAAACGCATGAAGGGTATGCCCGGCATGGGTGGCTTTGGTGGCTTTCCCGGGTTTTAATGTTGTTCGCTGAAAGCAAATTGCTTTGCGATATAGATGAAATAATTACTTGGAGGTGAAACTCATGGTTAAGATCAGACTGAGAAGAATGGGTGCAAAGAAGGCTCCTTACTACCGCATCGTTGTTGCTGATTCCCGTAGCCCCCGTGATGGCCGCTGCATCGAAGAAATCGGCACCTACAACCCCCTGTCCGAGCCCGCAACTGTCACTATCGATGCTGAAAAGGCTCAGACTTGGATCAAGAACGGCGCACAGCCCACTGACACCGTTCGCGGCCTGCTGAAGAACGCCAGCGTGCTGTAAGATCCCCCAAAGGAGAAGCCCAATGAAGGAACTTTTGCTGTATATGGCAAAGAACCTGGTGGATGATCCTGAGGCAGTGACTGTTACCGAAACCTCTGACGAGGACGGCAAGGTACTGGAGCTGCATGTTGCCGAGGGCGACAT
>JAZUMW010000053.1:0-2992 GCA_045603825.1 Faecousia sp.
CCCGTCTGGAAGTGGTAACCAACGAACATTTGGAGGACCATTGTGAGCTGCCGAAGGATACCTGGGAGGACGAGTTATGCTGATTTTTGAGTATATTTTACTGGGCTTTCTGGTGGTCTGCGCCATTGCTGTCAGCTTTTCCAAGAACTTGCTCAACTCCATTCTGATCTTTATGTCCTACAGTCTGGTTATGTCCATTATTTGGATCCTGCTGGAATCTCCGGATTTGGCTATTACAGAAGCTGCTGTTGGCGCAGGTGTTACAAGCCTTTTGTTCTTTGTAACGCTCAAGAAGATTCATGCCATGAAGGAAGAAGGTGGCTCTGATGAGTAAGCCGATTCCAGAAGAAGAATATAGTAAAAAACCTTTGACTCGGCTACTGCGCTGGATCGGAGGCAACGCTGACCCGTTCTGCGATAACATGGAAACCCACCGGCAACAAGAATACATTCCAAATGAGCGTTTGGTCCGGGAGCATCTCCGAGATCAGAACGCAGTCATCCGAAATGTCTATGACCGCGAACACAACCGGGCGTATAAGAATTTTCGCCGTTTCTATAAAATCGCTTCGTTCTTGTGCTGTTTAGCACTGATCCTGATGCTGCTGACGGCAGTTTCTCACCTCCCTCCTGTAGGTGCAGCGGACAATCCCGCCAGCAACGAAGTGGCTTCCAAGTATATTGAGGACGGCCTGCAGGATACCGGCGCTGTGAATATTGTTACCGGTATGATTTTGGATTACCGTGCCTTTGATACCTTCGGTGAATCCAATGTGCTGTTTATCGCCACCTGCACGGTATTGATCCTGCTGCGCAGCGATAAAAAAAAGGAAAAACACGAAGAAGAAGCGGAGCAACGCCGGGAACAACACTATGAACCCAAGGACGACAGCATCCTCCAGAGGGTTACATTTCTGCTGTTTCCCATTATCATCATCTTCGGTATTTATGTGATCCTCAACGGTCATATTTCGCCCGGAGGCGGTTTCTCCGGCGGTGCCATCATCGGCGCAGGACTGATTCTGTATGCCAACGCCTTTGGCTTTGAAAAGCTGAACCGGTTCTTTACGGAAAAGACCTACAAGCGGATCAGTTTGGTTTCTTTGTCCTTTTACTGTTTGGCGAAAAGTTATTCTTTCTTTACCGGTGCCAATCACTTGGAGAGCGGCATTCCTTTGGGCCAAGCCGGGGCAATTTTGAGCAGCGGTTTGATCCTGCCGCTGAATATCTGCGTGGGCATGGTGGTGGCCTGCACCATGTATGCCTTCTACACCCTGTTTAGAAAGGGGGGCTTCTGATATGGGCGGGAATTTACTTACCAATATGGGAGAAGCTGTGGCAATGCTTCTGTTCGGCATTGGCTTTGCGAACCTGCTGTTTCAGAAGAATCTGATCAAAAAAATAATCGGCTTTAACATCATGGATACAGCCATCTACCTGTTTTTGGCAGGAAAAGGCTATATCTCCGGTCGCAAACCTCCCATTGTAGTGGACGGTATCCAAGATGTAGAAGCATATATCAATCCCATTCCCAGCGGTTTGGTGCTGACGGGCATTGTGGTTTCCGTTTCTGTCAGTGCTTTGATGCTGTCGCTGACCATCCGGCTGTATCGCCGGTATCACACGCTGGATCTTGACGAGATTTCCGCTCGGCTGCGGGAGGAGGGACTGTAATGGAACTGGTACGCAATGTCCCCTTTTTCTGCATTATGCTATCCATGTTTTCCGGGATTCTTTCCTCCGTCCTCCCCGGAAAGGTTGCCAGGCGGCTGAATGCCGCTATGGTAACGGCGGTTACGATTCTGTCTGCCTGGTTGCTGCAATATTTGCTGACTTCCGGAATCGATAGCTATACTTACATGATGGGCCACTTCCCGGCCCCTTGGGGCAATGAATTGCGGGTAGGCGTGCTGGAAGCAGGCATGGCACTGTTCTTCAGCATCATCATGCTGCTATCTCTTTTGGGCGGCAGAAAAAAACTCTTCGATGAGGTAGAAGTCTCAAAGCACAACATTTACTACATTCTGTGCAACCTGCTTCTCAGCTCGCTGCTGGCGTTGGTGTACACCAATGACCTGTTCACTGCCTATGTATTTGTTGAGATCAATACCATTGCGGCCTGCGGTTTGATCATGATCCGCCAAAACGGTCGCTGTATCGAAGCGGCGGTACGATATATGATCATGAGCCTTTTGGGTTCCGGTTTGCTGCTTTTGGGTATCTGCATGATCTACGATCTGACAGGCCATCTGCTGATGAAGAACATTCAGCAGCAAGTTGGGGCAATTATGGCAGCGGGTACCTACCGGGTTCCCATGATGATCACCATTGGTATTATCACGGTCGGCCTTGCCATTAAGAGTGCTCTGTTTCCCTTCCATTCCTGGGTGCCGGATGCTTACGGCTATTCTACTGTTTCCTCAGGTGCGATTCTGTCCAGCTTGGTGTCCAAAGGCTATATTTTCCTGCTGTTTAAGATCTTCTATCGGGTCATTGGCGCAGAGCACATTGCCGGTAGTCACATTCTGAACCTGCTGTTCCTGTTCGGCCTGTGCGGAATGATTTTCGGTTCTGTCAGCGCAATTTGGGAAAAGGACATACGGCGTATGATTGCCTTTTCCTCCGTGGCTCAGATCGGCTATATCTATATGGGATTGGGTTTGGGTACGGAAGCCGGTCTGATCGCGGCGGTCTTTCATATTCTGGCTCACGGTGCCACCAAGTCGTTGCTGTTCATTTCTGCCATCGGCCTGACGGATGTTTCCGGCGGCAGCCGCAGCTTCTTTGAACTCACCGGTGCCGCTTACCGGAACAAGATGGCAGGTGTCGGTTTCCTTGTGGCATCCCTGTCCATGGTAGGTATCCCTATGTTCTCCGGTTTTGTCAGCAAACTGCTGTTTGCAGAGGCTGCTGTGCTCTTGCCTAACTGGAAGCTGTTTCCGACTCTTATTGTTCTGGCCATCAGTACAGTGCTGAACGCCATCTACTTCTT
>JAZUMW010000054.1:0-1681 GCA_045603825.1 Faecousia sp.
GCGCGGGCAGCTTGGAAACGAAAGCAGCGTCCATGCCGTAGTTTGCCAGAGAAACTGCGACGTTAGCTTCGCCGCCGCCGAAGGTGAACTCGACGTTGGAAGCCTGAACGAAACGCTCGTAGTTGTAGGGCTGCAGACGCAGCATCAGTTCGCCGAAGGTAACAATTCTTGCCATGTTTACATTCTCCTCAGTATATAAAATTTTGGAAGACGTATTATTTCCAGAGCAGGGAGGCGGCAAAGTGCCGGATATCTGCTCGGGATATACGGTGGGGATATGGCCCGCCCGACAGGATAAAACAGACGGGGCATACCTTTCCATTTGCTTATTCATTATACCAAATTGTACAAATTTATGTCAATAGAAACATCGGCAATATTCCTGTGGAAATGGTTTTTTGTGAATTGTGCTAAAAGAAGGGGTGATACCAATGGGAAAGATGCCGGGGTCCATTCGACAAATTTGGGAACAATGTGGACCGCAGGAGTTCAAGGAAAATGCAGTCAGGCAACTCTGGTTCAGCGGCAAAAGGAATAAAATGGATGTAGCGGAGTCCGGAGTGGAAAATTATGGTCTTTTTATAAATTGTTCTTGACATTCCCCCTTCTGGAAGGTTTATACTGATGGTAAGAAAAGGGGGCAGCAGTATGAAGATCAATGAAGTGGAGCAAAAAGCGGGAATCACTAAGAAGAATATCCGCTTTTATGAGGAGCAGGGACTGCTGCACCCAAAGCGCAATTCCGAGAACGGCTACCGGGAGTATGGAGAAGAAGAGGTGCAGACTCTTCTCAGGATCAAGGTGCTTCGCAAGATCGGTGTCCCCATCGAGGAGATACGAAAGATGCTGGAGGGTACCCACACCGTGGCCGACGGCATGCGACGACACATGATTACCCTGGAACGGGAGAAGCGGAATCTGGAACAGTCCATGGCGCTGTGCCGCCAGCTGCAGAATCTGGATGTATCGGTGGGTGAGCTGGATACGGAATTGATTCTGACGCAGATGGAGGAGATGGAACGGGGCGGCATCATGTTCCGGAACAAACAGACGGAGGATGTCCTGGTGCGGTATGTGGCGCCTGTGATCGTAACAGTGGTTACGGTGGCACTGATGATTGGGATGATCGTGCTGGTGCTCTGGACCTCCCGTGTCTCTCCAGAGGAAACGCCTCCGCGCTGGTTTGTGGGTTTGGCAGTGGGATGTCTCGCTGCTGTGGCGGTCGGCGCGGTGCTGGCTTTGCTGCAGCGGATTCAGGAAATCGGGAAAGGAGAGATCGATGATGCAAGACACTACTAACAGAGGAAAGAAAAAAGGTGCCATCATCTGCGCCGCGGTAGTTATCGGAATCCTGGTCATTTATCTGGCTGTGATTCTGTTTCCGCTGATGGATGCAGCCTTCGGTGAAATAATCGCAGTGGGCTTTTTGCTGGTTTACGGTGCGGTGATCATTGCAATCATTGCGGGTATTCTGGCTGCTCTTCGCCAGCGGCTGAAGGAGATCGAAGGTGGTGAAGAGGAAGATGCAAAGAAATATTAACGAAGAGGCTCAGACACAGCGCCGCCGGGATGCCTGGAGAAGTGTCATCGTGGCTACAGCCTGGCTGCTGGCATCGGGATTTTTGCTGCTGTATCTTCGCTTTCGGTTTGTGCCGGAGGGTTTCTGGAGCGCTGTGATGCT
>JAZUMW010000055.1:0-34543 GCA_045603825.1 Faecousia sp.
GCAGGAAGCGGAGGTTGTCCCGTTCCAGACCCAGGCTGGCACCGTAGCAGGAGATGACGCTGTGATAGCCGAACTCCCGCAGTGTCCGATCCAGGGCGGTGACCACGCTGCCGTAGAAGGGGGCAGTCATTTCCGGGATCAGAATACCGATGAATTTGCTGCGCTGGGTCTTCAGACTCCGGGCAAAAGGATTGACCCGGTAATCCAGGGCGCTGATGGCCTGGCGGATGGGCTCAGCGTTTTCCGGACGGACATTGCCGCCGTTTATGTACTTGGAAACCGTAGACACGGAAACGCCGGCCATACGGGCTACATCTTTGATCGTTGCCATGGTACACCTCTGAAAAACGAATCGTTTCGCGCAAGATGGGCATAGAACCCCTGTTTGTCCTACCGGGTGCTGTGAATATAATATAAAAACAAATTTGTGCTGTCAATACAGTTTTGTAAAAAAAACCTTGATTTTTTTAGTAAAGTTTATTATAGTATAGTAGTGAATGGTATAAATCTGCCATTTTACGCATAGGCTTAGTGCGGTTTGCATAAGCGAAACGATTCGCGTTTGTGAGCGTTGCACAAGACCTGTTACAAAGTGCTTAATCTCCGGTAAAAATCCGGAGCGGCAGAAGAAGTGATTTTGAGAAAGGTGATGTTGGAATGGGCGAAACTATTCTGAAGATGCAAGGAATTCAGAAGTACTTCCCCGGTGTTCACGCGCTGGACGACGCACAGCTGGAGGTGCGCAGCGGTGAAGTAATGGCGCTGGTCGG
The DNA here is from genome assembly GCA_045603825.1 of Faecousia sp. GTDB lineage: Bacteria > Bacillota > Clostridia > Oscillospirales > Oscillospiraceae > Faecousia. The sequence continues at coordinate 771 of JAZUMW010000055.1, forward strand.
CGAAAACGGTGCCGGCAAGTCCACACTGATGAAGATTCTGACCGGTATCTACCCTAAGGATGGCGGCACAGTTGAGTTTTTCGGTGAGGAGATCGAGATCAACGGACCGAAGGATGCACAGGACAGAGGCATCTGCATCGTGCACCAGGAGCTGAATCTGATGCAGCATCTGACGGTTGCGGACAACATTTTCATCGGCCGTGAGTCCACCAAGGGTATTTTCCTGGATAAGGCTGAGCAGAACCGCAGAACCCAGGAGCTGTTGGACAGCCTCCATCTGACCATCGACCCCAAGGCTGAGGTCAGAACCCTGTCTGTTGCCAAGCAGCAGATGGTTGAGATCGCAAAGGCGCTCTCCTTTAATAACACCAAGATTCTGATCCTGGATGAGCCCTCCGCGGTTCTGACGGATACCGAGATCGATGACCTGTTCACCTTTGTCCGTCAGCTGAAGGCAACGGGCGTTGGCATCATCTACATCTCCCACAGAATGGACGAGCTGAAGCGCATTACCGACCGCATTACTGTTATGCGTGACGGCCAGTATGTCGGTGTAGTGGAAACCGCCGAGACCGACATCCCCGAGATTGTGCGCATGATGGTCGGCCGTACCATTTATGAAGAGCCCAAGACTTGCAGCGCGGTTCCCGAAGACGCACCCGTGATCCTGGAGTGTGAGCATCTGAACTCCTGGCAGGTCAAGGATGTTTCCTTCAAGCTGAAGAAGGGCGAGATCCTGGGCTTCTCCGGCCTGATGGGTGCCGGCCGTACTGAGACCATGCGTCTTCTGTGCGGTGCTGACCCCATGGATTCCGGCGTGATCAAGATCAACGGCAAGCCCGTTAAGATCAAGAGCCCCAAGGACGGCGTTAAGAACGGCATCGGCTACCTGTCCGAGGACCGCAAGCGTTACGGTCTGTGCCTGAACCTGTCCATCACGGACAATACCATCATGGCAAGTATCGACAAGCTGTTCAACGGTATCTTCGTCAATGAGTCCAAGGCTGACAAGCATTCTGAAGAGTACATCCAGAAGATCCGCACCAAGACTCCTTCCACCAAGACAAAAGTCGGCAGCCTGTCCGGCGGTAACCAGCAGAAGGTGGTTATCTCCAAGTGGCTGCTCCGGGACTGCGACATTCTGATCTTTGACGAGCCCACCCGCGGCATTGACGTGGGCGCCAAGAGCGAGATCTACAAGCTGATGAATCAGCTTGCATCTGAAGGCAAGTCCATCATCATGATTTCTTCCGATATGCCCGAGCTGCTTCGTATGTCTGACCGCGTTGTGGTCATGTGCGAAGGCCGTGTCACCGGTGAGCTGGACATCTCTGAAGCTACTCAGGAAAAAATTATGACATATGCTACTATGCGTGAAGTGGGGTAAATAATTATGAGTAATGTTAAAAATGCTGAAAAGATCGGCAAGAAGCTGGATATGCAGAAGCTGCTGGCTCCTGCTGCTCTGGTGATTCTGTATGTTCTGTTTGCCATCGTGGGCAACAACTTCTTCACTTGGGATACTGTTGAAAACATTCTGCAGTCCGCTTACTATATTGGCTTCATGGCCTTTGGTGTTACCTTCATCATCATCACCGGCGGCATCGACCTGTCTCTGGGTACTGTTATGATGTGCTCCGCTCTGCTGGGCGCATACGCCTTCAACGCATGGGGCCTGCCCCTGTGGGTCGGCGTTCTGCTGACTCTGGTGGTTGCGGTTGTATTTGGCCTGCTGAACGGCTTCATGATCGCAAAGCTGGGTCTGCCCCCCTTCATCGCAACCCTGGGCTCCCAGATGATCTCCATGGGTATCGGCTCCATCATCACCAAGGTTCAGGCTCAGACCTGGCCCCCCGCATCTGCTGAGGTCGGCGGCTGGTTCAAGACCTACTTTGTCCGTATGAAGGTCTTTGACATCATTCCCATCGGCGCTATCTGGCTGGCAGTATTCTTTGTTATTGCTGCTCTGATCCTGCACAAGACCAAGTTCGGCCGTTACCTGTACGCCATCGGCTCCAACGAGGAAGCAGCCCGTCTGTCCGGTATCAACACTTCCAACTGGAAGATCGGTGCATATGTGCTGTCCGGCTTCTTTGTAGGTATGGCTGCACTGTTCTATGCTGCTGTTTACTCCACCATCACCCCCGGCACCGGCGCAGGTCAGGAAATGCACGGCATCACCGGCGTTATCGTGGGCGGCACCTCCATGGCCGGCGGTTCCGGCACCATGGTGGGCACTCTGATCGGTGTGTTTATCATGTCCGTTCTGAAGAACGGTCTGCCCGCTTGCGGCCTGCAGGCTCCCTGGCAGAACTTCTTCACCGGTATCGTGGTTATCGGCGCCGTTCTGCTGGACATCCAGCGTACCAAGGCTGCTTCCAAGGTCAAGAAGTCTTGATTGACGGTTGACTTTTTGGCAAAAAGCCACTATAATCCCGAATAAGCGCGTTCTTCACACGCTTAGAATAACAACAAATCTTTTAGGAGGAAAACAAAATGAAGAAACTCATTGCTCTGCTGCTGGCACTGGTCATGGTTATCGGCCTGGTTGCTTGTGGCAACAACGACGCTCCCGCTGCCGACGCTCCCGCTGCTGACGCTCCCGCTGCTGACGCTCCTGCTGCTGACGCTCCCGCTGCTGACGCTCCCGCTGAGGACGAGGTTCTGTACATCCCCGTTATGGCTAAGGGCTTCCAGCATCAGTTCTGGCAGGCTGTTGCCGCCGGTTCCGAAGCTGCTGCTGCTGACTACGGCGTAGAGATCTACTTCGACGGCCCCGCTTCCGAGACCGAGATCGCTGCACAGGTCAACATGGTTGAGCAGGAAATGGCTAAGAACCCCGCTGCTATGGCTCTGGCTGCTCTGGACACCTCTGCTGTTGCTGACATCCTGGACGAGTGCGCTGAGAAGGGCATCCCCGTTGTCGGTTTCGACTCCGGCGTTCCTGGCGACACCTCCGGTGCTGTTAAGGCTACTGCTTGTACCAACAACGAAGCAGCAGCTGCTATCGCTGCTGAGAAGTTCGGCGAGAACGCTGACCTGGTCGCTAAGATGCAGGCTGCTACCGCTGACGCTCCCGTTCGTATCGCTGTCCTGTCTCAGGACGCTGTCTCCGCTTCCGTTACCGGCCGTACCACCGGTTTCGTGAACAAGATGGTTGAAGTGGCTTCCGCATACGGCACTGTTTCCGTTGAAGGCCACGACAAGTGGGCTAACAAGGTTGACGGCGCTTCCATCATCATCGAGGTTGCTGTTTCCGCTACCACCGAGGCTGTTGACGTTGCCAACGCTGCAAACGCTCTGCTGGCTAAGTCCGACCTGGCTGCTCTGTTCTGCTCCAACGAAGGCACTGTTACCGGCTTCCTGTCCACCGTTTCCGACGGTGAGGATCTGGCTGACGGCGGCAAGTACGCTGACCTGATCGTTGCTGGTTTCGACGCTGGCTCCGCTCAGAAGAACGCTGTTCGTAACGGCTGGTTCTACGGCTCCGTTACTCAGGATCCCTACATGATCGGCTACTACGCTGTTGAGCTGGCTGTTAAGGCTGCCAACGGTGAGGAGATCGCTGATGTTGACACTGGTGCTCAGTGGTATGACGCTTCCAACATCGACGACGACATGATCGCCCTGCTGGTTTACGACTAATCTGTAACTGTTACTGAAATAGTCTTAGACTGAACCCAACCGGCACCACCTCGGTGGTGCCGGTTTTTTATTACCGTGAACCGTTATAAATCCCTGCTTTTGTGCTTGCAATTTCACAGTGCTTGTAGTATTATTAACTGTGGATAAGTATGGAAATTCACAGCTGAATTTTGCCTTGCCGGTCCGGCTGAAATTGAGCTGTGAAACATCAAACCAGTACATAATTTTACATTCAGATAAGGAGTTGTCAGAAACATGAGCGTAGACATGACTAAGTGGCAGGAAATTGCCAAGGAAAACATCCATAATCGTCCCGCAGGTGCAGGTCGTCTGGCCGGTAAGATCACCATTGTTACCGGTGCAGCTCAGGGCTTTGGTAAAGGTATTGCCGAGGAGCTGTACAAAGAAGGCGCAACCATCATTATCGCTGATATGAACCAAGCTCTGGCTGAGCAGGTGGCCGCGGAGATGGGTGAGCGCGCCTGCGCCATTGCTGTCAATGTTTCCAATGAAGAAAGTGTCGCTGCTCTGGTAGCCCAGGTGGTTGAGAAGTTCGGCGGTCTGGATGTTATGGTAGCCAACGCAGGCGTTGTCCGCTCCGGCCCCATCGCTTCCTTTGAGCAGAAGGACTTTGAGTTTGTCACCGCCATCAACTATACCGGCCTGTTCCTGTGCGCCAAGTATGCCTCCATTATCATGCAGGCACAGCACGAGGCTGACCCCAATGTTATGTTTGACATCATCGCCATGTCCTCCAAGTCTGGTCTGGAAGGTTCCAACAAGAACTTTGCTTACGCAGGTTCTAAGTTCGGCGCTATCGGTCTGGTACAGTCCTGGGCTCTGGAACTGACTGCTTACAATATTAAGGTCAACGCCATCTGTCCCGGTAACTATCTGGATGGTCCTCTGTGGTCCGACCCCGTCCGCGGCTTGCTTGTCCAGTATCTGGAAGCCGGCAAGGTCCCCGGCGCAAAGACTGTGGAAGATGTCCGCCGCTTCTATGAGGCTAAGGTCCCCATGAACCGTGGCTGCCTGCCCATCGATGTTGCCCGCGCCGTTATGTATTGCGTGGAGCAGAAGTATGAGACCGGCCAGGCTATCCCTGTCACCGGCGGTCAGGTCATGCTGAACTAAGAGGTAGACGATGATCGATATTGAAATTCTCAATAAACTGAATGCCCCCACCCGGGAGGAGCGCCTTGCCAATCTGCGTGAGGTTCTGAAGACCACCGAATTTCCTCCCATGGTGAGTCAGTACATCAATAACCACATTCACACCACCTATTCCTTCTCTCCCTATTCTCCCACGGCGGCTGTTTACGCTGCCCGCATGGAGGGCCTGTGCACTGCCGGTATCATCGATCACGATTCCATTTCCGGCGCGCGGGAGTTCCTGGAAGCAGCCAAGCTGGTGGACATTCCTGTGACCATCGGTATGGAGGCCCGTGTCACCATGGACGGCACCCGTCTGGAGAGTCGCCGCACCAACAACCCCGACCAGGTGGGCGTGAGCTATATGACCATCCAGGGCGTGCCCCACGACAAGATCGATGTACTGACGGAGTTCTTTAAGCCCTACCAGGCAGCCCGTCATGAGCGCAACCGCAAAATGATCGAAAAGATCAATGCGCTGGTGGGCGTTGATCTTAGCTACGACCGGGATGTTCTGCCTCTGTCCATGGCCCATGAGGGCGGCGGCGTTACCGAGCGGCACCTGATGTACGCGCTGGCCATTGAGCTGGTGAAGCAGGTGGGCAAGGGCCAGGGCATGATCGATAAGCTCACAAGTCTGGGCATGAAGCTCAGCGAAAAGCAGAAGACCATGCTGCTGGATACCCAGTACCCCTTCTATGAGTACGATGTTCTTGGCATGCTTAAGGGAACCTTTGTACCTCAGATATTTATCGATGCCACCGACGAGTGCCCCAAGCTCTGCGATGTGGTCAAGCTGTGCCGGGAGATCGACGCATTCCTGTGCTACGCTTACCTGGGTGATGTGGGCGAATCCGTTACCGGTGACAAGAAGGCACAGAAGTTTGAAGACGATTATCTGGACGATGTCTTTGAATGTCTGAAGGAAGAGGGCGTTAAGGCGGTTACCTATATGCCCACCCGGAATACACCTGCCCAGCTGGAACGGTTGCGTGGCCTGTGCGGCCGGTATGGTATGTTCCAGATCTCCGGTGAGGACATCAATTCCCCCCGGCAGAGCTTTATCATCAAGGCGATGGAAAATCCCCTGTTCCAGAATCTCATTGACGCGACCTGGAAGCTCATTGAACACGAAAACAAATAATTTGGAGGAATTATCATGAATACAAAAGCTGTAAGAATCCACGGTAAGAATGACCTGCGTCTGGACGAGATCCAGCTGCCTGAGGTTGGTCCTGACGATGTTCAGGTCCGCATCATTTGCGACTCTGTCTGCATGTCTACCTACAAGGCCGCTCTGGAAGGCGAGGATCACAAGCGTGTTCCCAATGATGTGGCTGAGAATCCCACCATCGTTGGCCATGAGTTCTGTGGTGACATTGTTGCCGTAGGCGAAAACTGGGCCCACAAGTACAAGGTAGGCGATAAGTTCTCCATCCAGCCCGCACACTTCTATAAGGGCTCCCAGATGGCTCCCGGCTACTCCTACAAGTATTGCGGCGGTTCCGCACAGTACGGCAATATTCCCATCGAGACCCTGCTGGCTGACTGCCTGCTACCCTACAACTCCGATACATACTTCTACGGTTCTCTGGCAGAGCCCATCAGCTGTGTTATCGGCACCTTCCACGCCATGTACCACACCAAGGCCGGTTCCTATGTCCATGAAATGGGCATTAAGGAAGGCGGCAAGATGGCAATGCTGGCATCCGTAGGCCCCATGGGTCTGGGCGCTATCGACTACGCCATCCACTGCGACCGCCGTCCTTCTCTGCTGGTTGTTACTGACATCGACGAAGCCCGTCTGCAACGTGCCGCTTCCATCTACACCGTGGAAGAGGCTGCAAAGAACGGCGTTGAGCTGCATTATGTCAACACCCGCATGGAAAATGCCACCCCTTACCTGCCTGAGCTGTCCGGCGGCACCGCCTATGACGATGTGATCTGCTTCGCACCTGTCCGTCCTGTCATTGAGCAGGCTGACGATATTCTGGGCTTCGACGGCTGTCTGAACTTCTTCGCAGGCCCCACCGATTCTCAGTTCAAGGCAAACTTCAACTGGTACAATGTCCATTATCTGTATACCCATGTGGTTGGCACCTCCGGCGGCAACACCGAGGATATGAAGGAAGCCATCAAGATGATGAACGAGGGCAAGCTGAACCCCGCTGCTCTGGTTACCCACATTGGCGGTCTGAACTCCGTGGTTGACACCGTTCTGAACCTGCCCAAGATCCCCGGCGGCAAGAAGCTGATCTACAACCACCTGGATCTGCCCCTGACTGCTATTGCTGACTTTGAGGAAGCCGGCAAGACCGATCCCATGTTCGCAGAGCTGGATAAGATCTGCAAGGCTCACAACGGCCTGTGGAATCCCGAGGCTGAGGCCTACCTGTTGGCCAACGCAAAGGCAATCTGATTCGTAACTTGAAAAGCCTCCCTGAATGGGAGGCTTTTCCCAAAAAGGAGAGTATTATGGATCTGCAGAAAACGATTTTAGGCATCGAGCTGGGCTCCACCCGAATCAAGGCGGTGCTCATCGATGAGAACCATCAACCCATCGCTTCCGGCAGCTACGCATGGGAAAACAAGCTGGAAAACGGTGTATGGACCTACGAGCTGGAGGATGCATTGAAGGGCGTCCGTGCCTGCTATGCCGATCTGCGCAGGGATGTGGAAAAAAAGTTTGGCCAGCCGCTGCGCCGTGTTGCGGCCATAGGTATTTCCGGTATGATGCACGGCTATCTGGTCTTTGACGAAAAGGGCAGCCAGATCGCCCCCTTCCGCACCTGGCGTAATACCATCACCGGTCCAGCCGCGGCAGAGCTGACGGAGCTGTTTAAGTTCAACATTCCCCAGCGCTGGAGCATTGCCCATCTGTATCAGGCAATCCTCAATGGGGAAGAGCATGTTAAGAACATCGGAAAGCTGATCACGCTGAGTGTGTTCATCCATTCCAGACTCACCGACGTTTACGCCGTAGGCGTGGATGAGGCTTCCGGTATGTTCCCGTATGATGACTGTACCGGCGATTACGATGCTGCACGCCTGGTCCAGTTCGACGAGCTGGTAAAGCCCTACGGCTTCCCCTGGAAGATCAGAGATATTTTGCCCCGGGTGCTCCGGGCTGGTGAGCAGGCAGGCTGCCTTACCGCTGAAGGCGCAGCGCTGTTGGACGAGACCGGTATGCTGGAGGCGGGAATTCCGTTCTGTCCTCCCGAGGGCGATGCCGGTACCGGCATGGTAGCCACCGGCGCGGTACTGCCCAGAACCGGCAGTATTTCCGCCGGCACCTCTTCCTTCTCCCTGCAGGTGCTGGAGCGTCCTCTGAAGAATTATTATCCCGAGATCGATGTGGTGGCGACCCCCTCCGGCAAGACGGTGGCCATGGCTCATACCAATACCTGTACCTCCGAGATCGACGCGTGGGTGAACCTCATAGCCGATGCCGGAAGGGCCATGGGCTGGAATGTGGATATGAATAGCCTGTATGCCACACTGTTCCGTAAGGCCTTGGAAGGCGACACAGACTGTGACGGCATCATCTCTTTCAACTACTTCGCCGGTGAACCGCTTACTGCCACCGAAAACGGACGCCCCATGGTGGTGCGTCTGCCGGACAGTAAGATGTCCATCGCCAACTTCATGCGCAGCCAGCTCAACGGCGCTATCGCCACGCTGATCATCGGCATGGAAATGCTCCGCACCGAGGAGCAGGTGGAGTCGGATAAGCTGCTGGGTCACGGCGGTTTCTTCAAGACCCCCGGTGTTGGACAGCAGATCCTGGCGGACGCGTTGAATGTTCCCATCACTGCCATGGAGACCGCCGGTGAGGGCGGCCCCTGGGGCATGGCACTGCTGGCTGCCTACATGAAGAACAAGGTACCCGGCGAGACCATGGAGGACTACCTGACAAACCGTGTGTTTGCCACCGCAAAGAGCAGCGTCATCAATCCTGACCCTGCGGGTGTGGCAGGATTCCAGACCTACCTTGCACGGTATAAGTCCTGTCTGAAGGCAGAAAACGCCGCCGCAGAAATGCAGTAACCGTTCAGTTCTGTACGCCTCCCTCTGACGAGAAAGGTGGCACGGCGTAAGCCGTGACGGAGGGAGAGACAACTATAAACGCTGTGATGATCTCTCCCCCAGCTTCACTTTGTTCAGCAGCCCCCTCATCAGAGGGGGCTTTTTTTATTTACCTCTTGCGGCGAAGCGGAAAGTTTTGTATAATTTTCTTAATTATATTTGGAGGTATTCCCATGGAATTTTTGGAAATTGCAAAGACCCGGCAATCCTGCCGCAGCTATGATGAAACAAGACCTGTGGAGCAGGAGAAGCTGGATTCCGTTCTGGAAGCGGTGCGGCTTGCTCCCTCTGCCTGCAACGGTCAGCCCTACCACATTACGGTCTGCAGGGGTGAAAAGGCACAGCAGGTGGCAAAGGCCTGCATGGGTATGGGCATGAACAAGTTTGCCGCGCAGGCACCGGTGCTGCTGGTAATCTCCGAGGAAAACTATGTCAAGACTGCTGCTATGGGCGCCAAGGTGAAAAATAACGACTACCGCAGCATGGACATCGGCATCGCTGTGGCGTATCTCACGGCACAGGCCAGCACACTGGGTCTGGGCACCTGTATTCTGGGCTGGCTGGACGACCGGAAGATCCGCACAGTCTGCGCTTTGGAGCAGCCGGTTCGTCTGGTGGTCACCCTGGGCTATCCCAAGGAAGGGGAGACCCTGAGAACCAAAAAACGGAAGGCGCTGCAGGAGCTTGTCAGCTATACAGACTAAGAAAGAGGGGCAAAATAATGCAGGATCTTTTGATTCGTGCCGGCTGCTTTGTGGCCATTATCATATTGGGCGTTGTTTTGCGCCGGGTGGGCTTTTTCAATGAAAATACCTTCGAGGCACTGACCAAGATCGTTTTGAAGATCACCCTGCCTGCTGCCGTCATCAAGAATTTTGCCACCAGTGATGTGAATGTATCGCTGCTGTCCCTGTCCCTTTTGGGCCTGCTGGGAGGCTTGCTGTATGTGGGAGTCGCTCTGATCATCAGCATCGGCAAATCCAAGGAGCAGCGTGCCTTTAATATATTGAATGTCCCTGGCTACAACATCGGCGTGTTCGCTCTGCCCTTTATCTCCAGTTTTTTGGGACCCATGGGTGTCGTCACCGCCAGTGTTTTTGATGTGGGCAATTCCATTGTTTGCCTGGGCGGCACATACGGTGTGGCATCTTCCATAAAAGGCGGTCACGGCTTCTGTGTCAAAAGGGTGTGCAAGGCGCTGGTCACCTCCGTACCCTTTATGTGCTATGTGGTCATGTTGACGCTTTCCTTGCTGAAGATCACCGTACCTGCCCCTATTGTGACGACTGCGGACATTATTGCCAGCAGCAACGGCTTTTTGGCAATGCTGATGATCGGTGTAGGCTTTAAGCTGGAACTGAATAAGGAACAGTTGGGCTATGTGATCAAAGTGGTGGTGCTGCGCTATGCGATTGCGGCAGTGTTGGCGCTGGTGTATTACTACCTGCTGCCCTTCGATCTGGAAGTCCGCCAGACCCTCGCTATTCTGGCACTGAGTCCCATCAGCGCATCGGTGGTGGGCTTCACCCGGGAGTTGGGAGAGGATGCGGGCTTGTCCAGCACGGTCAATTCGATCTGTATCATAATCAGTATCGTTGTTATGGTTGCCGTGCTCTCCGTGATGCTGGGATGAGTAAAAATTTTCGGGCGGACTCTCATGGAGTCCGCCCGATTTTTTAACCATTTAAAAGCGCCACAGCCACATCGTTGACATTGGTGCCGGTGGGACCGGTGATCACCAGACCGCCCACCTTCTTAAGAGCATGATATGCGTCGTTAACCTGCAGTACCCGGAAAATATCCAAGCCCTGCTCCCGGAGGGTATTTGCAGTTTGGTAGTCTACATAGCCGCCGGCTGCGTCTGTGGGGCCGTCTGTTCCATCGCTGCCCACGCTGAATACACAGGTGCCGGTGAGTCCGTCGATGCCGGCAGCCGCCGCAAGAGCCAGCTCCTGGTTTCTGCCGCCCTTGCCGGTACCGGTAAGCTGCACCACCGTCTCACCGCCGGCCAGAAATGCCAGCTTTTTGCCGCTGCCGTGGTGGGTTTTCAAGCAGGATGCCAGGAAAGAACCGGCTTCCTTCGCCTGACAGCACAGCTGGTGGGTGAGTACGATGGGTTCATACCCCAGCTCCCGGCACACCGCCGCTGCCGCGGCGCATAGCTCCCGCACAGAACCGTTGACCAGCGTGGTCACATTGGAAAGCGCTTTGGGAGTCTCCTGCTCCAGTAAAGCCCAGGCTTCCACGGACAGCTGCAGATTATATTTTTGAGCGATGGCCAGAGCCTGCTCCTTGGTGGAGCTGTCGGGGCAGGCAGGACCGGAGGCGATCATATCCAGCGGATCACCCAGAATATCCGAAAGGATGATGGTAAACACATGGGCGGGGGCGCAAAGCTGGGCAAACCGTCCGCCCTTTACAGCGGATAGCCGCTTGCGGATGGTGTTGATCTCCACAATGTCCGCGCCGCAGGCCAAAAGCTGCCCGGTGATGTGCTGCAGTTCCCCGCCGGAAACAAGGGACTTTTCAAACAGAGCGCTGCCGCCTCCGGAGAGGAGAAACAGCACCGTATCCTCTGGCTGCAGATCCCGCACCAGCTCCAGGGCTGCCTGAGTACCTGCAAAGGAATTTTCATCGGGTACGGGGTGACCGGCCTCTCGGCAGTCAAAATTGCCGATTTCACCCATCACATGTCCGTATTTGGTGACCACCACACCGGCATCGATCCGGCTACCCAAACAGGAATAGGCGGCCTTGGCCATTTGCCATGCGGCTTTGCCGGCGGCAACCAAAACCACTCTGCCGGGAAACTCCCGGCCTTCCAGCGCACGGGCAACAGCGGCATCGGGCTGAACGGCGGCAATGGATGCGGCGATGATCCGGTCGGCGCATTGACGCAATGCCTGATCCAAAGCCCACACCTCCTTTAACAATGCTTTCTTATACTCTACCACAGCACCGGAGAAAAGTGCAACATGTTTTTACAGCCATGGATAGGGAATTGGCAGAATTTGGAGTGTTCTCAAACAAGGGTATTCATGGTATAATCCTCGCGGCGAAAGTGCCAAAAATCCCTAAAAAGCGAGGAAATTCATGAAAAAATCAATAGCAATAATCCTAATTTTAACAATTCTCGTCGGATTGTTCCCTGTGACGACCCAGGCTGCATCCATGGATTCTTATGCCGGTGCGGTGACTACTTCCTCCGCACCGCTGAATGTGCGGGCGCAGGCATCCTCCGGCTCTTCCGTTGTAGCAACGCTGAAAAAGGGCAGCTATGTAACCCTCCTTGACCGCTCCGGCTCCTGGTGGAGAGTGGAGTACGGCAAGGGTCAGTACGGCTATTGCCATAGTGATTACATCATTCCGGTGGAAGGAACGCCGGTGACGGTAAATGTCAGCAGCACCCTCAATGTCCGCAGCGGCGCGGGTACATCCTACGCCCGGGTCGGCAGCCTGAGCAGGGGAGAGGTGGTGCTGAAGCTGAAAACCAGTGGCTCCTGGACCAGGGTCCTCTATCACGGCATCAAGACCGGCTGGGTCAGCAGTCAGTATTTGTCTGGCAGCGCATCCGGGAGCGGCAGCACAGCGGTATCCTTAAGCGTTCCCAGCTTCAAGCAGACCGACAGTCGCTGGGCCAATGTGACCATCGGCTCATCCGGTAAGACCATCCGGGACATCGGCTGTGCCACCACAGCCATTGCCATGATGGAGTCCTACCGCACCGGTACGACGATCTATCCCGATGCCATGAGCAAGAAGCTCACCTACACTTCCTCCGGAAGCGTCTACTGGCCCAGTCATTATACTGTGGTTACAAATTACAGCTTAAACAGCATTCTCTCACTGCTGCGACAGGGAAAGCCTGTGCTGCTGGGCGCAAAAAATTCCTATGGCGGTCAGCACTGGGTGGTGGTGACCGGCTTTACCGGCGGTAGCGTCACCGCTGCCAACTTTACGATCAATGACCCCGGCAGCAACACGAGAACCACGCTGCAGGCATTTTTGAATGCCTATCCTGCTTTTTACAAGTACTTCCATTATTGATTGACAAAAACCAACCTTAGGGGTACAATATTTCCATTAAAACTGATTTCGAGGTGATCCTTATGGAAAACAAGCTGCGTATGGAAACTCTGGCCATTCAGGCCGGCTATCAGCCCGGAAACGGCGAACCCCGCCAGTTCCCCATTGTCCAGAGCACCACATTTAAGTATGCCACCAGTGAGGATATGGGTAAGCTCTTTGACCTGGAGGCCTCCGGCTATTTCTACTCCCGGCTGCAGAATCCCACCTGCGACATGACCGCTGCCAAGATCGCTGCCATGGAAGGCGGTACCGCTGCCATGCTCACCGGCTCCGGCCAGGCTGCCAATTTCTACGCCATGTTTAACATCGCCTCCTGCGGCGACCACATCGTGTCCAGCTCTGCCATTTACGGCGGCACCTTCAATCTCATCAGCGTCACCATGAAGCGCATGGGCATTGATGCTACCTTTGTCAGCCCCGACTCCACTTATGAGGAGATCTGCGCAGCCATCCGTCCCAACACCAAGCTGGTGTTCGGTGAGACCATCGCCAACCCCGCCCTGAATGTGCTGGATATTGAAGTCTTTGCCAAGGCTGCCCATGATAACGGTCTGCCCTTTATCATCGACAACACCTTCGCAACTCCCGTCAACTGCCGTCCTATCGAGTGGGGCGCGGACATCGTCACCCACTCCACCACCAAGTACATGGACGGTCACGGCGTTGCCGTGGGCGGCTGTATCGTGGACTCCGGCAAGTTCGACTGGACCAAGTACCCCGATAAGTTCCCCGGTCTGTGCACTCCCGATGACAGCTACCATGGCGTCACCTACACCGCGCGCTTCGGTTTGGCCGGCGCGTTTACCACCAAGTGTCCCGCCCAGCTGATGCGTGACCTGGGCTCCATCCAATCCCCCCAGAGCGCCTTCTACCTGAACTTAGGGTTGGAGAGCCTGCCCTTCCGCATGAAGCAGCACTGCGCCAATGCCCAGGCTGTTGCGGAATATCTGCAGTCCAATCCCAAGGTGGCATGGGTCAAGTATTGCGGTCTGCCCGGTGACAAGTACTATGAAGTCGCCAAGAAGTACCTGCCCAATGGCTCCTGCGGCGTTATCTCCTTCGGTCTGGTAGGCGGACGGAAAGCTGCCGAGACCTTCATGAAGCATCTGAAGCTGGGCGCCATCGAGACCCATGTGGCAGACTCCCGTACCTGCTGCCTGCACCCGGCCTCCGCTACCCACCGTCAGATGACCGACAAGCAGCTGGAAGAGTGCGGCGTAGGCGCCGACCTGATCCGCCTGAGCTGCGGCCTGGAAAACGCCGAGGATCTCATCGCAGACCTCGCCCAGGCCATCGAAAAAGCGTAATAAAAAAGCACTGCCACCGGCAGTGCTTTTTTCAGTTGCCACCAATAAAAAAACATGATACAATGAGGAAAAATTGAGAGGAGAAACATTATGAAACGAGGGATCCTTTTCCTGCTTGTACTGTCTGTGACCCTGCTGTTGTGGGCCTGCGGCGCTCCGGAGCAGAATAGTGCCGAAACTCCTGCCACAAAACCCGCGACCACCCAACAGACTCCTGCAAAACCCGCAGAGGATAGCCCGGAGGCAACTGACGCTCCTCAGGCAGATGCCCCTCAGGCCGAAGCGCCCCAAGAGGATATTACCGCCTTCTTCCCGGAGGATTGGGAAGGCCGGTATCTGCTGAAGAAAGTGGACAACGGTATCGTGGTGTGCTGCAAAATGGCCTACGAGACCAACGGCGAGGGGCCGAGCATTCTCTTCTCCGTCTACCACATCACCGGTGACCTGGTGCTGCCGGACTATATGGAGCTGGGCATGTATGAGGGTCACCCGGTACACGCCGTCGTACCCTGGGAGATCCCCAAGCTTGCCACGGAGGAAGTCAGCAACGAATATACCGACATGATCTATGAAGTCGGTGACATCCTGGACGATATCCAGGAATTCCTGAACGGCGGCTTGGATCTTGATGACTACACCATCAACACGCAGAACATCAGCGGTGTCTACCGCCTGGATACTGCGGAGTGGACTCAGGAGAGCAAGGACGCAGTGATGCCTGGAATCAGCCAGCACAGCTTTATTTCCATTGACAATGCGGGCGGTCTGTATTTCTTCATTGCCCAGGAGACTTCTGCCGGTATTGCCATGACCAATGAGGACTTCATGGATGAGGACGAACCCAACTGCCTGGTGATCCTGTCTGACGGCGTGGTGCATCCAGCCTATTGGCTGCAGGGTGTGCTCACGGTGCATGGCATGGAAGAATACACCGATAAGGCCGGCAATGTGCGTTCTGAATGGACCTATGTTTGGGAGGACGAAAACTTCTGGACGGAGGAATCCCTGCGGGACGACATCGGCTAACATACAGGAGGCGAACCTATGCAAATGAATTTTGCCCGGGATATGGTGGTCTACCAAATCTACCCCCGGTCGTTTCTGGATACAAACGGTGACGGCATCGGCGATCTTCCCGGTATCATTTCCAAGCTGGACTATCTGCAGGATCTGGGCGTGAATGCGCTGTGGCTTTCTCCCATCTATCCCAGCCCCGACGCGGATAATGGCTACGATATTTCCGACTACAAGGCCATCCATCCCCACTTTGGCACCATGGAGGATTTTGATACCCTGGTGGCGGAGGCAAAGAAGCGGGGCATCCGCATTATTATGGATCTGGTCATCAACCACACCTCCGACGAGCACGAATGGTTCAAAAAAGCCCTTGCCGGAGACGAGAAGTACAGGGATTACTATATCATCCGTCCCGGAAAGCGGGGAAAAGTGCCCAATAACTGGGGTAACTTCTTCGGCGAGTGTCCCTGGACCCCCTTTGCTGATACAGGAGAATACTACCTGCACCTGTTCGCCAAAAAGCAACCGGATCTGAACTGGCACAATCCTGCGGTACTGGAGGAAGTGGAGAGCATTCTCCGGTTCTGGCTGGATAAGGGCGTTGCCGGCTTCCGGTGCGACGCCATCAATATGATCTATAAGAACACCCTAAATAGCGGCAGGCCCCGCTTTGCCCTTACTGGCATGGAGCATTTCATGAACACAGACGGCTGCCATGAGATTCTGCGCCGTTTGCGGAAGGTGCTGGATGAATACGGCGCTTTCGCTGTGGGTGAGACCTCCTTCGTGGACATCCCCCAGGTCAAGGCAATGACCGATCCGGAACGGAAGGAACTGGATATGGTGTTCGCCTTTGAGCACATGGAGTGCGACCAGATCAAGCTCAAGTGGTTCAAGAAAAAGTTAGAGCCCAATAAGCTGATGAAGTGCCTGGTGAAGTGGCAGACAGGTATTGACTGGAATGCCCTTTACTTTGAAAATCACGATCAGCCCCGGTTTATTTCCCGGTTTGCGGACGCGCAGGACTACCGTGATAAGGCGGCCATGATGATGGCGGGCCTTTTGATGACCCTGCGGGGCACCCCCTATATTTACCAGGGGCAGGAAATCGGCATGACAAACGGCGACTTCCGGAGCATGGACGACATCCGGGATGTGGAGAGCCATAATGTGTACGCTATGGGCAAGAAGCTGGGCTTTTCCAACGAAAAGTGCTGGAAGATGATCCAGACCACCTCCCGGGACAACGCCCGCACCCCCATGCAGTGGACGGCAGGGGAGAACGCCGGCTTCACCACCGGTACGTCCTGGCTGAAGGTCAACGCAAACCACGACCGCATCAATGTCCAATATGACTTGGGTGACCGGGACAGCGTGCATACCTTCTGGAAGTATATGATCGATAAGCGGAAGAACCATCCCGTACTCCGGGAGGGTGAATTCCGGCCCGTGATGCATGAAGGTTCCATCTTTGCCTATGAGCGGGTGCTGAACGGACAGCGCCTACTGGCTATGTGCAATATGAGCGACAAGACGGTATCCATGCCGCTGCTGCTGTACAAGTGGGATATGCCCATCTGCTGCAACTATGAGCCGCTGCTGCAGGGCATCCTGCGTCCTTATGAGTTCCGCCTGACGGAAATGGACCCCAACTTCCATCTGATCAAATAAAAAAGAGAAGAGAGCGTATAAAAAAGCAATCCCTGGGCACTGCTGCCCATAGGCGTATTTTTGCTGTTGTATCTGGGCCTGGGCCCCTTGGTTGGCGCTATGGATATCGCCACAGCCAACAATACCGTGGCCATCGTCATGGCCAACCCCATCGCCAAGGAAATGAGCCAGGAATATGGCATCAGCTCCCGTCGTGCCGCCTGCCTGTTGGATACCTTCTCCTGCATCTTCCAGGGCGTGATCCCTTACGGCGCCCAGATGCTGGTAGCAATCTCCGCTGTGGCGGAAATGGGCATGCAGGTCTCCGCATTTAATCTGATGCAGTACCTGTTCTATCCCTACTTCCTTCTGATTACATCCCTTGTTTCCATTTTTCTGATAAAGGAAAAGACTGCAAAATAATGATTGGGACACCGTGTCAAACGGTGTCCTTTTTCCTTGACAGATATGACAGTATATCTTATACTTAACTTGTATATCAATACACAAATATCGTTATAAAGGATGTGTAACAGCGTATGGATTCCAAGTATGAAGCCTTATTTACCCCGTGGAAGATCGGCAATGTGGAGATCAAGAACCGCATCGTCATGTGCCCCATGGGCGGCACCAGCCTGTTCGGTTGGTTTGAGCTGGGCGGCTGTCATTTTGACAAAGAAGCTGCCAAGCTGTTTTTGGAGCGCGCCCAGAACAATGTAGGCCTCATCATCCCCGGTATCGCACCACTACGTGACACCTTCTGGGGCAAGTGGCTGTGGCAGAACCCCAAAATGTTCGAAGAACTGAAGGTGTTCATGGACGAGATTCACGCCACCGGCGCCAAGCTGTTCGTCCAGCTTACCGCCGGCATGGGCAGATCCTGGGCCATCACCGAGCTGGTGGGACCTCTGCATAAGAATAAGTTCACCCGGGCCATCGTAAAGCCCATCATCGATACCAGCCATGAGCTGGCATCTCCCTCTGCGCAGCCTGCCCGCTGGGCACCGGACATCATCTGCCCCGAGATCACCAAGGAGCAGATCCACGAGATCATCGAAGCCTTCGCCAAGACCGCAAAGCTCTGCAAGGACGCAGGCGTAGACGGTGTGTAAGTCCACGCTGTTCACGAAGGTTACCTGCTGGATCAGTTTGCTATCGAATTCTTCAACAAGCGTACCGACGAGTACGGCGGCAGCTTTGAAAACCGCTATCGCTTTGCCGCGGAAGTTGTTCACGCTATCAAGGAAGCCTGCGGCGACGAATTCCCCGTATCCCTGCGTTACTCCGTGGAATCCAAGCTAAAGGGCTTTGCCCAGGGCATCGTTCCCGGTGAGGATGCCAAGGAAATGGGTCGTGACATGGCTGAGTCCGAGAAGGCTGCCAAGTACCTGCAGGATGCCGGCTACGATATGCTCAACGCCGACAACGGTACATATGACAGCTGGTACTGGGCACATCCGCCCATGTACATGCCTCAGAACTGCAACCTGGAGGATGTTGCCCACATCAAGAAGTTTGTGGACATCCCCGTGGTCTGCGCCGGCCGTATGGAGCCCGAGGTGGGCGCATGGGCTGTAGCTGAGGGTAAGATCGACGGCATGGGCGTTGCCCGTCAGTTCCTTGCCGACGGTGAATGGGTCACCAAGCTGATGGAAGACCGTCTTGAGGACATCCGCCCCTGCTTCTGCTGCCACAGCGGCTGCTTCAACTTCTCCTCCTCCAAGGGTCACTATAACACCCAGGATCTGAAGGATACCATGGGCCTGGCCCGCTGCGCCATCAATGCCCAGACCATGCAGTCCAAGAAGCACTATATTAAGCCTGCCCGCATGAAGCGGACCATCGCTGTTATCGGCGGCGGCATCGGCGGCATGGAGACCGCACTGGTATGTGCCAAGCGCGGCCACAAGGTTACCCTGTATGAAAAGAGCGACAAGCTGGGCGGCGTGTTCATCGCAGCAGCAGCGCCCTCCTTCAAGGAGAAGGACCGCGACCTCATCGCATGGTACCGCCGTGAGATCAAGAAGTATCCCAACATTGAAGTCAAGCTCAACAGTGAGGTCAAGGACATTACCCAGGTAGAGGCTGACGAGATCGTGGTGGCCACCGGCGCCAAGGCCAACCGGATCCCCGTTCCCGGTTTCGAGAAGGGTATCCAGGCTGTAGATTTCCTTTTAGGCAAGAAGGAAGTGGGCGAAAATGTGGTCATCATCGGCGGCGGCCTTACCGGCTGTGAGATCGCTTACGAGCTGTACCTGCAGGGCAAGAAGCCTACCATCGTGGAGATGCAGGACGACCTCATCACCACTCCCGGCGTATGCCTTGCCAATACCAGCTACCTCCGTGACTTCTTCAGTGCCAACGAAGTTCCCGTCCATCTGGAAACCGCTTTGTGCGAAGTCCTGGATGACGGTGTCCTTGTGAAAGACAAGAACGGCACCCAGTACAAGATCGCTGCCGACAATGTGATCATGTCCGTGGGCTATAAGCCCCAGCCCGTATTCGAAAAGGGCAGAAATGTCCACATTGTGGGCGACGCCAGCAAGGTGGGCAACCTGCGCACCGTCATCTGGCAGGCCTGGGATGTAGCTATGAAACTCTGATTATCAGGAGGATAAATTATGTATTTAACCGACGAACAACAGGCCATATTGAACGGCTCCAAGGGCGAGACGATGGCCAAGGTCATGAAGACCCTGGTCATGTACGGCGAGACCTTTGGTGCTGACAAGATGGTTCCCGTTACTTCCGAATATAACCACCTGGTCACCTCCTTCGGCCTGAAAATGATGGGCCCGGTGTTTGACCTGATGCAGCAGCTTATTGACGGCGGCGCAGTTTCTGCCCAAAAGTTTTCTGTTGACCCCCGTCCTCTGGACAAGAAGGTTCCTGCCAATCTGCTGCAGAAGCTGATCTTCAACAAGTTCATGTATTCCAAGCAGGCTTCCTACGAGGAACAGCTGAAAGCTCTGGGCCTTATGAACGACGATGCCTTTACCTGTGCCTGCTATCTGGACCAGGTGGGCAATAAGCCCAAGAAGGGTGAGATCCTCAGCTGGGCGGAATCCTCTGCTGTTGTCTACGCCAACTCTGTTCTGGGCGCCCGCTGCAACCGGAACTCCGGCATCATGGACATCATGGGTTCCATCGCCGGCTGCGTTCCCAACTTCGGTCTGCTCACCGACGAGGGCCGTATGGCTACCTGGATCGTCAAGGTCCAGACCACCAAAAAACCCGAGGCACAGCTGTTGGGCTCCGCCATCGGCATGAAGGTCATGGAGGATGTTCCCTTCATCACCGGCATGAACCAGTGGCTGGGTACCGAACTCAACGACGAGAACTGCGCCTACCTGAAGGACTTCGGCGCAGCCACCGCCTCCAACGGCGCTGTGGGTCTGTACCACATTGAAAATCTGACTCCCGAAGCCAAGGAGCACGGAGCCGGTCTGGTAGCCGAGGGCGCAAAGATCTATATCATCGACGATGCCGAGTTGGAGCGGGTACAGAAAGAATACCCCGTCATGTGGAAGAATCCCGATGCAGCTCCCAAGCTGTGCTTCGTGGGCTGCCCTCACATGAGCCTGCAGCAGCTTAAGGATTGGACGGTTGCTGTGGAAGAGGGCCTGAAGGTCTCCGGTAACGCTAAGGTTTTGATCCCCACGGTGTTCACCACCGCCCCCGCAGTGCAGAAGGAATTTGATAAGACCGAGTACGCCGCACGGCTGAAGGCTACCGGCGTCATTCTGTCCAACATTTGCCCGCTGATGTACATGAACAACCCCCTGTGCAAGTCCATGCCCGTCATCACTTCCTCCAATAAGCTGCGTACCTACACCACCGCCCGCTACTACACCGAGGCAGAGATCCTCGCCAGAATCACGAAAGGAGCGTAATGGATATGAAGGAATTTAAAGGCCGTATCGTTACCCCCGGCACCGTGACTGCTCCTGCCGTTGTTTCTCACGGTGGTTTAAATACCCTGGCATCCTTCCAGGGCGCGCTGCAGTTTGGCGACAAGAAAGCCACCTGCGGTGACCAGAACAACCCTGACCTGTATAACAAGGAAATGGCCGGTAAAGCTCTGTGCCTGCCCCAGACTATCGGCTCCACCACCGGCGGCCTGGTACTGTACTGTGCCTGCGCCATGGGACGGCAGCCTGCCTGCATGCTGTTTTCTAAGCCCATCGACTCTCTGGCAGCCGCCGGCTCTATCGTAGCCTCTGTGTGGCTTCCCGATGCCAAGATGCCCGTTGTGGACTGTCTTGGCGACGAGTTCCTGGACTACGTCAAAGACGGCATGTCCATCACCATCAAGGAAGACGGTACCGTTCAGGTTGAAGGCTAATAAACGAAAAGCTCCCGGTTATACCGGGAGCTTTTTTATTGCAATTTGCAGAATTCGTGCTACAATGATAAAAGAGATTTTATTGTCAAAGGAACGAGATGCAATGAGTGACATTACTTTTCAGGATCTAGGCTTATCTGACGCCATGCTGAAGGCGCTGGAGAAAAAAGGCTATGGCTGGCCCACCACCATCCAGCAGCTTGCCATCCCCGAATTTATGCAGTGGAAGGATGTGCTTGCCAAAGCGCCCACCGGCACCGGCAAGACCTTCGCGTTTGGCATTCCTATGATCGAGCATGTGGATATCAATTGTCCCGACGTCCAGGGACTGATCCTTGCCCCTACTCGAGAACTGGCCATTCAGATCGGTGATGAACTGCGCAGCCTGCTGACCTACTACCAGGGCATTCGTGTGGCGGTGCTGTACGGCGGTGCGGGCATTGTGGGACAGGCCAAGCAGCTGGAGAAGAAACCTCAGATCGTGGTTGCCACCCCCGGTCGCCTTATGGACCACTACAATCGTAAAAACATCCAGCTCGGCAAGATCCAGACCGTGGTTCTGGACGAAGCCGACCGGATGCTGGATATGGGCTTTTTCAAGGATGTGACCCGGATCCTGGACAAGCTGAAGAACCGGAAAAATATGGGTCTGTTTTCCGCAACCATCTCCCAGGAGGTTATGACCGTTTCCTGGATGTATCAGCGGGACGAGGTGGAGATCACCGTAGAACCCAAGCAGGAGGATCGCCCCGATATCGACCAGTACTGCGTCACGGTTTCTCCCCTTCAAAAAGCGGAGACTACTTTGCGGCTGATCCGTACCCAGGGCTATGACCGGGTGATGATCTTCTGCAACACCAAGCATATGTGCCAGCGCCTTAGTGACGATTTTAAGCGTGCAGGTGCCGACTGCGACTGCATCCACGGCGACATCCGCCAGAGCCAGCGGGAAAAGACCATGCAGCGCTACCGTGACGGCAAGCTGGCCATCCTCATTGCCACCGACGTTGCCTCCCGTGGCATCGATGTGGATGATGTGGACTGCGTCATTAATTTCGATGTGCCCGATGAAAATGAGTACTATGTCCACCGTATCGGCAGAACCGGCCGTGCCAAACGTAAGGGCGTGGCCTGGTCCATCATCGGCAACTTCCCGGAGAAGGCCAAGCTGGACGAGATCTGCAAGTATTGTGGTTATCAGATTAAACCCATGCTTCTGGGGGATGACGGCAGCTTGACCGAGGAAGAGGTCAAGGCTCCCGTGGTCAAGAAGCGCTTCAAATGACCGCCCGGGAGCAGGGATTCCTGCTGCTGACATCCAGCCTGGGCGACCCCGACCGCAAGCCTCTGTCTGTGTCCCAGTTCCGTACGCTGATCCTGCGCTCCAAGAAATTGCCCCAGCTGCGCAATGCCTCCACCATAACCATGGAGGACATGACCGCTATGGGCTACGACGCCAAAATGGCTCAGCGGGTGGTGCGATTGTTCGGTGAGCGGGAACGGCTGGTGGAATATATCCGCTACGCCAAGCGCCATGGCTGCTATCCCATCCCCATGACCAATCCGGATTATCCCGCCGCGGTCATCGGCCACCTGGGATTCAACAGTCCCGGCACATTCTGGGCAAAAGGTGATGCCTCCTTACTGCACAAACAGGCCATCGCCCTTGTAGGCAGCCGGGAGCTGAACCCGCAGAACCGGGACTTTGCCAGAAACGTAGGCATCCGGGCGGCGGAGGAAGGCTATGTACTGATCTCCGGTAACGCAAAGGGCGCGGACACAGAAGCCCAGGAGGCTTGCCTGGCCAGTGGCGGCGAAGTCATTTCCATCGTGGCGGATTCGCTGCAGGAACAGGCCACCCGCCGAGGGGTACTGTACCTGGCTGAGGACAGTTTTGATTTTCACTTCACATCCGGTAGAGCCTTGAGCCGCAACCGATTCATCCACTGTATGGGACAAATGACCTTTGTCGCCCAGAGTGATCTGGGAAAGGGCGGTACCTGGAACGGTACCGTAAAGAACCTGGATCACGGCTGGAGCCCGTTGTACTGCTTTAGTGACGGCAGTGCCGCTGCTGCGGAACTGGGCACCCTGGGTGCCAGGCTGATCACCGCCCGGGATATACAAACCGTGATTCACACAGAAAGAAAAAAGGGAGAACAGTTATGAGCAGAGCCGACGAGATCTATCGCGCTACATGTATTGATATTTTGGAAAACGGTTTCTACGATACCGATCTGGAGGTGCGCCCCCATTGGCCCGACGGTATGCCTGCACACACTGTGAAGAAATTCGGTGTGGTAAACCGCTATAACTTAAAAGAAGAATTCCCCATCATGACCCTGCGCCGTACCTACTGGAAGTCCGCTTTGGACGAACTGCTGTGGATCTGGCAGAAAAAGTCCAACCGCATCGAAGATCTGGGCAGCCATGTCTGGGACGAGTGGGCAGGCGATGACGGCACCATCGGCAAGGCCTACGGCTACCAGCTGGGCATCAAGCATCAGTATAAGGAAGGCTGGTTCGACCAGGTGGACCGGGTGCTGTATGATCTGAAGCACAATCCTGCTTCCCGGCGCATCCTCACCAGCATCTATAATTTCCAGGATCTGCATGAGATGAATCTGTACCCCTGTGCCTACTCCATGACCTTCAATGTCTCCGGCAACACCATCAACGCCATCCTCAATCAGCGCAGCCAGGATATGCTCACCGCCAATAACTGGAATGTGTGCCAGTATGCCATGCTGCTGATGATGGTTGCCCAGGTTACCGGCTATGAAGCAGGCGAGCTGGTCCATGTCATTGCCGACTGCCATATTTACGACCGCCACATTCCCGCGGTGAAGGCTATGCTGGAAAAGGAGGGCTTTGATGCCCCCAAGGTCACCCTGGATCCTTCCATCACCGATTTCTATTCCTTCACTAAGGACAGTTTCAAGGTGGAGGACTACCAATTCCATCCCTTCGACTTCGAGATCCCCATGGCCATCTAAGCGGCAGACCCAAAGCCTCCCTTGTGTAAAGGGAGGTGGCTGTGCGAAGCACAGACGGAGGGATTAATGAAAATCTATAATTCCAAGGAGAAACTATGGAACTGATCGTAGCTGTATATGATGACTGGGGCATCGGTCGTGACGGCACCCAGCCCGTAGCCTTAAGCGCCGACCGGAAATTTTTCCGGGAGATGACCCGGGGCACTATGGTGATCGCCGGCCGCCGTACCATCGCGGATTTCCCCGGCGGCAAGCCTTTGCCCGGACGGGTGAATGTGGCCTTGACCCGGCAGAATATCCGTATTCCCGGCTTTACCGTGGTAAAAAGCACTGAAGAAGCGGCTGAGCTTGCCAAGACGGCAGAGCGCGCCATGGTCATTGGCGGTGGTAGCGTGTACCGCCAGATGCTTCCTTACTGTGATACCGCCATCATCACTAAGGTCCATACCACCGTCGATTGCGATACCTACTTCCCCAATTTGGACGAAGATCCCCAGTGGGAACTGACAGAAGTGCTGGGATCCGGCGAGGAAAACGGCATCGGCTATGAAATGTGTCTTTACAAGAGAAAATAAAAGAGCGGCTGACTTCATTTGGAAGTCAGCCGCGTTTTATTCCACATGCTCATGATTGCTGATATGGTCTTCACAATAGCAGTGATAGCCGCTGCACCGGGAACAGTACCGGAATTCCAGCTCCGGGTTGGAC
Source organism: Faecousia sp. (assembly GCA_045603825.1). Taxonomy (GTDB): domain Bacteria; phylum Bacillota; class Clostridia; order Oscillospirales; family Oscillospiraceae; genus Faecousia. Next base: position 25,766 of record JAZUMW010000055.1, read on the forward strand.
ACATCTGTCCTGCCGCAGATGCGGCAGCGGTGGGTGTAAGGCTGTTGGACGGTGGCCTTGGTGGCCTCATAAGAACCGGCAAATGGGATCGTCCCTGTTTTCTTTGGCGTTGAGCCCTGTTTCTTCTTAAACAGCCGCCGTGCGTTGACCCGCCAGGACAGAGGGATCACATTCACCACATCCTTGCCGAAGAACAACAGATAGTTGGCGATGGCCACCAGGGGGAACAGACTGTAAAGACCGTATCCGTGGGCAAAGAGATTGCATACATCGTAAACCGTCAGCACCAGATCCACAAGTGCAAAGATCCAGGCCTTGACGGGGATGATAAACAACAGCAAAAACCGGGCATTGGGATAGAGCGTTGCGTAGCCCAGGAACAGGCTCAGATTCAGATAGTACACATCGGCGCTGCCGCCAAAGAGCATGCAGAACAGATCCATCAGTATAATGCCGGTAAAGTAGAACAGGTTAAACCGCAGCGTGCCCCACAGGTTTTCCATGGCGCGTCCCAGGGAATAGTAGCAAAGCAGGGTGATGGCAGTAAGCAGGATATTGCCTGCGTTATAGGTGAAAATGAAAGTGAACAGCCGCCAGACCTGTCCCTGAAGGATCAGCGCCCGGTTAAAACACAGGGCGTAGTACAGGGTATAGCTGTTGTCGAACATGCTCATTATATAGACGATGGCGCTGCCCAAAGAGACATAAAGCATCAGATTGGGAATGCCCTTGGAACGGTTCTGGAAACAAAACCGTTCAAAATTACGGCGCAGATTTTTCAAGCATCTCAACTCCTTGATTCAGTACATCTATCATAGCAACTTTTTTCCGGCTTGTCTACAAGGGAATTGTGAACAATTATCCCGAAAGAAGGGGAAAAAGGAAAAAAGCATTGACTTTTTGACCGGTATGTGTATAATAATTACGAATTGCATACATGCCTTATCAAGAGCGGTGGAGGGAACGGCCCGATGAAACCCGGCAACCTGTATTTTATACGATGGTGCCAAATCCGGCGGCGACGAAAGATGAGGATTCGATAGAAGCACATCGGATCCCGGTGTGCATTTTTTGTACCTAAAAACCTTCTCCGGAGGGGGAGGTTTGGCTGTGTTTGTGAAGAAAGAAAGGAAAAATTATGGAAAAAAGACTGTTTACTTCCGAATGTGTGACCTGCGGTCACCCCGATAAGGTGGCAGACGCCATCTCTGATGCGATTCTGGATGCTTGCCTTGCCCAGGATCCCGATTCCCGTGTGGCCTGCGAGACCATGGTCACCACCAATTTCTGCCTGATTTGCGGTGAGATCACCACCAAGGCTGTGGTGGACTATCCCGCGGTTGCCCGTGAAGTGATCGCCAAGATCGGCTACACCGTTCCCGGTGACGGCTTTGACGCTGCCACTGTGGAGATCGTATGTAAGATCCATACACAGTCTGCTGACATTGCGCTGGGCACCAACGATGAAGTCGGCGGCGCGGGCGACCAGGGCATGATGTTCGGCGGCGCCTGCACCCAGACTCCCGAGCTGATGCCCCTGCCCGCAGCGCTGTCCCGGGCCCTGTCCAACCGGCTGACCCAGTGTGTGGAAAGCAACGATCTGCTCCGTCCCGACGGCAAGACCCAGGTAACCGTGGAATTTGACGATCAGGGCAAGGTGCAGGGCATCGATACCGTGGTGGTATCCATTATGCACAGCGCAGATTTTGCCATGGATGTGCTGCGCCGTTATATCCGTGAGGCCGTGATCGCTCCCGTGCTGAAGAACTACGGCTTTGATATCGCGGATGTGCGCTGCATCCACATCAACCCCACCGGCAACTTCGTCATTGGCGGCCCCAACGGCGATACCGGCCTTACCGGCCGCAAGATCATCGTGGATACTTACGGCGGCTACTTCTCCCACGGCGGCGGTGCCTTCTCCGGCAAGGATCCCACCAAGGTGGACAGAAGCGGCGCATACATTGCCCGTTATATGGCCAAGAACCTGGTGGCAGCTGGTCTGTGTGAGACCGTGCAGGTCCAGCTTGCCTACGCCATCGGCGGGGCAGGGCCTGTCTCCCTGGGGGTGGATACCCAGGGCACGGGCAAGCTTCCGGATGAGGAGCTGACCGCACTGCTGCGGAAGACCTGTGATCTGACTCCCGCCGGTATTATCAAAAAGCTGGCGCTGCGCCGTCCCATTTACGGCAAGACCGCCATGGAAGGCCACTTCGGTGTAGCTGACCGCCCTTGGGAGGCAACGGATCTGGCAGAGCAGCTGCGTAGCTTAGCAAAGGTGTAATATGAAACTGTTTGTCAGGGACAAAAAATTTTATAAAAGCTTTCTGTCCATGACTCTTGTGATCGCCCTGCAGAACCTCATTACCTATGCGGTGAATCTGGCAGATAACTTGATGATCGGCGGCTACAGCCAAACTGCGCTTTCCGGCGTTGCCGTGGTCAATCAGATCCAGTTTCTGCTACAGATGCTGATGCTGGGCACCGGCGCAGCCATCAGCGTTCTGGACGCACAGTACTGGGGTAAAAAGGACCTGCAGCCCATTCGCAAGGTTGTCTCCATCGGCACGCTGCTGGGTATCATTTTCAGTGCGGTTATGATGGTTGTGGTGTACTTTTTCCCCACACAGACCCTGCGTCTTTTAACCAATGAGCCGGAAGTGATCGCGGAGGGCAGCAAGTATCTGGTGATCGTCTGCTTCTCATATGTGCTGTTTGCCGTTTCCACCAACCTGCTCAGCGCGCTGCGCTCTGTGGAGACCGTGGGAGTGGGGGTTGCAGTCAATGCAATTGCCCTTGTGGTCAATGTTGTGCTGAACTACGGACTGATCTACGGCAACCTGGGGCTGCCTGAACTGGGCGTGGAAGGCGCTGCCATCGCAACCTTGTTGGCAAGAGTTGTGGAGTTTATCGTGGTGCTGATCTATGTACTGGCGATGGACCGTAAGATCTGCTGGCGCCCCAAGAATCTGCTGCATATCGACAGAACCATGTTCCGGGATTATGTACGGGTGGGCATGCCTCTGATCCTTGCCAACGGCATATGGGGCCTGGCCATGAGCGCGCAGGCTGCGATCCTTGGCAGACTGGGGGCGGATACAATTGCCGCCAATTCGATTGCCACTACCATTTTCCAGGTGGTCAGCGTGGTGACTTATGCAGGAAGTACTGCCGCCGGTGTACTTATCGGTAAGACTGTGGGCGAGGGAGATATTCCCCGTGTCAAGGCTTATACCGTAACTCTGCAGGGACTGTTTGTGTGTATTGGCATCGTTACGGGTCTGACGCTGTATTCCTGCAGAGATTTTATTATTGGACTGTATGATGTAACACCTGCGGCGGCAGAGCTGGCCCGGCAGTTTATTACGGTGCTTTCTGTCACGGTGGTGGGAACATCCTACCAATGCGCCTGTCTGACGGGCATCGTCACCGGTGGCGGCGACACCAAATTTGTTCTCATCAACGATCTGATCCATCAGTGGCTCATCGTCATTCCCAGCGCATTTTTGTCGGCGTTCGTATTTGATGCGCCGCTTTGGGTAACATTCCTGTGCCTTAAGAGCGACCAGATACTCAAGTGCGTTGTTGCTGCCATCAAGGTTAACAGATACAAGTGGATCCGCACCCTTACCCGGGGAGAATTATCTTCCTGAAACCGGGTGATATTTGTAATTTGTGGTAAAAGTGGTATAGTAATATAAAAAAACGATGGAGGGATTCCATGCTGGACTATATTCGTATCGGCTGTGCGGTGCCTGCGGTGCAGGTAGCGGACACAGTGCGCAATACCCGGGATATCTGCAATTATATCGCAAAGGCAGATGAAGCCGCCTGCGATCTGGTGGTATTTCCGGAGCTGGCGGTCACCGGCTACACCTGTGCCGACTTGTTCTTCCAGGAAAACCTGCTGAAGGCTACCGTGCTTGGGCTGAAGGAGATCGCTACCTATTCTGCCGGTCATCCCGCCGTTACAGCGGTGGTGGGCGCCCCTGTGGTGATCTGCGGCCAGATGTATAACTGCGGCGTGGTCATTTCCGGCGGCGTGATCCGGGGCATCGTACCCAAGACCTATCTGCCCAACTATAAGGAATTCTATGAGCGCCGCTGGTTCTCCTCATCCCAGGACTTGCATTGCAAGGAATTATCCTCCCGGGATCTGGGTTTGGAGGAAGCATATTCCATTCCCGTGGGCAGAGACCTGCTGTTCACCTTGGGTGACGGCACGATCCTGGGCGTTGAGATCTGCGAAGACCTGTGGACGCCCATGCCTCCTTCCACCATGCTCACCATCAACGGCGCGGAGGTGGTGGTAAACCTGTCTGCCAGCAACGAGACGGTGGGTAAGCGGGAGGTCCGCCGGGATCTGGTGCGCCACCAGTCCAATATCTGTAACTGCATCTATGCCTATGTGTCCTCTGGCCACACCGAGTCCACCCAGGATCTGGTGTTTGGCGGTCACAGCATGGTCTGTGAAAACGGCACGCTTCTGGCAGAGAACAGCAGTCTGATCGAAACCGACTATATGCTGGTCCAGGAGGCAGACCTGGGCAAGGTTCGTTCTGTACGCCGGAAGAACAAGAGCGTCCGTGACGCAGCCTCCTTCTACGGCAATTATGAGCCCATGCGTACCGTACCCTGCACCGGCGGTAGCCTCCGGGGTGACGGCACCTCTTATTCCTTAAGCAAGCTGCCCTTTGTGCCCGAGAATCCCGTAAAGCGTACCGAGCGCTGTCTGTCTGCCTTTGAGATCCAAGTTATGGGCCTGATGCAGCGGATCAAGACCCTGAACGCCAAAGTGGTTATTGGTGTCTCTGGCGGACTGGACTCCACACTGGCACTTCTGGTTGCGGCAGAGACCGTGCGTCGGTTGGGCAGACCGGCGACGGATGTCTATGCGGTTACCATGCCTGGCAGCGGCACCTCCGGCCGTACCTACGGTAACGCCATGGCTTTGACGAAGGAGCTGGGGGTCTCGGTAAAGGAGATTTCCATTAAATCAGCTATGGAACAGCACTTCCGGGACATCGGCCATGACCCCAATGTGTTCAACGGCACCTATGAAAATGCCCAGGCCCGGGAACGCACCCAGATCCTTATGGACTATGCCAGTGTGGTAGGGGGTATCGTCATCGGTACCGGAGATCTGAGTGAACTGGCGCTGGGCTGGTGTACCTATAACGGTGACCACATGAGCATGTACGGCGTCAACGCCTCCATTCCTAAGACTATGATTCCCTGGATCATCCGCACCGTGGCGCAGCTGGATGCCTACAAGGGTACTGCGGCGGTGCTGGAGGATATTCTGGCTACGCCCATCAGCCCTGAGCTGCTGCCTCCTGATGAAAGCGGCAACATCACCCAGCATACAGAGGATCTGGTAGGACCTTATGCCCTCCATGATTTCTTTCTGTATCATATGCTGCGGTTTGATTTTGCTCCTACCAAGATCTACACTCTGACCTGCCGTGCCTTTGCCGGAGAGTATTCCGATGAAACCATTAAAAAATGGCTCAAAGCCTTCTACCGCCGCTTCTTCGCCCAGCAGTTCAAGCGCAGTTGCATGCCTGAGGGTGTTAAGGTGGGTAATATCTCCCTGAGCCCCAGAGGTGACTGGCGTATGCCCAGCGACGCATCTGCCCGCATCTGGCTGGAAGAGGTGGAGGCCCTGTAACGGGCCCCCGGATCTACAATAAAATCGGCTGAATTTGTTGTCCCCCAAGTGCCTTTTCAAGGGCTTGGGGGATTTTTGTATAATCTGCGATCATGCTGGTGGGTTTATGATGCGGATCGTCCTGTCCAAAGGGTACGAAATAATAGTGCTTCCGGGCAAGGAGCCTGCCGATATTCTCAGCCGCCCCTGCCAGTGCGTCATTGGTGGCGATGGCCAGAAGAACCGGCCGCCCATTCCGCAGATGGCTCTTTGCTGCCATGGTCACGGGAGTATCGGCCATGCTGTGGGCGAGCTTTGCCAGGGTGTTGCCGGTACAGGGCGCGATTACCAGTATATCCAGCAGCTTTTTTGGACCGATTGGCTCGGCGTCTTCAATGGTGGTGATGACCTTCCTGCCGCAGATCTCTTCCGCTCTGCGCAGATGCGCTGCAGCAGTACCGAACCGGCTGTCCACGGTTTGGGAGCTGCCGGAAAAAATGGGGATTACATTATGCTCTCGGGCCAAAGCTTCCATGGCCGGAAATGCTGCATCATAAGTACAGAAAGAGCCGCACATGGCAAATCCAATATTCATGCTTTATTCCTCCATCAGACGGATGATGGTTCTGGCAATAAGATCACCGGAGCTTTCCGGCGCGTCCTTCCCCGGCAGACCTCTTGCCCAGATGATGTCGGAACCGCCGATCCCCGGCTTGGAAGCAAGATCGATCTTCAATGCGTTACCGAAGCAAAAAGGAACGGTCATCACCGGTACGGTATTGAATACTACCCGGTAGGGCGTAGTGTCGATAGCATCGGTATCTACTGCGCCGTAGCCCAATGCCCGCAAAATGGCACGGTCGCCTTCCTTGCGGGCAGCAACGGTGACATTTGCACCCAAACCGGCCAGAAGCCGTGCAAGGCATTTGCCGATGCGACCCCAACCGATGACCAGTACGGGCTGCCCTTCAAAGGTGGCGGGCAGCTTTTGCATGGCAAGCTTAATGGCACAGTGGGCGGTGATTCCGGCGTTCTCAGCGGTATAATAGGGATCCTTTAACAGATCGATTTTTTTATAGTTTTCCAAAGCCGGATGATCTAAGTTCCCGCCGATAATAGTAATATCTTTGGGAAGTAGCCCCAGGATCTGCAGAATATCTCCGCCGCCCCGCACACCGCCGTCCGGTTCAAAGCTTGGTACAGGCAGAATCAGATGGGTGGCCTCCGGATCGGGATAGGGAAGCAGGGGATACCCGGCATCGTGGAGTGTGGCTGCCGCATAAATAATGGCAGCGGTATGACCAATGAGATGAAATTTGGGTGCGGTCATAGAAAATCCTCCCTTCGTGACAGAATATGTTGCGACGGGAAGTGTGGTGCTTGATTTTTTTCGCAGGTACTGTATAATGTAAATAAGAGGTGAAGCGTATGAATAGATTGGGCTTTATTCACGATATGATGGATGTAAAGATTTTGATCCTGTTTGTTGCCGCCCGCTCCGGGTATCCCATGACCACCCAGGAGGTTTATGAGCTGTGCTACCAGGACGACTGTCTGAGCTATTTTGATGTATGTACCGCCATTCCGGAAATGGTAGCAAGTGGTCACCTGCGCCAGCTGGAGGACGACCGTTATGAGATCACGGAAAAAGGCCGGCACGATGGCGCCTTGACCGAAGACTCTATTGCCTTTACCGTAAAGCAGCGGGCAGAGAACGCGGTTGCCCGCTATAACCGCCAGTTGCGCCGCAGCAGCTTTGTCAAGACCCAGACGGTCCCCAGGGATAACGGTGAGTATTCTGTGATCATGGCTCTGGACGATGAGCAGGGTAATCTGATGACACTGGAGCTGGCCGCCCCCAACCAGCGGCAGGCGATCCGCCTGGGCAGGCTCTTTGAAATGAAGGCCGAGGAGATCTACAATCTCACCATGACCGCCCTTCTGGATGATGAGGACGCATTGGAGGATTAACCCCCTTGCCGAATGGGCAAAATCGTGTTATAATATAATTAAGAACACCGGATGACCGGTGAAAAGAAAGGAGCTGCCGCATATGAAGTTTCAGTACAGTGAGAAGAAAGTCAAGTTGCCCGGCAATGTCCACGCCTACGCCGAGAAAAAGGTAATGAAGCTGGCACGGTTTTTTGAGGAGGATGCGGAAGCCTTAATTGTATTTTCAGTAGAGAAGAACCGTAACAAGGTAGAGCTTACGGTTCATGGAGCAGGCACATGGTTCCGCGCAAGCGAGAGCACATCTGATATGTTTGCTTCCATCGATGCTGCGGTTGGTACCATTGAGGGTCAGATCCGCAAGAATAAGACCCGCCTGGCACGGCGCCTGCGCCAGGACGCATTTACCCGTACTGTAGAAGAGACCTCCTTCGCCGCAGAGGAGAAGGAAGACGATTTGAGCATCGTCCGTGTAAAGGAATTCTACTTTAAGCCCATGACCCGTGACGAGGCAGTCCTTCAGATGAATCTGCTGGAACACAGCTTCTTCGCCTTCCGTGATGAGGACAACGGCGGCAGTTTCGCGGTTGTCTATCGCAGAAATGACGGCGGGTACGGCATCATTGATGATGTAGGCTAAGGGTGAAAAAACAGCGATGGAGGCGTCTTTCGACGCCTCCATTTTAACTTTAAAAACGCCTGAAAAATTTGTAGAAATTTGAAAAATAATGCTTGACAAACAGCATTTTGTGTAGTATATTAATCAAGCTTACGCGGGAGCGGAAGCAGTTCTGTACCTTGTAAATTGAATAACGCAAAGACGAACTAAAAACACCTTGGACAATTAAATGGATTGATCAAATCGTTGATAGAAACGAATTAACAGCCAACGAAAATTCTTGAGTAATTTGCTATGACAAATTGTTCAAAAGATTGATTTTAGAAGCTTTGGCTTTTAGGATACCATTTTTTTGAGAGTTTGATCCTGGCTCAGGACGAACGCTGGCGGCGTGCCTAACACATGCAAGTCGAACGGAAGTAAGATTTTCGGATTTTACTTTAGTGGCGAACGGGTGAGTAACGCGTGAGAAACCTGCCTTTCAGTGGGGGACAACAGTTGGAAACGACTGCTAATACCGCATAATGTCATTTGGGGGCATCCCTGAATGACCAAAGAT
>JAZUMW010000056.1:0-3614 GCA_045603825.1 Faecousia sp.
CATGTACGCCGACGATACTTGGCGGGTGACTGCCCGGGAAAATAGGTAATGCCAACATTTTGCCCCCTTAGCTCAGTCGGTAGAGCGACGGACTGTTAATCCGCAGGTCGTTGGTTCGAGTCCAACAGGGGGCGCCAAAAAAGAAGTAACTTTTGTCTACCAAAAGTTACTTCTTTTTTTATCCAAGCCACAGGCTTGGCATATCATCCATCGCCTTGCGATGGTATATCATCACGGCAGAGCCGTGCATATACTTTCCTGCGGCTTGATGAGATGCAATGCTTTGCATTGATGATATACCACAGACAAGCTGCGGATGATATACAAGGCTTCGCCTTGATTTATTTGCATAAAAATGATATACTTTTCAAAAGAGGAGGATGGTCTAAATGCAAAGATTATTATCTGTTAAGCGCAATATTCAGAAACGCATCTTAATAAGAAAACTCGACCCACCTTCTCATGTCGGTGAGTGCGAGTTTGGATTTAGCTTGGTGTTTTGCGAAAACAAATGGCAGTTTGAGATCGCTTTTTATGCTGCTACAAATTCTGCTAATAATAAAGGGTTTGATTATATTGATATTCCTGATGATATGTGGGTACAAAATCCCTACGAGGCATTAAGAGATCTTGTGCTGAAAGAAGCAAGATTGGACACTTATATTAAAGGTAGGGGTTCTTGCATAGAGTGGGAAAAACTAGAAAATCTGTTTGAAAGCAATCGTAAATTTAGTAACACATAGTACGCAATAGAATACAAAGGATTTGGTCAAACATATAAATCTACGCACATTTTCTTCGTTTTGAGCTATGTTTACGCACCTTATTGCTCGCCTTTGGCAGAAAAGAACCCACATTTGTCTATGACAAGTGTGGGTTCTTTTTAACTAAATCCGTCCTTGCGGACGGGATAAATCCCACCTTAGTGGGATGAAATCTGACTTCGTCGGGAGAAGGACGAATTTAATTTAATCTGCATAGCAGATTTCATCCGAGTGAAGAGAGGATTTCATCGTGCTTTGCACAATTTTATTGAAAACGATTGGAAGCGAAGCGGCAACGGCATTGCGTGAAGCAGCGGAGGAGGTTGGATTAACTGTTACTCTAATCCCGGAATTCAGGCGTGAGGATATACATACCTTTATCCGCAATGGCGGAACAAGACTGAAGCATATAGTATACTTTTTAGGGGAGTATTTTGCCAAAACACCTACTGTACACGAAACTGAGCTGAATGGTGCATATTTGATGAATTATGAAACTGCTATGTATTCATTTAAGTTTGATCGTGCCAAAAGGCTGCTGACAGATGCTCATAATTTTTTTGAAGCGGACATAGTTTAAGCGCCTTTTCTATTTTCTCACCTACCTTTATGTGCCTTTTAGTCAGTCTTTCGCACAAAAAAACAGGCGGGTGGTACTTTTTTGTGCTTTTCTTTGATGTATTTACAATAAAGAATTTTGGATGAATGGACTCCAGTAGTGTGAAAATTTGATCTATTCTAAAATCTTTTTAACATTTTTCGCTTTTTCCGTAAAAATGTACTGGATTACAGGAAAAAAATATGCTATACTTATAATGTATTATTATACGGTATGACTGGCCCATTATTTTCTGCTATATTATCACAGAAAAGAATGGCCAATTATTATGCAAGGAAGGTGAGCAATTGGATAACTATACCAAGTATAAGCTGAAACAGGCGGATGAGCTTGTCCGTCTGTTGGCCGGCGAGGATAAGCTTTTTGTTATTGCATGCAACAAGTGCTTCAAGGAGTTCGTTTCCACCGATGAACCTGATTGCGAAGCGTTTTTGGAGCTGGCTGTCCAGCAGGGTAAGACCGTAACCGGCAGCGCCAAGATCGACTTCGTATGCAACAAAATTCAGACCCAGAAGGCTCTGCAGGAACTGATCCCCGAGGGGACCCAGAGCGTTGCTGTGATCTCCTGTGGTTTGGGTGTGCAGACCGTTGCTGCTCTGGTAGACAAGCCTGTTTGCGCAGCTTGTGACACGCTCAACTACACCGGACATCACGGTATGGCACTGACCAAGAAAGCATGCGATGCCTGTGCACAGTGTTATCTAAGCATGACCGGCGGTATCTGTCCCGTTGTAGACTGCTCCAAGAGTTTGCTCAACGGCCAGTGCGGCGGCGCCAAGAACGGCAAGTGCGAGGTCAGCCCGGACAAGGACTGTGCCTGGCAAAACATCCAGGAACGCTTGGAAAAGCAGGGCCGTATCGGTGAGTTGACTGCCCAGTCCGTTCAGCTGCGTGACTATTCCAAGGTCAATTTCAAGGTCATTAACGAATATGTGCAGAACATCCGCGCCATGCGTAAGGAAGGCTGGTACGGCGGAATCCATCCCGTGGAAGGTAAGGAACCCACCGAGCACAAGGCTCTGGTTCGTTTCCCTGCTCCCGAGACCGTGGTGATCCCTCTGTCTATGCATCTGGGCGCTCCTGCCAATGCCATCGTTAATGTGGGCGACTATGTGAAGATGGGCCAGAAGATTGGCGATGCTGCCGGCTTCATCTCTGCTCCCGTTCACTCTTCCGTCAGCGGCAAGGTTATTGCTATTCAGGATCTGCCCCATGCGACCCGGGGCACTTGTACCTCCATTGTCATCGAAAACGACGGTAAGGATCTGCTGGACGAGTCCATCAAGCCCAACAAGCCTCTGGAGGAACTGACACCTGCCGAGATCATCGAGATCGTCAAGAACGCGGGCATCGTGGGCATGGGCGGCGCAGGCTTCCCCACCTATGTGAAGCTGAATCCCGGCAAGCCCATTGAAGCTGTTCTGGTCAACGCTTGTGAGTGCGAGCCTATGCTCACCGCTGACCATCGGGTTCTCCTGGAGTATGCCGATGACATTATCTTCGGTTTGCTGGCAGAAATGAAGACTGTGAATGCTCCCAAGGGTATCATCGTCATCGAAGAGAACAAGCCCGATGCCATCGCCCTGCTGCGGGAAAAGACCGCTGACATCGACAGCATCGAGATCCTGGAAGTTGCTACCCAGTACCCCCAGGGCGGTGAAAAAATGCTCATCAAGCGCGCCATGGGCCGCAGCGTTCCCAGCGGCAAGCTGCCTGCGGATGTGGGTGCCTGCGTCAGCAACGTGTCCACCATCAAGGCCATTGCCGATGCCATCAAGACTGGTATGCCCCTCACCGAGCGTATCACCACCGTCACCGGTAAGTATATTCCCAATCCCCAGAACTTCATCGTCAAGATCGGCACCAGCGCTTCCGAGCTGGTCGAGGCCTGCGGCGGTGTTTCCGAGGGTGATGTTCTGATCAAGGCCGGCGGCCCCATGATGGGCTTCCCCCAGAGCACGCTGGATACCCCCATTATGAAGGGCTCCAACGGCATCATCGCCATCGAAAACGACGAACCCGAGGTCCAGGAGTGCATCAAGTGCGGCCGCTGTGTGGACGTGTGTCCCATGGAGCTGCAGCCCCTGTACTTTGCCAAGCAGGTGATGGATCCCGCCGCCCTGAAGGCAAGAAATATCATGGACTGCATGGAGTGCAGATGCTGTGAGTATATCTGCTCCTCCAAGATCCCTCTGGTCAACCTGATCAAGATCGGCAAGAACGCAGTAAGG
>JAZUMW010000057.1:0-18131 GCA_045603825.1 Faecousia sp.
CCCTTCTCTTCAGCCTGCTTGATAGCGTTCTGCAGACGGACGATAGCCAGAGGATACTCAGCACGGACATACACGACGGCTTCCTTTGCGCCGATGGCGTATGCGCCGATGAGCATACCTTCGATAAGGTTGTGGGGGTCAGACTCGATGACAGCGCGGTCCATGAATGCACCGGGATCACCTTCGTCGGCGTTGCAGATCAGGTACTTCTCTTCACCGGGGCTCTGACGGGCAGCGTTCCACTTGAACCAGGTGGGGAAGCCTGCGCCGCCACGGCCACCCAGGCCGGAGATCTTGATCTCTTCGATGACCTGCTCGGGAGTCATGGTCTTCAGGACCTTTTCCAGAGCCTGATAGCCGTCGTCAGCAGTATAAGCATCGATCTCATCGGGGTTGATGATGCCGCAGTGACGCAGGGCAATACGGGTCTGCTTGGACAGGAACTGTGCGTCCTCTTCCTTAATGACCAGATCATTCAGCAGAGAGAAATCGTTCTGAGCAGCAGCGTTTACGATGGTCTCAGCATTTTCGGGCTTGACCTGTACACAGCGGTACAGGGTGCCATCTTCTGCGTAAACGTCAACGATGGGCTCTAAGTAGCAGATACCGACACAGCCTGTAATGGACAGAGTTGCGGGGATGTTCGAATTCAGCTTTTCTTCCAGAGCGGAGTAAACCGCACCGGCGCCGGCAGCCAGACCGCAGCTGCCCTGGCCGACAACAATTCTAATGCTCATTACATACCCTCCTTTTCACGGATGTCCCGCAGGATCTTCTTGACCTTATCGGGAGTCAGAGAGCCGTAGGTGTCTTCATTGATCATCATAACAGGTGCCAGAGAGCAGCAGCCCAAGCAGGAAACGATACTTAAGCTGAACAGGCCGTCCTCGGTAGTCTCGTTATTGCCAATGCCCAGTTCTTCCTGGATGGCATCAATGATACGCTCCGCGCCGTTAACGTAGCAGGCAGTACCCTTACAAACCATGATCAGGTACTTACCCACAGCGGTAAAGCGGAACTGGGAATAGAAGGTGGCAACACCCATGATCTTGGCGGGTGTCAGACCGGTACGCTCAGCGATGTGGTAAACCGCATCAATGGGGACGTAGCCATAAATGTCCTGGGTCTTCTGCAGTATGGTAATGAGGCTGCCCTTGACGTCGGCGTAATGTTCCAGAACGTCATTCAGCAGGCTCAGATCCACACTCTTGTGATTACAGCACATTTGCTTTCACTCCTTATACTTTTTATTGATTTTTGCTTATGATTTCCCAAAGTAATCCACTGTTCATTATACCAAAACGAATGAGAATTTCAATAGGTATTTACTGATTTATTTGACTTTCCGGAAAATGGATGATATGTTATCCCGGAAAAAGGAGGTGCGGTAATGAAGATCCGGAATATGGCGCTGTGCGGGCTTTTTGCCGCACTGCTCTGCCTGTGCGCCTGGCTGTGTATTCCCGTCGGGGATGTGGTCTTTACCATGCAGACCTTTGCCGTGGCGCTGACCCTTTTACTGCTGGACGGAAAAAAGGGAACGGTGACTGTATTTGTGTACCTGCTGCTGGGCGCTGTGGGACTTCCCGTATTTACCGGCTTCCAGGGGGGCATGGGTGCGCTATTAGGCGTCACCGGCGGATATATTGTCGGTTTTTTGGTATGGGCGCTGCTTTACTGGTTGGTTACAGCCATAGCGCCCAATCAGCGGCTGCTGGCTACGGTGCTGGGCATCGCTGCCTGCTACGCCTTCGGCTCCTTCTGGTTTTATAAGGTATATCTGCAAGGGGGCTCTGTTTTGAGTTTTGGACTTGTGCTGTTAAAATGTGTCCTCCCCTATCTGCTGCCCGACGCTTTGAAGATCAGCCTTGCATTTCTTTTAGCCTCTCGGCTGAAACGGTTTGTATAATGACAACTTTTTCCGCATAGACATTTTCCAGGAGGGGATGTCTATGCGGAAAAAAGATTTATGGATCTGTTTTGGTGCCGTTGCTGCGGCACTGCTCCTGGTCGTCGGGCAGTTTGCAGGCGCTGCATTGGAAACAGGTTCCTGGGGGCTGAGTTTTCAGAGCGAGGGACAGCCGCCCTCCGGCCCTGCCAGCACAAAACAGCTTCAGGAATATGACGCCGTCTATTTGGGGAACACCGAAGAAAAAGTGCTGTATCTGACCTTTGATGCCGGGTACGAAAACGGCTGCACCGGGAAAATATTGGATGTGCTGAAAAAGCATGGTGTACCTGCCGCCTTTTTCCTTGTGGGGAATTATATGGAAAAGAACGCCGACCTGGTGCGGCGGATGGTGGAGGAGGGGCATATCGTGGGTAACCACACCATGCACCACTATGACATGAGCGAGCTGTCAGACAAGGAAGCCTTTTCCCAAGAGCTGACCCAGCTGGAAGCGCTGTTTCAGCAGGTCACCGGTAATGAGCTTCCCAAATATTACCGCCCGCCCCAGGGGATCTACAGCGAGGAGAATTTAAAAATGGCTCAGGAGCTGGGATATAAAACGGTTTTCTGGAGTCTTGCCTATGTAGACTGGAATAACGACGCTCAGCCCACAAAAGAGCAGGCTTTTTCCAAGCTTCTTCCCCGCACCCATAACGGCGCCGTTGTGCTGCTCCATTCCACTTCCCAAACCAACACCGAGATTCTGGACGAACTGCTGACCCGCTGGGAGGAGATGGGCTATACCTTCCAAAGTATTGACCAGCTATTTGTCTGACATATCACAATTTTGTGCCCAACCAATAACAGCCATAGCTGTGACTGAGGGAGAGAAAACTCCTCTTTATATTTCTCCCCCCCCGTCTCCGCCTAACGGCGAACCCACCTCCCTCATCAGAGGGAGGTTTTAGCCTTACAAACAACACACCCCCGGAGAAATCTCCGGGGGTGTTTGTAATATTTTACTTCACAGGGGAGGAATTTCTCAATGTGACATCGTGGTAGCCGCCTTCCACGATGGAAGTGGAGGATACCAGAGTCAGCTTGGCTTCCCGCTGCAGATCGGGAATCGAAAGTACGCCGCAGTTGCACATGGTGGACTTGACCTTGTAAAGGCTTGCTTCCACATTGTCATGGAGCGGACCGGCGTAGGTGACATAGGAGTCAACGCCTTCCTCAAAGGATAGCTTGGTGGCGCCACCCAGGTCATAGCGCTGCCAGTTACGGGCACGGTTGGAACCTTCGCCCCAGTATTCCTTCATATAAGCGCCGTTGACCATGACCTTAGGAGTGGGACCTTCGTCGAACCGGGCGAAGTAACGACCCAGCATCAGGAAATCCGCACCCATAGCCAACGCCAGAGTCATATGGTAATCGTGGACGATACCGCCGTCGGAGCAGATGGGAATATAAACGCCGGTCTCTTTGAAGTATTCGTCACGGGCAGCCGCCACATCGATGAGTGCGGTGGCCTGGCCGCGGCCGATACCCTTGGTCTCACGGGTGATGCAGATGGAACCGCCGCCGATGCCCACCTTGATAAAGTCTGCGCCGGCCTCAGCCAGGAAACGGAAGCCGTCCCGGTCAACCACATTGCCGGCACCGATCTTCACGGTGTCACCGTAGGTTTCACGAACCCATGCGATGGTCTTCTGCTGCCAGCAGGAGAAGCCCTCAGAGGAGTCGATACACAGAACATCTGCGCCGGCTGCCAGCAGAGCGGGAACACGGGCAGCGTAATCACGGGTATTGATGCCCGCGCCTACCAGATACCGTTTCTTGTCATCCAGCAGTTCCAGCGGATTATCCTTGTGGGAGGAGTAGTCCTTGCGGAATACGAAGTACATCAGGTGGTCGTTTTCATCCACGATAGGCAAACTGTTAAGCTTATGGTCCCAGATGATGTCATTGGCTTCCTTCAGCGTGGTAGAAGCGGGAGCAGTCACCAGCTTTTCCCGGGGAGTCATAAATGACGCCACCTTTTCCTTGCCGGTCATACGGGAAACACGGTAGTCACGGCTGGTAACGATGCCCAGGAGCTTGCCGGTAGCCGTGCCGTCCTCTGTGACAGCTACGGTGGAGAAGCCGTTACGCTCCTTCAGCGCCAGAACATCGTCCAGCGTATTTTCAGGGGTCAGGTTAGAGGCGGAGACCACGAATCCTGCCTTATAGCCCTTGACCTTGGCGACCATAGCGGCCTGCTCTTCAATGGTCTGGGATCCGTAAATAAAGCTCAAGCCGCCCTCTTTTGCCAGCGCGATGGCAAGGGTATCATTGGAGACAGACTGCATGATGGCAGATGTCATGGGAATATTCAGGGAAATAGCAGGTTCTTCCACACCCTTGCGGTACTTGGTCAGCGGGGTACGCAGAGAAACTCTGTCAGGAATACAGTCTTCGGAAGAATAGCCAGGCACTAACAGATACTCGCTAAAGGTGTGGCTGGGTTCCGGGTAATAGTACGCCATTGGAAAGACCTCCTGTATATCTATTCTTAATTATTAGCTATAAGTATATCATAGCTTTTTTAGGCGGTCAAGGGATAGCCACCAGTTTTCGGGTGTAAAATCCCTTAACTTATACCCATATTATTTCGTAAATTCTGCCCAAAAATCTTGCAAATAATTTGTACATGTGGTATATTTTAAAGTTAGAGAGATTTTTATAAAAAGGAGATGCCAACTATGGCAACGCAGGATAAGATTCGCAACATTGCTATCATCGCCCATGTCGACCACGGCAAGACTACTCTGGTGGACGAAATGCTGAAGCAGGGCGGTATCTACCGTGAAAACCAGGCAACCGTGGAACGGGTCATGGACTCCGGAGATCTGGAGCGTGAGCGTGGCATTACCATTCTTGCCAAAAATACCGCTGTCCAGTACAAGGACATGAAGATCAACATCGTAGACACCCCCGGCCACGCCGATTTCGGCGGCGAGGTGGAGCGTATTCTGAAGATGGTCAACGGCGTTATTTTGCTGGTGGACGCCGCCGAAGGCCCCATGCCCCAGACCCGTTTCGTGCTGGGCAAGGCTTTAGAGCTGGGTCACAAGGTTATCGTGGCAGTGAATAAGGTGGACAAACCCGACGCCCGTGTCCATGAGGTCATGGACGAGGTTCTGGAGCTGCTGCTGGATCTGGATCCCACCGACGAGCAGTTCAACTCCCCTACCGTTTTCTGTTCCGGCCGCCAGGGCACCGCTTCCTACGGTCCCGACGAGCTGGGTACCGATCTGATCCCCCTGTTTGAGACCATCGTTAATTATATCCCCGCACCCCAGGGCGATAAGGATGCGCCCCTGCAGTTGCTGGTTTCCTCCATTGATTATAATGAATATTTGGGCCGTATCGCTGTGGGCCGTGTGGAGCGTGGTACCATTAAAGTCAACCAGGAAGTCGTCATTTGCGACTATCACAACGCCGACATCAAGGCCAAGGGCAAGGTGGTTGCCCTGTACGAGTACAGCGGCCTGGGCAAGACTCCCATCCAGGAGGCTTCTGCCGGCGAGATCGTGGCGCTTTCCGGTATGGCAGACATTACCATCGGCCGTACCCTGTGCGCCCCCGATACAATTGAGCCTCTGCCCTTCGTGAAGATTTCTGACCCCACTATTGAAATGACCTTCGCCGTCAACGACTCTCCCTTTGCAGGCCGCGAGGGCAAGTTCGTCACCTCCCGGAACCTTCGTGACCGTCTGGAGAAGGAACTTCTGAAGGATGTTTCCCTCCACGTTACCGAACAGGGCACCGATGCCTTCAATGTGGCAGGCCGGGGTGAGATGCATCTGTCCATTTTGATGGAGACCATGCGCCGGGAAGGCTATGAGTTCTCCGTTTCCACCCCCAGAGTCCTCACAAAGGAGATCGACGGCAAGGTATGTGAGCCTATCGAGCGCATGGTGGCCGATGTACCCGAGGAATGTATGGGTTCTGTCATCGAGAAGATGGGCCGCCGCAAGCCCGATCTTTTGTCCATGACCCCCATGGGCAGCCGCTACCGTCTGGAGTTCCTTGTTCCCTCCAGAGGTCTGTTCGGCTACCGCAGCGAATTCCTCACCGATACCCGGGGCGAGGGTATCATGTCCTCCGTCCTGCACTCCTACGCACCCATGAAGGGTGAGATTGAACGCAGACTCACCGGCAGCCTTGTATCCTTCGAGACCGGTGAAGCCGTCACCTACGGCCTGCATGCCGCGCAGGAGCGTGGCGCCCTGTTTATCGGCCCCGGCACGCCTGTTTATGCCGGCATGGTAGTGGGCATCTGCAGCCGTAACGAAGATATGAATGTCAATGTCTGCAAAAAGAAGCAGCTGACCAATATGCGTGCCTCCGGCTCTGACGAAGCCCTGCGTCTGGTCAGTCCCAAGGTATTCTCCCTGGAGCAGTGCCTGGAATTTTTGGCAGACGACGAGCTGCTGGAATGCACCCCAAAGAGCCTGCGGATCCGCAAGCGCGTGCTGGATCACAGCCAGCGTATGCGTGAACTGATGAAGCGCCGCAACGGAGAATAAGCCATGAAGCGGGTATTGTCCATTCAAGACCTGTCCTGTCTTGGAAAATGCTCCCTGACGGTGGCTCTGCCGGTACTGTCCGCCATGGGCTGTGCCTGCAGTGTGCTGCCCACAGCGGTTTTGTCCACCCACACCGCCTTCCCTGAACCCACCTGCCGATCCCTTACCGGGGATCTTATCCCCACCGCTGAGCACTGGCACTCCATCGGTGCCGGCTTTGACGCCATTTCCGTCGGCTACCTTTCCGATCCGGAGCAGGCAGAAAAGGTTGTGCGTGTTCTGGAGCTGTTTGGCAGCACCGTGATCCTTGACCCTGTGATGGGCGATCACGGCCGGCTGTATTCCCGCCTTACCCCCGACCATGTCACCGCCATGGAGAAGCTTTGCCGCAAAGCTACCTATGTGCTGCCCAATGTAACGGAAGCAGCCCTCCTTACCGGTCTGCCTTACCGGGAGCAGGTGGATGAGGATTACCTCCGGGAGCTGGCAGCGGGCCTTATGGAATTCGGCGTGGAGGGCGCTGTGATCACCGGCTTTTTATGGGATGACAGCCGCACCGGTTTCTTCGGCACCGGTAAGGATGGAGAATTTTCCTACAAGGCTGCGCGGATCCCCAAGCATTTCCACGGCACCGGTGATCTGTTCGCTGCCGTGTTTACCGGAGGGCTACTCTCCGGAAAAGGCATGGAGGACGCCGCGCGCCTTGCCGCCGGGTTTGTGGAAAAAGTGATCTCCGCCACCGGGGAATCTTCCCCCTTCGGCATAGAATTTGAACCTCAGCTTCCCTTGCTTTGGGAACAAATTTAACATTTCACCCCGGCAGAACGCCTCTGTCGGGGTGTTTTTTCCGTAAAAAAAGAAAAAAGTTGTTGACCTTATTGCAATTTTCGGTTATAATGCTTTAGCGTGACTATGTGTATAGTCCATTATTATGTGTTGCTGCGGCCATGTTTGGCTGTCGAGCATATGTGAATTTGACAGGAGGTGTACAGAAGTTATGAAGCGTACCTATCAGCCCAGCCGTCGTCATCGTTCCAAGGTTCACGGTTTCCGCAAGAGAATGGCTACTTCCAACGGCCGCAAGGTGCTTGCCCGCCGCCGTGCCAAGGGCCGTAAGGTCCTGTCTGCCTGAGCGTAAAACAGAAGAGCTGAATCACAGCGAGACCATCGCTCATAGCGAAACGGGAGTCCATGCGGGGCGATAATTTCGCCCCGCCTCCGTTTTTTTAGGGGTCGACTCTTAAAACACCTCGCCATAGGATGCCAGTTCTTTCACCACATCTGTGCGCTTGCCCGCCTTGAAATACACAAAGTATTCCTGCGGCAGGCAAGACTTCATCTGTGCCGAAAGCCCTCGCCCTCCTATTGACGATCTGTTTTTGCGAGCCTCCCTTTTTGGGTTTTAAGAGTTACCTATTATTGGGAGAATTGTATGAAATTTTCCAGTGCGCTAAAATTGAATCACATTTTCCGGCGGCTTTACGCCACTGCCGGTTATGCCAACAGCTACCTTGTGCTGTACGCGCGGCGTAACCGCACTGGGACCAATCGGGTCGGTGTGACAGTGGGTAAAAAATTAGGACACGCGGTGGTTCGTAACCGTGTCCGCCGTCGTCTGCGGGAGATCTATCGGCTCAACGAATTCCGGTTCGCTCCTGGATGGGATATTGTAGTGGTTGCCAGAAGCCGGTGTATCGGCGCCGATTTTCAGAAGCTGACGGATGCCTACCTGTCCCTGGCAGAAAAAGCAGGTATCCTTCAGGAGACTGTGTTATGAAAAAAATGTTCTTAGCCATGATTCGGTTTTACCGGCGTCACATTTCTCCCTACACTCCCGCAAGCTGTCGATTCAATCCTACCTGTTCCGCTTATGCCTATGAAGCTATCAACAAATATGGGGTCTTAAAGGGCGGCTGGCTTACCCTTAAGCGGCTGCTGCGGTGTAATCCTTTTTACAAAGGCGACCTGTACGACCCCGTCCCCTAAGGAGGAAAACCAATGATTCTCGCATCCTTCAATGGAATTATGGACATCATCCGTATTCCTTTCGGTTGGCTGCTGGCACAGTTGTATGACTTTACCAACAACTACGGCATTGCTCTGATCATTTTTGCGGTAGCACTAAAATTTATCATGTTCCCCATGACCGCCAAGAGCAAAAAGAGCACCATGAAGATGTCCCGCCTGACCCCCAAGGTCCAGGCACTTCAGAAAAAATACGCCAACGATCAGCAGAAGCTCAACGAAGCTACCCAGGCTCTTTATAGAGAAGAGGGTGTTTCCATGGGTGGCGGCTGTCTGTGGAGCTTTATCCCCCTGCTGATTCTGATCCCCCTGTACACGGTTATCCGTGAGCCCATCGTTTACATGCTGGGCGAAACCGCAGAGGTGGCAGCCAAGATCGTGGAAGTGGTCAAAGCCGGCGCCGCTGACGCTTTCTCTAAAAACGCTTATTACGATCAGCTGATTGCCGCACCTCTGATCCCCCGCTTTGCTGAGGAACTGAAGGCTGTTGTAGCCAATCCCGATACCCTCAACGGTATGGAATTTAACTTTCTGGGTATCGACCTGGGTGCTGTTCCCCAGTGGAAGGTCTGGACCTGGGATAGCTTTGAGTGGGCCAAGCTGGGCGCTGTGATCATCCCCCTGCTGTCCGCCGGCAGCCAGATTCTAAGCATGTTCGTCTCTCAGAAAATGAACAACTCCGTCATCACCAACGAAAAGGGTGTGGAGGACAAGGAAGCCGCCAAAAATTCTCAGGCCAACCAATCCAACAAGATGATGATGTGGATGATGCCCCTCATGTCCCTGTGGATCGGCTTCACCGTTCCCGCTGCACTGAGCATTTATTGGTTTATCCAAGGTATTCTTGGTCTTGTTATGGATATTTTCCTGACCAAGCACTACCGTAAGGTTTATGACGCCGAGGATGCCATCCGCCTGCAGCTGGCTATGGAAGCCGAAGCAGCCGAAGCCGAAAAAGAGCGCATCCGCGCTGAGCGCCGTGCTGCCAATCCCGACGGCATCACCCAGAACACCAGCAAAAAGAAGCTGCAGCAGAAACAGCAGCGCGAGGCCGAGGCCGCCAAGGCCGCTGCCAAGAAAGAATATGATGCCAAGCGCGGTATTGTAGAGGAAGCCGAAGAACCCCAGCAGGTTATGTCCGGTATTCCCGAGCGTCCCTACTGCAAGGGCCGCAACTACAATCCCAACCGTTACGGCACGCACCATACGGAGGAATAATTCATGGAAAAGACCATTGTTACTACGGGTAAGACCATCGATCTGGCCATCGAGGCTGCCCTGACTCAGTTGGGTCTGGACCGGGACAGCGTCTCCGTGCAGGTTTTAGCACAGGCCAAATCCGGCTTCCTGGGCTTTGGCGCTTCCCCTGCCAAGGTGCAGGTCACTTACGAAGCTCCCGACCCCAAGCCTGAGGCTCCCAAGACTGCCCTGTCCTCTGCCTCCCGATCCAAGCCTAAGGCCAAGCCTCAGCCTAAGCCTGAAGTAAAGCCTGAAGCACCCAAGGCTCCCACTGCCCCCAAGGCTGAGCCTAAGCCCGAGGCACCCAAGGCTGCCCCCAAGACTGAAAAACCCCGTCAGCCCAAGACACCCAAGGCAGAAGCTCCTAAAGCAGAACCTAAAGTCTATGCTCCCGCAGAGCCCGGCTCCGTGGAAGAAAAGATCGAGGTGTTCCTGAAGGGTCTGCTGGAGCACATGGGCTCCAAGGCTGTTCCCCACGCCGTTAAGGAAAACGACAACACCTATAATGTTGAGTTGGTGGGTGAAGACCTGGGTTACCTCATCGGCCGCCGGGGCGATACTCTGGCCGCGCTGCAGCATCTGGCCAACTACTCCGTCAACCGGGGTATCGAAGGTCATATCCGCATCAATGTGGACGCTGAAGCCTACCGGGAGAAGCGTGAGGAATCCCTCCGCCGCTACGCCCGCAAGAAGGCACAGCAGGTGCTGAAGGCACGCCGCCGCACCACCCTGGAGCCCATGAACGCTTATGAGCGTCATGTGATCCACGCCACACTGCAGGATACCGACCGTATCACCACCTACTCCGTTGGCACCGAGCCCAACCGCCGCGTTGTCATCGAGTACGTAAGATAAACAATCCGCCGGAACCATTGGTTCCGGCGGGTATTTTATTGCACCAAAGATTTAATGATAAAGTACAGCAGCACCAAAGCGCCAAGTCCAATGCGGTACAGACCGAACAGGGAGAAGCCGTGCTTACGCACATACTCCATCAGTCCCTTGATCACCGCCAGGCTCACGATAAAGCTGACGATGCAGCCCACCAGCAGCACCGCGATTTCCGTGCCGGTGGCAGAGACACCGGAGAGTATGAATTTCAGAAGCTTCAGGGCGCTGGCGCCCAGCATAGTGGGAATGGCAAGGAAAAAGCTGAATTCCGCGCCGGCGCTGCGGCCCACGCCCAGCAAAATAGCGCCCAAAATGGTGGAACCGGACCGGGATGTTCCGGGGATCAGGCTGAGGCACTGGAAGCAGCCGATGAGCAGCGCTGTGCGGTAATCGATGTCATACACCGTTTTGATCTTCGCTTTTCCCTTATTCCTTCCTTCCACATAAATAAAGGCAGCGCCGTAAACGATCAGCGCAATGGCCACCACAATATAATTATAAAGGTGGGCGTCCATCCAGTCGTCCAGCAGCAGACCGATCACTGCCGAGGGCAGCACCGCCACAATCACCTTGAACCAAAGCTGCCAGGTGTTTTTCTTCTGGATTTCTGTTTTCTTTCCGGAGAAAGGATTCAGCTTATGGAAGAACAGCAGCACCACCGCGGCGATGGCGCCCAACTGAATCACCACCTGGAACATCTCGTAAAATTCCTGGCTGACCTTCAGCTTGATAAACTCATCCAGCAGGATCATATGACCGGTGGAGGAAACCGGCAGCCATTCCGTGATACCCTCCACGATACCAAAGAGAATGGCTTTTAAAATTTCCAAAAATGTACCCATATGTAACTCCTTTTTGTCAAATTTCAGTTTTTCGGGCAGTTCGACTTTCATACGCCCTTGGCCCCCTCTGACGAGGGGGCTGTCAAAAATCGGTTTTTATAAACCGAGTTTTGACTGGGGGAGAGAACAATAATTAGTAATGTGTATGTTTTCTCTCCCTCAGTCAATTGCCTAAAATCGGCAATTGACAGCTCCCTCATCAGAGGGAGCCTTTGGTGCAAACCTGCAAACTGCCCGACAAATCGGAATAATTCAATCTTCGGTTTCTATTATATGTTTCATTAGGTGGCTTTGCAAGAAAAATTTGCCTGTTCACATTTTACCTTGATTCTCTTAACAATTTATTCACTCTAAATCCCTTTTTCGTGGTATAATTAGAAAAAATTAAAATTTACAGGAGGATGATACCATGGCTGTTTCCGTACTGGTGGTAGAAGACGATAAGAATATTCAGGAGCTGCTGCGGCTGTATCTGGAAAAGGAAGGCTATGCTGTTACCGTAGCCGACGACGGCAGTCAGGGTCTGGCCAAATTCCGTGCCATCAAGCCGGATCTCGTGCTGCTGGATGTGATGATGCCTGTAATGGACGGGTGGTCTGTGTGTAAGGGCATCCGGGCTGATAGCACTGTTCCTGTTATTATGTTAACCGCTAAAAGTGAGACCGACGACAAGGTGGTTGGTCTGAAATCCGGTGCCGACGATTACATCACCAAGCCCTTTGAAATGAAGGAGGTTCTGGCGCGGATCGAAGCCGTGCTCCGCCGCAGCGACCGCAGCGGCACCGGCAAAAATGTACGCCGTTTGGTCTACGATAAGCTGGTCATCGATATGGATGCCTTTGAACTTATCGTAGACGGAAAAAAGGTTGATGCCCCTCCCAAGGAAATGGAGCTGCTGTTTTACCTGGCCTCCTCTCCCAACCGGGTCTACACCCGCAACCAGCTGCTGGACGAGGTCTGGGGCTTTGATTTCTTCGGTGACTCCCGGACGGTGGATGTCCATGTGAAGCGCCTGCGTGAAAAGCTGGAAGGTGTCTGTGATAACTGGTGTCTGAAGACTGTATGGGGCGTTGGTTATAAATTTGAGGTGTTATAAAGGATGAAAAGCTCCTTCAGCCGGTTTTTGTATCCCGGCGCTATCATCCTGCTGACGGCGCTGCTGTCAGTAGGCGCGCTTTTTCAATTTCTGGTTCGGAACTACATGGAAGACCGCTCCTTTGAAAACTTAAAAAGCAACGGCCAGGCCATTGCGGATCTGGCCTCTGCTTACTATACAAACGGGTCTATGTCTGACCATGATTTTCTCGTGAACCTTTCTCTGGTTGCCCAGGTGACGGAATCCGATGCCATCATCTGCAACCGCCTTGGACAGCTTGTCCTCTGTTCTGATGCCCCTCTTGGCTGTGAACACCAGGGTCTGGTGGTGGATCAGGACTACCTGCAGGAGGTTTTGAATTCCGACAGTGTTGCCAGCACTGGCATGATCCAGGGGCTTTATCCCGAAGCCCGGTATGTGGTGTCCATGCCCATCCGTGACCGCGGGGGGTATCCCTTAGGTATTGTTATCGTATCTTCTCCCACTAGCCAGAACCAGGCGCTGCTGCAGAAAATGTCCAATATCTTTTTCTATGTTACTGTAGGTGCCGTACTCATTGGCGTGATCCTTATGACCCTTCTTGCCCGCTATCAGGCCTCGCCTTTAAAGGAGATGGCAAGAGCAGCCCGGGAATTCGGTCACGGCAAACTGGATGCCCGGGTGCAGGTAGAGGAGTCCTCTCCTGAAGAAGTGCATGAGCTGGCGCTGGCCTTCAATAATATGGCCTCCTCGCTGCAAAAGAGCGAATACCAGCGGCAGGAATTCGTGGCCAATGTTTCCCACGAGCTGAAAACCCCTATGACTACCATTTCCGGCATGGTGGACGGTATGCTGGACGGCACGATCCCCCCGGAAAAGCATGCCCAGTATATGCAGCTTGTCTCCGACGAGACCAAGCGGCTGAGCCGGCTGGTCCGGAGTATGCTGGATATTTCCCGGCTGCAGGATCAGGGCGGTATTCCGGAGGAAAGCAAATTCCGGTTCGACCTGTGTGAATGCTGCGGCCAGACCTTGATTTCCTTTGAACCGAAGATCACGGCAAAAAATATCAATGTGGATGTGGATATGCCCGATCATCCGGTTTATACCTTTGCAAATCAGGATTATATCGTACAGGTGATCTACAACCTGCTGGATAACGCGGTAAAATTCTGTCCCGAGAGCGGAACGCTGGGATTGCGTTTGAATCTGAGTTCCAACAAGGTCTATGTATCTGTCTTTAATGACGGCCAGACCATCCCCCCGGAGGAGCTACCTCTGGTATTCGAGCGGTTCCACAAGATCGATAAGAGCCGCAGTCAAAACCGGGATAGCTGGGGTCTCGGTTTGTATATCGTCAAAACCATCGTCTGCAGCCACGGTGAAAATATTTCCGTATCCAGTCAAAACGGGAAAACTGAATTTACCTTTACCATGCCGCTGGTCCATTAAGCTTTTGCCCTTGTGAGGTTTTTATGAAAAACAAAAAGCAAACAACCGAATCCCTTCCGCAGCAGGAAGACTGGGCGCAGGCAACCTACCGTACCGGCTCTACTCAGCCTCCCAAAAGCTGGGGCGGTCTCATCGCTTTTTTACTGGCACTGGTAATCTTTCTGTCCGGTATCGTTACCGGTCTTAGTCTGATGAACATTCGCCTGTTTCAACGGCTAAACACACTGGAAGCGACCGATCCCGGTCCAGTGGCATTTTCCGAGGGTGCCGGAATGGAAACGCCGGCCAATGCGGAAGTATTTCCTCTGGGTTTTTCCGGCCTGGAGGTAAGTGTCTTCTGGCAAACCTACCGGAATCTCCCCGCTGGCATCTATGTGGTTGAGGTCACCGACTCCATGCTGCAGCAAGTTTGTCCCGGAGATATTCTTGTTCAGGCAGACAGTATTTCTCTGATCGGCATAGAGGATTTGAAGGCTGTACTGCAAAATCGGAAGCCCGGTGACATTATAAACGCTGTTTTGTACCGGGATGGTGAAAATATCCCCGTCACGCTGACTGTGAACGCTTCTCAGGAGGATTAACATGGAACCTGTCTACCGTCAAACCGTAACCCTTTCTGATATTCATCTGGACTGTTTCCGGCGGCTGAAGCCCTCGGTGCTGCTGTATTTAATCCAGGATATTGCCGGCCGACATGCCGCCTGCTTGGGCACCGATTGGGAGACTCTGGCTAAGAAGAATCTGTTTTGGGCGCTGATCCGCCATAAGATCCAGATCACCCGTCTGCCGGAGGCGGGAGAGACTGTCACTTTGGAGACCTGGCCCATGCCCACCACCCGGGTGGCTTATCCCCGTGCCACAGTAGCTTACGACGCGTCGGGCAACGAGCTGTTCCGTTCTGTGGCCCTGTGGGTGTTAATGGATCTTAATACCCGGGCCATGGTGCTGCCGGGAAAAAGCGGTGTGACCGTAAACGGTCTGATTCGGGGAACGGAGCTGGAGCTGCCGCCCTCCCTGCTACCCAAGACATTGGAGCATATTGTCTACCGCACCGTTGGCTACACCCAGCTGGACCGGAACGGTCATATGAACAACACCTATTACATGGACTGGATCGACGATCTTCTGCCCAGTCAGTTTCACAAGGAACATCCCCTGCGGGGCATTACTCTTTGCTACCTTTCCGAGGCCCGGGAAGGGCAGCAGCTGCACCTGTCCTGGAACCTGGACGAAGAAGCAATTCTTTCTGTGGAAGCCTTTCGTGCTGATCCGGAGGACACCTCCAAGACATACCGCGTCTTTGCCGCAGGCCTGCAATTTTAACAAAAAATTACGAATTTTACCATTATTTATTTCCGTAATTTTCGGTGTTCTGTAAACTAAAAGCTTTATCAGTCAAATCTGGAAAAATCGGCTTATAAAACTGTTCACCCCCTGCAAATCATGGTTTTGCAGGGGGTTTTCCCGTTTTCCGCTGTGGAAAAACCTGTGGACAATGTGGATAACTCACCGGTTCTCGTTGAAAAATCCGTCAGAAAAACTGTAATTATGTCAACCGATATTCCGTCGTGTAATTGTTTCTTTTCGTAATAAAAGCATTTCCCCCGGCAGAAATTTCTGCCGGGGGATCGGGTATTTATGTAAGGTTAATTTACAGCTGGGGGCCTGCTGCGACCAGAGCCTTGCCCTCGTCATTGCCGGTATACTTGTTGAAGTTCTTGATGAAGCGGCCAGCTAGATCCTTTGCCTTCTCATCCCAGATGGATGCGTCTGCGTAGGTATCGCGGGGATCCAGGATAGCGGGATCAACGCCGGGCAGAGCGGTGGGAACTTCGAAGTCGAAGTAAGGGATCTTCTTGGTCTCAGCCTTCAGGATAGAGCCATCCAGAATAGCGTCGATGATGCCACGGGTATCCTTAATGGAGATACGCTTGCCGGTGCCGTTCCAACCGGTGTTTACCAGGTAAGCCTTTGCGCCGGACTTTTCCATCTTCTTGACCAGCTCTTCGCCGTACTTGGTGGGATGCAGCTCCAGGAATGCAGCGCCGAAGCAAGCGGAGAAGGTGGGAGTGGGCTCAGTAATGCCGCGCTCGGTGCCGGCCAGCTTGGAGGTAAAGCCGGACAGGAAGTAGTACTGAGTCTGCTCGGGGGTCAGAATGGAAACGGGAGGCAGAACGCCGAATGCGTCAGCGGACAGGAAGATAACGTTCTTTGCGTCGGGACCCTTGGAAACGGGGCGAACGATCTTCTCGATGTGGTTAATGGGGTAAGAAACACGGGTATTTTCGGTGACGGAGCCGTCAGCAAAGTCACACTTGCCGTTTTCATCAACAGTAACATTCTCCAGCAGAGCGTTGCGCTTGATGGCGTTGTAGATGTCGGGCTCGGATTCGGGATCCAGGTTGATGACCTTTGCGTAGCAGCCGCCCTCAAAGTTGAAGACGCCCTCGTCGTCCCAGCCGTGCTCGTCGTCACCGATCAGCAGACGCTTGGGGTCAGTAGACAGGGTAGTCTTGCCGGTGCCGGACAGGCCGAAGAACAGAGCGGTGTTCTCACCGTTCATATCGGTGTTGGCGGAGCAGTGCATGGAAGCCATGCCGTTCAGAGGCAGGTAGTAGTTCATCATGGAGAACATACCCTTCTTCATCTCGCCACCGTACCAGGTGTTCAGGATGACCTGCTCCTTGGAGGTGATGTTGAAGATAGCAGCGGTCTCGGAGTTCAGGCCCAGCTCCTTGTAGTTGGTAACCTTAGCCTTGGCTGCGTTGTAGGAAACGAAGTCGGGCTCGAAGTTTGCCAGCTCTTCTGCGGTGGGAGCAATGAACATATTCTTAACAAAGTGAGCCTGCCATGCCACTTCCATGATGAAGCGGATAGCCATGCGGGAGTCCTTATTGGTGCCACAGAAAACGTCCATAACGTACAGCTTCTTGTTGGACAGCTCTTCCATTGCCAGACGCTTGCACTCGTTCCAGGCTTCGATAGAAGGGGGCTTATTGTCGTTCTTGTACTCGTCGGAGGTCCACCACACGGTGTCCTTGGAGTTCTCGTCCATAACGATGAACTTGTCCTTGGGGGAACGGCCGGTGTAGATGCCGGTCATAACATTGACAGCACCCAGTTCGGTCAGCTGACCCTTCTCGTAGCCTTCCAGAGTGGGGTCCATTTCAGCTTCAAACAGTTCCTCATAGGAGGGGTTGTAGACGATCTCGGTGGTGCCGGTGATGCCATACTTAGTCAGATCGATCTGTGCCATAAAATGATAACCTCTTTCATTTTTAATTTAAAAAAGTTTTACCAAGCCTGCAATAAACAGTTTGGTATCACATATTTTGCAATTCTATCATACACGAAAGTGCGTAAAAAATCAATAAAAATATTGTGAATTTACTGTTTCGTCCGGGGGCTTTCCCTGGCAAAAAATGTGTTTACTTTTGTTTTTTTATATGCTAAAATGTATTTGGTGGAAATTTGGAGTTCCCCGAAGAGGTATGCCAAATATTCTCTCATTTCTCTCTTTTTTGTTTTTTACCAGCTGTTTTTCAGTTGGTTTAAAAAATACAAGGAGGATTCGGAAATTCTTCTGATCCATCCATTAAAATATTACCTACGGAGGTTCAACACAACATGGCAAGAAAAGTTCAGTTTGTGGAGACTGTTCTGCGTGATGCCAACCAGTCTCTGATCGCAACCCGCCTGCCCTACAGCAAGTTCGAGCCCATGCTGGAAACCATCGACAAGGTTGGTTACTATGCAGCTGAGTGCTGGGGTGGCGCCACTTTCGACGTCTGCCTGCGCTACCTGAATGAAGATCCCTGGGAGCGTCTGCGTAAGATCCGTGCAAAAATGCCCAACACCAAGCTGCAGATGCTGCTGCGTGGTCAGAACGTTCTGGGCTACTCCCACTACCCCGATGATTTCGTAAAGCTGTTCGTCAAGAAGGCTGTTGAAAACGGTATCGACGTGATCCGTGTTTTCGACGCTCTGAACGACGTCAACAACCTGAAGGTCGCTATGGAAGCTGCCGTCAATGCCGGCGCTCTGGCCTCCGGT
The DNA here is from genome assembly GCA_045603825.1 of Faecousia sp. Taxonomy (GTDB): domain Bacteria; phylum Bacillota; class Clostridia; order Oscillospirales; family Oscillospiraceae; genus Faecousia. The sequence continues at coordinate 18,040 of JAZUMW010000057.1, forward strand.
GCCATCTCCTACACCACCTCCCCCGTCCACACCCACGCAAAGTACGTGGAAATGGTCAAGGAGCTGAAGGAAATGGGCGCTTCCACCATCTG
>JAZUMW010000058.1:0-6402 GCA_045603825.1 Faecousia sp.
CTTTTCCAGCTCCATGGAATCCAGCATCTGCTCGGCACGGATACGCTGGTCAATGGCATTGCACTCCTCTAACAGCCGGTCGGCAAGGGTAGACTTACCGTGGTCGATGTGGGCGATAATGGAAAAATTGCGGATCAGAGAAAGGTCTGTCATAAACGATACCTCGCGTAAAGATAAGCATACTATACCAATTTAATGTTTTTACATTATAGCGAATGTTCCGGCAAAAGTAAACTGTATGTTTTACAAAAATGGGGGAATACTGACCATTGCGGCAATGAAACACCCAAAAGCCGCTTTTTTTGAAAAATTTTTCGTAAAAACCCTTGTCAAATTGGCGGAATCGGGATATAGTCCATAGGGACTGAAAATGAGAAAAAGAGGGATTTTTTATGAGCAACGCCAAAAAGAACATCAAGGCGCCCGAAGAGCTGCAGACCGCGCTCCAGGCACTGATTGCCCAGGGCCACAAGGAAGGTATGATCCGTGCCGCAGATCTGAATGCGCTGCTGGAAAAGATGGATCTGACCCCCGAAAAAATTGAAGAGATCTACGACCAGTTCGACGCCATGAACATTCAGGTGGTCAGTGCCGATCTGGACTTGGTGCTGGACGATGATGTGGACCTGGTGCTGGACGACCTGGGTGACGATATCGACCTGTCCAATATGGAAGAGGAAGAGCTGGTGGATCCCGTGGATCTGGCAGCGGAATATAATCTGGACGACCCGGTGCGCATGTACCTGAAGGAGATCGGTCAGATCAAGCTGCTCAGCGCTGACGAGGAAGTGGAGCTTGCCAAGGCTGTTGCCGAGGGCGACCAGGCTGCCAAGAACAAACTGACGGAAGCAAACCTGCGTCTGGTGGTTTCCATCGCGAAGAAATATTCCGGCAGAGGCCTGCACATTCTGGACCTGATCCAGGAGGGCAACACCGGCCTTATCCGGGCAGTTGACAAGTTCGACTGGACAAAGGGAAACAAGTTCTCTACATATGCAACCTGGTGGATCCGGCAGGCTATCACCCGCGCCATCGCTGACCAGGCCCGCACCATCCGGGTGCCGGTGCATATGGTTGAGGTTATCAACAAGGCTACCCGCTGCAACCGGAAGCTGGTGCAGGAGCTGGGTCGTGAGCCCACAGTGGAAGAGATCGCCGCAGAGCTGAATCTGCCTGTGGAGAAGATCATCGAAGCAAACCGCACCGCAGCCGATACCTTGTCCCTGGATACCCCTGTGGGCGATGAAGAAGACACCTCTATTGGCTCCTTCGTGGAAGACGAGCGTACCCCCGGCCCCGCTGACGCTACTTCCAACGCCCTGCTGGCTGAGGCGCTGAAGGAGATCCTGGATACCCTCACCGAGCGTGAGGCCGATGTGCTGCGTATGCGCTTTGGTATGTATGACGGCCGTACCCACACTCTGGAAGAGGTGGGCCAGATATTCGGCGTTACCCGTGAGCGTATCCGCCAGATCGAGAATAAGGCCATCCGCAAGCTTCGTCACCCCAGCCGCGCAAAGAAGATCAAGGACTTCTACTGCTGATAAAAAGAGAAGGGGGGGAATCCTCCGGGGGTTCTTTTTAAAATTTGTAGCCTGCGTCCAGCAGACGCATCAGGGCGTTGTTGGCTTCCTCGTCGGAAAACAGGGAAGTAAACTGCTTTTTCACCGCCAAAGCTTCAATGCTCAAGTCCAGTCGGCCCTTGGATGCAAGCTGCATGAAGCCGTCGCTTTCCCGATGACCGGAAAGGATGCGGTGTGCCTGCTGCATATCGCTGACCGGACGGATGCGCACACCCAGAGCTTCGGCCTTTTGCCGTGCCGCTTCACAGGCAGCAAGGAATTTTTCTTCCATATCAGCACTCCAGGATAATGGGGCCGTTGTTGGCGGCAAGACCGGCAAGAATGTGTTCTGCGGCTTCGTCGGCAGTAACGGTGATCTGCTGGCCGGTGGTCATATCCTTCACAGAGCACTTGCCGGCGGCAATTTCATCCTCACCCAGCAGCACCGCATAGGGAACACCCAACTTGTCGCAGTAGCTCATCTTCTGCTTGAACTTCTTCTGCTCACCGTACAGCTGTACCCGGATCCCCTTGGAGCGCAGCTGCTCTGCCAGCGCGATGGCAGGGGCGGGATCTGCGGTCATGGGCAGGACCAGGGCATCGGCAGGAGCGCCGGCAACCTTTTCATTCAGCAGGCCTTGCTCGTCCAAAACGTAGAACAGACGGGTCAGGCCGATGGAAATGCCCACACCGGGCAAAGCCTTTTCCGTGTAGTAACCGGCCAGATCGTCATACCGTCCACCGGAGCAGACAGAGCCGATCTCGGGATGATCCAAAAGGGTGGTTTCATAAACGGTGCCGGTGTAGTAGTCCAGACCTCTTGCGATGGTCAGATCCACGGCGAAATTCTCCTCGGGAACACCGAAGGCGGCAAGGTTGACGGTGACGGCCTTCAGCTCCTCCAGACCCTTGTCGAAGATCTCATTTCTGCCGGCATAGCCTTCCAAAGCTGCCAGCACTTCGCCATTGGTGCCGGTAATGGAAATGAACTTCAGTATCTCATCTGCCTCAGCTTCAGACAGACCGCAGTCGGAAATGAGAATTCCCCGCACCTTTTCGGCACCGATCTTGTCCAGCTTGTCCACGGTGCGCATGATGTCGCCGCTCTTTTCGGACAGCTCCATCATGGCGTAGAAGCCGTTGAGGATCTTGCGGTTATTTACCCGGATCTGGAACCGCTGCAGACCGAAGCCACGGAACACCCGGTAGATGATGGCGGGGATCTCCGCCTCGTTGAGAATATCCAGCTTGCCGTCGCCGATGATGTCGATGTCGGCCTGATAAAATTCACGGAAACGGCCCCGCTGTGCCCGCTCGCCCCGGTAGACCTTGCTGATCTGATACCGGCGGAAAGGGAAGGCAAGATCGTTATAGTGCAGCGCCACATATTTTGCCAGAGGCACCGTCAGGTCAAACCGCAGCGCCAGATCGCTGTCGCCCTTCTGGAAACGGTAGATCTGCTTTTCCGTCTCGCCGCCGCCCTTGGCAAGGAGAATCTGGGAATCTTCAATGGCGGGGGTGTCCAGAGGCGCAAAGCCGTACAGGGAATAGGTATCCCGGAGGATCTGCATCATTTTTTCCAGCTTCGCCTGCTTTTGGGGCAGAAGCTCCATAAAACCGGACAAGGTCCGGGGCTTGATTCTTTCCATATCCATAATCCTTTCAAAAAATGCGCTTTTTACAAAAGCAATGTCATTCCGAGCCAGTGCTCACACTGGCGTGGGAATCTCCATATTAAGAAGGAGATTGCCACGGGCAGCAAGCTGCCCTCGCAATGACAGTGAACCTATTTAATATCTGGGCTTGGTGTGGAGCATTTCACGCCAATCCAAATCACCCCGCTGCAGACCCATTACAGCTAGCTCAGCACTGGCCAGATTGGTGGCCATGGGAACATTGTGCTTGTCACAGTAGCGGATGGTCTCCAGCATCTGGCTGTCATCCCAGGGGTCAATGGTGTTGGGATCGGAGAACAGCAGCACCAGATCGATCTCGTTATAGGCGATACGGGCGTTGATCTGCTGATGACCGCCCTGTTTGTGGGACAGCAAAAGGGTGATGGGCAGACCGGTATTGTCTGCGATCAGCCGGCCGGTGGTGGCGGTGGCGAACAGATTGTGTTTCATAAGAACGCTTTTATAAGCGGTACAGAACTGAACCATCAGCTCTTTTTTCTTATCATGAGCCAGGAACGCGATATTCACAATGTTCACTCCTTTGATTTTATAGGTAAATGGGGGTGGAATACCCCTGGATTCGTCTTGCGATACGGCAACAGGCCGCGGCGGCTTCTTTACGGGTGTAGCTCAGCAGGTCCTTTTTAAAGGCTGCGGCCAGGGTCACATGGGGATCCTCCGGCACCACACCAAGAAGGGGCAGACCGGCATGGTCCATAATATCGTCCACCGTCAGACGCATGGAAGAGGCGATCTTCTTGTTGATGCGGTTGACGATGAGCCGTACATTGCTTTTTCCCATCAGCTCCAGCAGCTCGCCTGCACGGGAGGCATCCCGGACGGAGGCAGGGTCGGGTCCCGTGACCAGAAGGATCCGGTCAGCGGAACGGGCGGCCAGTTCAAAGCCTGCCTCGATGCCGGCGGGAGCGTCCAGAAAAACATAATCATATTCATCCCGTGCCTGCTCCAGCATCCGGCAGAAGGCTGCGGTGTCAATGGAAGCGGCGGGACAGTTCATGGGCGCGGTAAGAAAATGCAGGCTGTCGTACACCGGATGGTGGGAAGCCATAGACAGGGGATAATCCCCACGGCACACATCCCAGAAGGAAAGACCGCCGGTGTCGGACATGCCCAGGGAAATATCCAGGTTTCTCAGGCCGATGTCACAGTCGATGCACAGCACATTTTCCCCTTGCAGAGCCAGGGCAGAGGCCACACCGGCGCACACGGAAGTTTTTCCTGTTCCGCCTTTGCCGGAAAGAACAGCGATCAGTTCGCCCATGGCACCACCTCCTTACCCATAGTTAAATCCATTATAAAGCAATATCGCACAAAAAGCAAGGGTTTAAACGGGTCGTTTGGAAGATTTTTCATCAAAACATACAAAAAAGCAAGGGTATACATCACCGGCAAATAAAATTGCAAAAAGCATAAATTGGGGATTTACATTTTTTGTGTTTTCCTGTATGATAAGGATGAACAGAGTAGGAAATCTCGCGTGAAGTGCTGCCAAAATGGGGAGTTGTCTGGCAGACGAAGGATGCTGTCCGCGATGAGATCTCCGCACCCGCTGCCCCATAACGGATACCCTCCTTTATGGAAAGCGATACTCGGTCGGGTAAGAGGCCTGCCGGTTTTGCAGCTGCCCTGCCCTATGGGTGTTTTAAAAAACTTACTCCCTGTGCGCATTTGCGCACGGGGTTTTTGTTTTTTAACGCCCCGATAAAAGGAGGAATTATTATGGCAAAAGTACAAAAATCTACAACACTGTACCCCCATCCTTTTTCTAAGGCCTATTGGCGTGATGCCGCCGCGGAAATGAAGGACATCAAGATGCTGGTGATCACCGCCTTGATGATCGCACTGCGCATCGCGCTGAAGCCCTTCGCCATCTACATCGGACCCCAGATGGCCATTCAGACCGCAACCTTGGCAACGGCTCTGGGCGCTATGGTTTTTGGCCCGGTGGTTGCCATCCCGGCTGCCATTATATCGGACACCATAGGCTTCATTCTCTTCCCCACCGGCGATTACTTCCTGCCCTTTATGCTCACGGAGATCGCCAGTACCATGATCTACGCCCTGTGCCTGTACCGGGCAAAGCCCTCTGCAACCCGTGTGATCATTGCAAGATTCCTTATTTGCTTTGCGGTGAATGTGGTGCTGCAGCAGTTTATTTTTGCTTGGCAATATACATACATGGGCAACCCCGAAAAGGCCAAGGATACCCTGGTGGGTATTATGACCTTTGCCCGTCTGGCCAAGAACCTGTTCTTCTTCCCCATCGAGTCTGTGGTCATCACCCTGTTTTTGAAGGTGCTGATCCCCATTACCTCCCGGGCCAAGCTGACTTACGGCGGCAAGACCGGAATGGACTTTACCAAGAAGCAGATCATCGTTCTGGTGATCCTGCTGGTAGTGGGCATCGGCAGCGCCGTGGGCTATCTGAATTACTACTATGATAACAACTCCGTCACCAAGGATTACTCCGCGGAAGAAGTGGTGGAGATGAACCATTTGGTCCACGACATGATCCTCCAGCAGGAGCCGGAAGTGGAAGAAGACAACACTCTGGCGGTCATCGAGTATGCCGCAAAGCCCTTCTTCGGTGACAGCACCACTTATACCGTGGCGCTGTACGAAGCAAAGGAGGGCAACACCATCACCGACAGCATGTGGAGCTACAAAAAGACTCCGGCTTCCAAGGATGAGACCATCCGGCGCGTTGCCACGGTGACCATTGTGGCAGACAATAAAACCAATGAGGTGCTGTCCTACGGCAGCGAGCCTGCAGAATAATCAGTAAGGGAGGGGCATCGCCCCTCCCTTTTGATTGTATAAGAAAACCCCCAGCACGGCTGGGGGTTCCAAAAGGCTTTAGCTATGCCTAGCCCGCCGCAGCGGAAAGCCTCCCCTGTGTAAGGGGAGGTGTCACGGCGTTAAGCCGTGACGGAGGGGTTGTACTCGTAGTGACAATCCCCCAGTCACCGCTGTGCGGTGACAGCCCCCTTTACACAAGGGGGCCTTAGTGCGCCCCTAACCGCATCTGCGGTGGTAGGGCAGGATATGCAAGCGGTAGATAATTCGATGAGCCTATAGGCTCGGCTGGTAAAAGGCCCTAAGGGGGCCTGTGCATACCACCGGCACGGCCGGTGGTTATGATT
>JAZUMW010000059.1:0-3231 GCA_045603825.1 Faecousia sp.
AATTTGTTTTTTTGTTTGGCTTTTTTATAAGCCGTGCAGAAAAGGTTTTGCCTTTCAGCCGCGGTGTTTATGTACTTGAGATAAAAGAAAAAGGCCCTCTTCGGTAAAGAGGACCGGATTTTCCACAGAAAAACACTTTCGCTGCTTGAAAGTGTCATGGCGGCGTACACACTTTAAAAGACTTAAAATAGCAAACGAAATAGATATGATATGGTCAATGTGGGCGTGTGTCAGAAAGACCGCTTCAATAGTATTGGCCGGTACCGGAATTGGAACATTTTCAAAAACATCGATGCCCTGCTCCATACCGCAGTCCACCAGGTACTTCTTACCGCAGACTTCCAAAAGTGTACAGCTTCCGGTTACCTCATGGGTTGCACCGATAAATTGGATTTTCATAGAGGTTCACCCCTTTCATATTTCTTATATCAAAACACAGATAACTTTTGAAGATAAAGTGTAAATAATCAACGGACCACCTCAAACCCAAGGTGGTCCGTGTAACTTTCCTTATCCCACCTTCAGCATCCGGTAACCGATGCCAATATGGGTTTGGATATACTGAGTTTGGGAATCCTTTTCCAACTTCTTACGCAGGGTTGCCATATGGACACGAAGGGACGCCATATCGCTTTCCCAGGAGCTGCCCCAGATCTTGTTAGTCAGATAGGTATGGGTCAAGACCTTTCCGGCATCCTTCGCCAGCAGACAGAGCAGCTTGTATTCTGTGGGTGTCAGCTTCATTTCTTCGCCGCTTAAGGTAACACAGCCTGCGCCGTAGTCTATGGTCAGTCCGCCGTTACGGAACACGGAGTCTGCGCTGTTGCTGGCCACCGCAGAAATTCTTCTCTGAGCCACCCGAAGCCTTGCCAGAAGCTCTGTCACGGAGAAGGGCTTTGTCAGGTAATCGTCCGCACCGGCATCCAGTGCGGCAACCTTGTCGGCATCCTCACTCCGGGCAGAAATGACGATAATGGGCATTTGTGACCAGCTGCGAATCCGCTTGATGATGGCAATACCGTCCATATCCGGCAGCCCCAGGTCCAGGAACAGGATATCCGGCTGCTGGGTGGTAGCAGCCGCGATGGCCGCTTCGCCTGTGGGCGCAGTGATGAATCGGTATTCGTTTGACTTTAATGTGGTGGTAATGAGGTTGCGGACGGTGGAATCGTCCTCCACTACCAGGATCAAGGGTTTATTCATGGACTTCCACCTCCCCGGCTGGAATAGTAAATGTAAAGACCGTACCGGTAGGTTCATTATCGGTAACGGCAATGGTGCCGCCGTGGACATTCACGATAGATCGGCACAGGCTCAGCCCCAAGCCAAGACTTCTTCGGCAATCGGCAATGGGATTACTGCCGCTGTAGAACATCTCAAATATCTTTTCCTTTTCGCTGTCCGGTACACCTGCGCCGTTATCTGCCACACGGATCTCTATAAAATCCCGATCCCCGGTGGTGGTAATATCAATATGAGACCCCACAGGGGTGTACTTAATGGCATTGTCCACCAAGTTAATAATGACCTGAATGATAAGCCGGGCATCACACTTGGCAAGGAGCAGATCGTTTTCATGGTGTACCGTGATGGAATGCTCGTCCTGCTTTCTGCTGATATGCTGCAGGGCCTCAGAGACGATCTCCTCGATCAGGTGGGGCTGCATTTTCAGCTCCATACGCCCCTCTTTGATCTTTGTCACCGCCAGCAGGTTTTCCACCAGATTGGTCAGCCATGCGGAATCGTCATAGATATCACCGCACATTTGCCGTATGGTATCGCTGTCCAGCTTTTCCAGGTCGGAAAGCAGCATACCTGCGTTGCCGGAAATGGAGGTCAGAGGTGTGCGCAGATCGTGAGAAATGGAGCGCAGAAGATTGGCGCGGAGCTTTTCCTGCTCAGCCTGTAGCTTTGCATCCTCCATTTCCTTGGTGTTACGGCTGTTTTCCAAGGCAAGGGCGCACTCGCCCAATATGGACAGCAGCACGCTGTTCTCAAATGCCTCCAACGGTTCTTTCCCCTCAATGATGACCGTACCGTAGACTCTGTCCTGCACCCTGATGGGATACTGCAGAGCGTCCTTGCGTCCGCTGGATACAACCCCGGGCAGCACTGAGGCGTGGCGACCCAGAAGCTTTGCGACCTGGGTTCTGACCGTCTGGAAGATCTTATCGTCAGATGCCGCCTTTTGAAGCATCTGGTTGGTTTCCAGCAGCAGATTGGTACGGTAGGCCGCCTGGGTAGATTGCCGTGTCTGTCCCTTCAGTCGGTCTGTCATAGTGCCAACTGTCAGAGATGCGATGAGCATAATAAGAAAGGTCAGAGGTGCACCGTCTGCATATACCCGCAGGGAAAATTGTGGGGTCGTAAATAAGAAGTTAAACACAAGCAAGCTGCCGACAGCCGACAGGACATAGCTGGACCGGGTGGATGTAAAGATGGCTGTCAGCAACACCGCCAATAGGTAGATCGCAATAATATTGGCTTCGCTGAAGCCTACCTTTGAGGACAAATAACCCAGTCCGCTTGCCAGGATCAGGATAGCAAGAGATACACACCAATCCCGCAAGGTCGTCCGAAGATCGATCTTCTTTTTGATCTTCTTAGGCAGATACGGCCCATCCGTACTGGCATCCGGGATGATGTGGATATCAATGTGGGGCGCGATCTGTGTCAGCTTTTCTGTCAGGGTGGGTTTGCCGAAGAATCTGCGTCTGGACATAGCGCTTCTGCCCACAACGATCTTCGTCACGCCGGACAGCCGCGCATACTCCGCGATCTGATAGGAAACATCGTCACCAAAGACCGTTTCAATGGTTGCGCCCAGTTTCTTTGCCAGATCCATATTCTCATGCAGACGCTCCTTGTCTGCACCGGACATAGCTTCATAATTGGGTGTGCGGACAAACAGCGCTGTCAGACTGCCTTTGAAGGCTTTTGCCATAGTTGCAGCTGTGCGAATGATCCGGGCATTGGACGGAGCTGAAGAAAGACCCACAAGGATGTGTTCCGCCATAAGCAGTCCTCCTGTCTCTTTTTCTCTCATTCTATCACATCTCCCTCCGGATATCTACAACTATCATCGTAAGTAAAGGTGGGTTCATTACCGGGTCTGCGCTCCAGAAACTTATCCAGCTTTCTCTGCAGGTACACCAAATATGCCTGACCGCCGACAAAGCTCAGCACAGCCAGTATGATCCATACAACTTTCATAACAGCGATCTTAAATCC
>JAZUMW010000060.1:0-2262 GCA_045603825.1 Faecousia sp.
TGATGAAGGTCTCCCGTGCGGATTCGTCACCATCCTTTATTTTGATGAGCAGTTCACGGCTGCGCTCGTAGGTCATCATAGGGAGCTTGGAAGTGTCCAGTCCGCATATTTCCACCTTGTTGATTGCCATAGCTCAATACCTCCCAGCATGATTCCCGTTGTTAAAAATAGGATTGCCGAAGGGGAGAAAATCAATGCGTGACAAAAAGGTGGAATAATGAAGAATGGTATCGCAAAGGATACGGGAATATTTGAGATCACATTGCAATAAAAAAGGCTGTTTGTCCATTATATATGTATAGGCGTCTGATGCAGGGCGGTGTATAATGTTTTAAATGGGAAAGGGGGGCTTTATGAAGCGGGTTATTATAATTGCATTGCTTGCGGTAATACTGCTTTGCGGCTGTGCAGAAGAAGTAACTGTGCCAAAGCTGGAAATAATTTTTTTTGATGTGGGCAAGGCTGATTCCTTCTTTATGCAGTGCGATGGGGAGACTATGCTCATGGATGCAGGCAAGGAGGACGATGGGGCGTACGTGGCTGAGCAGCTTCGCAAAATGGGAATACAGACAATAGATCACTTTGTCATCACCCATTTCGATAAAGACCATGTCGGCGGCGCAGCGCAAATAATCAATGAGTTTGATGTGAAAAATGTATATCAGCCGGAGTATATGAAGGAATCTGACGAGACTGCGGCATATGTCACAGCCTTGGAACACAACGGTGCAGAGGCGATAATCATTACTGAATCGCATACTTTATTCCTCGGCGGAGCATTGCTTCAGCTCAATAATGCGACAGTAGAATACGACTATGATCCCAGCAACAATTCATCCCTTATCACTGCAATACGGCATGGGGATATTAATCTGCTGTTTACGGGGGACATTGAAAAGGAGCGAATAAAGGACTGGCTGAATCGGCATGTTCACGTGGAAGTGGATTATGACTTTTTAAAGGTGCCTCATCACGGCAAGTATGAAAAGATACTGCCGGAGTTTTTTGAAAAGGTTAATGCGGAATACGCTGTTATAACCAGTTCAAACAAAAATCCGGAAGAGATAGAAACACTTGAAGCACTGAAGGATGCAGGGGTGAAATACTACCTTACCAAGAACGGCGAAATATACCTTGAAAGCAACGGTAAAAAGCTGGTCATAAAACAATAAAAAAATCTTGTATTCAGGCGATTTTTCTGTTGACATGGACAGGTTTACATGGTAATATGATTCGGTGAGCCGCTCCGTATCGGCTTTGTAAGTGTGGGCTGAGCCCACCGCCGTGCATATGGGCGAGATTTGAAGAAGGAGGTACAGGACGTGTACGCTATCATCCGTACCGGTGGCAAGCAGTACAAGGTAGCAGCTGGCGACGAGATCCTCGTTGAAAAGCTGGACGCCGAAGTAGGTGCTGAAGTTGCTTTCGAAGTATTGATGCTTTGCGGCGACGAGGTCGTAGTTGGCAAGCCCGTAGTAGAGGGCGTTTCCGCTAAGGGCACCGTAGTCGAGCATGGTAAGGGCAAGAAGGTCGTAGTATTCCACTACAAGCCCAAGAAGAACATCCGCAAGAAGCAGGGTCATCGTCAGCCTTACACCAAGGTTAAGATCGAGACCATCGGCTAAACCAATGACAACCGTAACTCTTTTTCGAAACGAACAGGGCCTTGTGGGCTTTGAGGCAGTAGGCCACACCGGATATGCCGAAGAGGGCAGCGATATAGTATGCAGCGGAGTTTCCGCCGTTACTCAGACCGCCGCCATGGGCATAATCGAAGTGCTGGGCATTAGCGCCGGGCTGGATATATCCGACGGGAATCTTTACCTGATACTCCCTGACGATATAACCGATGCCGATTTCGAAAAAGCAAGTATCATTCTGGACACAATGGCAATGGGGCTTCGCTCCATAGCCGCTACCTATGGTGATTACATCAATATTTCAGAAAGGAAGGTGTAACACGATGATGAACATCAACCTGCAGCTCTTTGCTCATAAGAAGGGCGTAGGCTCTACCCGCAACGGTCGTGACAGCGAATCCAAGCGTCTTGGCCCCAAGCGCGCTGATGGTCAGTTCGTTCTGGCAGGCAATATCCTGGTTCGCCAGCGCGGTACCCACTTCCATCCCGGCACTAACGTAGGCCTGGGCAAGGATGACACTCTCTTTGCAAAGGTAGACGGTATCGTCCGTTTCGAGACCAAGCATCTCGGCCGCAAGGAAGTCAGCGTTTATGCGGAAGAAGCCGCTAACTAATCAGTTCA
>JAZUMW010000061.1:0-5086 GCA_045603825.1 Faecousia sp.
TTCCAGCGATCCAGAATCTCCTCTTTCCATTCTTCCAGTCCCCATTCAGTGACCATGCAGGGACCGAAGCAGTGGAAGTGCTTGCAGTTCATGGTGTCCATGACGCAGCCGTCGGAGTCCACGCAGACAAGGTAATCGTGCTTTCTTTCAAAGGTATCAAAGATTGACATAGGTTATTCCTCCATAGTATCGCAGGGCAGATCCGCACATAGCGAAGCTGCCCTGCACTTAGTTGATGAAATTTATACGCGGGTATCCCACATACCGCAGAAGCTGTCGATGGGGTCAGTGCCCTTAAAGGCTTCCACACCCGTGATCAGTGCATCCACCAATGCATCCATAGTGTCATCATTGGCATCGTAGGTATTGATATAAGTACGCATCATAGGAGCGTCTGCCAGCATGGTGGGCAGGTTCACAGAAATGCCAACGACAGGCTGCTCATGGACATACCAGGGAATTTCTCCGCCGCCCTTGGAAATGCCGAAGGCAGGATGTCCGCCGGAAACATTGAACAGAGAGATGATCAGATCCTGGCCTGCGGTAAAGTCGGCAATGGCATTTTTACCAGCGAAGTACATATTGGCGGAGACCTTCTCACCGGCAGCCATCTGCTTCTGGATCTTTTCCAAGGGACTTTCATAGATAAAGGCTTCAAAGCCCTTGGCACTCAGACGTTCGCAGAGCTTTTCCGCAGGTGTCTTTTTGCCGCCGCCAGCAACGAACAGCTTCATCAGAGCTGCCATGGGGCCCTCTGCGCCTCTGATGGGGACAATCATAATGCGCTTGGTCTTTTCGGGGGACAGCGGCAGTACACCTTCATCCAGATACTTGACCAGGGTCACGGAATCCTTGGAAACTTCTGCAGAATAAGTCTTGTAGTCAGCGTTATTAAGCGCTGCTGCCAGTTCTTCGTCGGTGCCACAGAGCTGATCCAGAGTCATCTTGTGCATACCCTTGGAGGCTTTCAGACCCAGAATACGGGTCAGGGCTTCCACCATACGCTCCTCGCTGATAATGCCGGAGGTGTAGGCATTCAGCATGGTGGCAAAGTCCTCGGCGGGATCATTGAAGAACAGGAACATATCGCAGCCTGCGTTGATGGCAGCGGGCAGCATATCCACACGCTTCATTTTATTGGTCATGCCAACCATGTGGGAAGCGTCAGTAACGACCATGCCGTTGAAGCCCAGCTTATCGCGCAGCAGGCCGGTCATGATCTCAGGGCACAGGGTTGCGGGCATCATTTCGGCATCGGTGATACCCGGCTTGACCTCCCGCATATATTCAGGCATCAGAATGTGGCCGCCCATGACAGCTTCCATACCGCCATCAATCAGGGTCTTGTAAACATGACCGTAGGTTTCCATCCACTTTTCTTCGCCGAAGCTGTTGACATTGTTGGACAGGTGAGCATCCCGGTAGTCCTGACCATTGCCGGGGAAATGCTTTGCACAGCAGAAGACACCTTCCGTCTCATGCAGACCATCCATATAAGCCTTGGACATGGCAGCGACTTTTTCGTGGTCATTGCCGAAGGCACGGAGGATCACTTCCTCACATTCCCAGTTGTAGGTAATATCCACGACAGGTGCAAAGGCCATATTGCAGCCGGTAGCCTTGATCTGTGCGCCGGAAACACGGCCCATAGCCTGGGCATGCTCTACCTTGCCGGTTGCGCCGACCTTAATACCACAGCCCACGTGCGTACCGTCAGGACAGACACCGTCACCACCCTTTTCGGGGTTGCAGGCGATGAGTACGGGAATCTTGGCATATTTCTGCAGGATGCGGTTCTGATCCAGGACCTTCTGGCCGGGCATATTGTTGTAGCGGCAGCCGCCCAGATGATAGGTTTCCATCAGATCCTTCAGATAAGCTTCATCCTGAGAAGCAGTCAGCTGCCAGAACAACTGGCCAACCTTTTCCTCTGCAGTCATGGACGCAATGGTGCTTTCCACCCACGCAATGTCCTCATCGCTTAAGTTATAGGGCTTTGCTCTCAAATCAACCATGTTCAAATTTTCCTTTCTTTTGTCTGTATGATTAAAGACATCTGTTAACCGCCTGCGAGAGGCAGAAAGGAAAAACATACCATACCCCCATGGCAGAAGGTTTCTCCAGGCGGTTAACAGATGCCTTTATAGAGTTTATGGAATGCATACCCGGACGCATTTGTCAGCCGCCTGAAGTTGGTAAGATGTAAGGAGTGTCATACCCATAACAGTAAGGAGAAGATGTTATTTCAGGCGGCTGGCAAATACGCCAGAGAGTAAAAGAGCAGAATCACCTATCAGAACCATACATGGAACAGAAAGGAAGGCGCCGATCAAGAGCAAAAAGCGGCACAAAAAGTAAGGAAACAAGGAAGGGTTATCTGACAGGTGATTCTGCTTGTCAAAAAATGACCAAAGTTCAGATATGTGTTGCTTTAACAAGTTCTTCTAATCAGGACACAGAGTCTATTATAATTTATAATAGGGATATAGACTACTTACCACTTTATTCACATGTGTGCAATTTGTGATAAAAGAATCCTGCTGTTTTTTAGCTGAAATGACAGCCTGTAAGTTGACGGAGCCAAAAAATTTCGGTATAATAACGCAAACGATATAATTGGTGATTTTTATGGAACAGCAGATATTCCATCATACCGAAGCAGCTGCCTCCCGGCAGATGAAAATCGAACAATGTCTCCTGGATAATTTAACGGAAACAGACTTTGAACGTATTTCCGTGGCAGATATGTGCCGCCAAATGGGAATTTCTCGCAGATTATTTTATACCTACTTCCCGGATAAAGAAACCTGTCTGTTTTCTTTAATTGACCGAATGATCCAGGATTCCATGCTTCCCTTTTCTTCGACCGATGTTTCAGACCACGCACTCTCAGAGATGACCATTGACTATCTCCTCTTTTGGAAAAAACATTCCGATTTTCTTGAGATGATCGTCCGTCAGCATATGAAGGGCGTTTTGGTTGACCGGTGCTTTTTGAACCTTCAAAAACGCGGAGACTATTTACTAAAATTTTTAAGCACAGCGGAAGTTAAAGCCGATAACAATGTTCTGTGGCTGTATGCTGCCATTCGGCTTCTTATTCTATTCCAGTGGCATGAACAAGACTATCATACTCCGGTGGAAGAAATGGCAGTAAAGTACCTTCGGCTGCTGCAGGAACCTATCCTTCAAAAAGACCTGTTTGAACACTGACACCTTTGACAAGCGGACTACCGTAAACAACGGCAGTCCGCTTGATTGTTAATGATTACTGTACTTTTCTGTGACCAACGAAGGGAGACTTCTTCCGCTCGTAAGGAACAGCGGAATCGGGAATCATATCCAGCTTCTCCAGTTCCACGGCAACGTCATGCAGTCCTGCATTTTCCCAGCAGTCTCTGGTGGGCCAGCCGGTACGCAGATCCCAGCCCAGAAGTCTGTAGAACTCATCTACATAGTCATTCCACTCATCCCAATCGACGGTTTTTCCCCAGGAGTCGGGATAAGTCAGAATCGGATACACTTCTTCAGCCTCGATATCACGGGTTCTGCCATGATTACGCATAATAATAGCGCGGTGCAGCAGCTGAGACTTTTCCGCTGCCTTGCGCATACCAGCAGCATCCATGGGGAAGCCGGTGGCAGCTGTATACATCTGTGCTTCCATATCTGCCCAGTAGATATCGGGAGACGTCCACTCGCAGGCAGTGACCATATCCTTTACTTCAGAGCCATACAGACTGAACACCGCATCTTTAGCGATCTCGTGAAGTGCGGTCTTCTCGTCTTTCAGTAAGTGCAGTTCTTCTGCCTTGACACGGGAGTGGGCGCTGCCCAATGCGTTATGTGTACTGACCATGAGAACCAAAGAACTTGCCATAATAAACCACTGGGCAGCATTCATGATGCCTCTGCCCTGCCAGTGGACACTATGACCCCATGCACCATGGAGACTCACCGGCACTTCCACAACTTCACCTGTAATGCCGCTGGTGTTCCCGCGATAGATGGTGTACATGAACTTTTCTTCGCCCAGCTTTCTGACAGCGCGGGCCATACCTTCGGCAAAGATATCACCAATGCCTTCCCGGTAGACCCAGATCTTCATCAGGTGCTTCATGAATTCGGCGCTGTTCACATCCGGCTCCATGCCAAAGTCCAGCTCATCCAGAAGGCCCAGCTTCTTACACATGGACAGCCAGGGCTGCAGCCAGATGGTGACCTCATACTTGTCAAGACCATATTCATTGCACAGGTGCATCAGCATATGGCCACGGGCATAGTCATTGTCCACATAATGGGCTTTGTTGGATGCGAAGCCGTCGGAAAGGATCTTGGGGAAATCAGGATCTGCGGTATCCAGCGGTGCACCGGAACGCATTCTGGAGGCACTGTGATTTCGCTTACTGTGCACATACAATGGTGCAGGATAACCCACATCCGAGCTCATCATCCAGGCAACGGCACTGGCGCACTTTTCCACCTGGTTGACCTTCTTATCCTCAAAGGCAGACTGCAAGCCTATCTGCATTTTGTGGCAGCGGAAGGTACAACCAGGGCTGCAGGTAGTCTGCAGATAACAGGTGCCGCCTTCCACCGTAGGATTTTCCTGATGGATGATGGGGTTTGGTGCCTTCATGGGGCCGGTGCCCACGGTCTTGCGCAGTTCAAAGACCTTGTCGATATCTGCCGGGACAACCGCGCCCTTACCCTTGATGGCAACACCCTTCAGATTCTTGGAACCCATAACCGCGCCGAAGCCGCTCTTGGAGAAGGCATTGTCATTGCTGGTAGTGATGGTGGCATCTCTGCACAGATTTTCGCCTGCAGGACCGATAACCATGGATCTGGTATCGATGCCGTGGCGTTCTTTCAGCCATTCCTGTGCCGGATGCACCAGCATACCCCATACACCCTCTGCGGACAGAATTTCGATCTTACCGTTATCGATCAGAATGTAGCAGGGTTCCTTAGCCTTACCCTGCAGAATAAAACCGTCAAAACCGGCATATTTGACTTCTGCTGCAATCCATCCGCCGATACTGCCGAAGCTGTACTGCTCAGGTAAGGTACTTGCTGCAATGCC
>JAZUMW010000062.1:0-2788 GCA_045603825.1 Faecousia sp.
GGTTCGTCTGGATCCCTGCCGGTATCTGTCTGGTGCTGTCGGTTCTGGGCTTCAACTTCGTAGGCGACGGTCTGCGGGATGCATTCGACCCCAAGATGAAGCGATAATCAAGGAGGAGAGTCTATGGCTAAGAAAAATGAAAACGGCTACCTCTCCGCCCGGGAATCCCGTCGGATTTCCAAGGAGAATCGCCGTATTACCAATGAATTTGAAAAGAAGCGCAAGCGCAAGAAGGTGGATGAGTCTGAGTACACCACCCAGATGAAAGACAGCAATAATGCGGTGGAGTTTGACAACCTGCACTCCTACTTCTTCACCGATGCCGGTACGGTCAAGGCCGTTGACGGTGTCAGTTTTGAAGTGCCTATTGGCAAGACAGTGGGTGTGGTCGGTGAGTCCGGTTGCGGCAAGTCTGTTACCAGTTTGTCTCTGATGCAGCTGCTGCAGCGGCCTCAGGGTCAAATCGTGGAAGGCGAAATCCGTCTGAACATGGGTGACAAGGCCATCGATATTGCCAAGGCTCCCGATCTGGTCATGCAGGATCTACGGGGCAACTATATTTCCATGATCTTCCAGGAGCCCATGACCGCGCTGAACCCGGTTTTCCGTATCGGTGACCAGGTCAATGAGGTCATCATGCTCCACGATGGCGAGGGCAAGTCCGAGGAGGATGTAAAGGCCCGTACCATCGAGCTACTGGAGATGGTTGGTATTGCTAACAGCGAGGGCGTCTATAAGATGTTCCCCCATGAGCTGTCCGGCGGTATGCGCCAGAGAGTTATGATCGCCATGGCGCTGGCCTGCAACCCCCGTCTGATCATTGCTGACGAGCCCACCACCGCTTTGGATGTGACCATCCAGGCACAGATCCTGGATCTTCTGGAGTCTCTGAAGAACAAGATCAACAGCTCTATCATGCTTATCACCCATGACCTGGGTGTTGTGGCAGGCATGGCAGACTATGTGGTGGTCATGTACGCAGGCCGTATTGTGGAGAAGGGTACTGCCGATGATATTTTCCATCATCCCGCCCATCCCTACACCATCGGTCTGATGGCATCCAAGCCTGTTGTGGGCAAGAAGGTGGACAAGCTGTACTCCATTCCCGGCAAGGTTCCCAACCCCGTGAACATGCCCAACTACTGCTATTTCAAGGACCGCTGCGAAATGTGCGTGGCCGGCTGCGACGGTGAGTACCCCTGCCAGATCAGCCTGTCCGAGACCCATAAGGTCAGCTGCTACCGGTACTATGATAAAAAGGAGGAAGAATGATCATGGCAAAGAAAAATGAACTCCATGAAGAAACTACCCCTCCTGTGTACGATCCCCAGTATATTCTACAGGTCAAGGATCTGAAGAAGTATTTCCCCATTAAGGGCGGCATGCTTTCCAAAACTGTGGGTCACGTAAAAGCCGTTGACGGTGTTACCTTTAATCTAAAGCGCGGCACCACCATGGGTCTGGTTGGTGAGTCTGGCTGCGGTAAGACCACCACCGGCCGTGTGATCCTGCGGCTGTCCGGCGAAAAGACTGCCGGTCATGTGCTGTTCAACGGCCAGGAGGTCTACGACCTGTCTGCCAAGGAGCTGCGGGCACTGCGTCCCAAGATGCAGATCATCTATCAGGATCCCTTCTCCAGCCTGTCCCCCCGTCTGCCCGTTGGTGAGATCATCGGCGAAGCAGTCCGGGAGCACAAGCTGGTCTCCAAGGAGGAGTATGACAGCTATATCGATACCATTATGGACAACTGCGGCCTGCAGCCTTTCCATAAGAACCGCTATCCCCACGAGTTCTCCGGCGGTCAGCGGCAGCGTATCTGTATCGCCCGTGCCCTGGCGCTGAACCCCGAGTTCATCGTCTGTGACGAGCCGGTTTCCGCTCTGGACGTTTCCATCCAGGCACAGATCATCAACCTTCTGAAGGAACTGCAGGAAAAGTACAATCTGACTTACCTGTTCATCTCCCATGACCTGTCCGTGGTTGAGCACATCTCCGATACCGTGGGCGTCATGTATCTGGGCAATCTGGTGGAATACTCCGAAACCGAGAAGGTGTTTGAGAAGCCCCTGCACCCCTATACCCAGGCGCTGTTCTCCGCCATTCCCGTTCCGGACCCCGACTACCAGATGAACCGTGTGATCCTGGAGGGTAACATCCCCAGCCCTGCAAATCCCCCCTCCGGTTGTAAGTTCCATACCCGCTGCAAGGACTGCATGGAGATCTGCAAGCATGCGATCCCCGACTGGCAGGAGGTTGAGCCCGGTCACTTCTGTGCCTGCCACCTGTACAACTCCCCTGAGCGTATGGAAGAACTGAAAAAGGCTGTGACAGAAGAATGAAACACAAGCGTCGTGAATATGATGACGATGACGGTCATGTGATCGCGCCAATGAATGTGCCGGGCATGCCTTGGCACACGGAAAACCCAATGAAAGATCCGTCTATTCCGCAGCGAAAGCATGATTACAGCAAAAAGGAATCCTTTTATATCATTCTGGGTTCATTAAAAGCGGCACTGCTCATTGCCGGTGCGTTCATCGTAGGCTTGGGCCTGTTCATTCTGCTGATCTGTCTGCTATCTTAAAAAACGACCCCGCTGGTTATAAACCAGCGGGGGTCTTTTTTATTTTTTGCTCAGCAGGGCTGCCAGCACATCTTCCAGGTCCGCATTCTCCAGGACTTCCGCCATGGTTTCTTCCAAAGAGTTCTTGCCCGTAGCCTTTTTGGCGGCGGCCTTCTTGGTAGCAGTCTTTTTGGGGGTTGTTTTCTTTTCGGTTTCTTTCTTGGT
>JAZUMW010000063.1:0-4260 GCA_045603825.1 Faecousia sp.
TTCCGGACTCCAGCCGCAGCAGACCGAACAATTTTACAGTAATCATTTGATCTTCAATTTTCGCAGTGTGGCTTCTGTGGGGATGCCGTTCTTATCCCAACCCCGGGCCGCATAATAGGTTTTCTTCATTATTTCCAGGGGCACCATGGTTTTGGGATCCTTGGGATCCTGGGGCACATCGGTGAGCCGTTTGGGGAGCTTATCATTGGCTGCGCTGATGCCGAACTTACAGTTGATGTAGCGCTCCATGGTGTAGCCCCGTTCACCGATCTGGATGTATTTGCCGAAGTCCATATACATGCCCGTTGCCAGCTTGATCATCTTGGTATGATGGAAAACCGGCAGGTGAAGTGCCGCCACTCTGGGACACTTATTGATCAGCCGGACAGCACCGCCGATATGGGGCGCCACCTTGTTGACCGTCTGGGTGATCACACCGTTGGGTTTGGTCAGCAGAAAACCGGGGAAGAAGGCGTAAGAGGTAAAGAGGCACTGACCGGAGGCGGAGATCGTCTCCATCAAGTCCTGGAACAGCATGGTAAAGTCCGCCTTAGCTTTGGGTGTCTGGGCATCCACATTCAAACCCAAGCCCTCCAGAATCACCAGATAGCCGCCATTCAGGTGACAGCCGCCCCGGTTGGACACCGCATAACCAAGGCCCTGTCCCACGGCTCTTCTCGGTTCATAGGCTGCCAGTTCCAGACCCTTGCTGTGCATGGCAAATTCCCTGCCGCCGTATTTTTCGCTGAGGCGCTTGCTGCCTTCCGCCAGTTCATCGCCGATTCCCCGGCGGTAAGCAATATCGTCAAAGACAGCAGAAAGATTATCTGTCTTTCCGAATTTCAGACCATTCTCCCACAGACCCTTTTCGTTTGCCTCCATGGCCCAGGCAATGGTATTGGCAGTGGAGATCGTGTCCATACCCAGTTCATCCAACGCATAGTTCCAGTCCAGGATTTTCTGCAAATCGTTGTTACAGATATTTCCGCCCAGCAGACCCAAGGTTTCCAGCTCCGGACCCTTCACGGCCTTGCCCTGAACCATAACGGTTCTGGCACAGCGGATGGGGCAGGTCAGACAGCCCTTGTTTGTAACATTGAATTCCTCTGCCAGACGTTCACCGCTGACATCCTCGAAATGCTCAAATTGGCCTGCGGAATAGTTTTTGGTGGAAAGCAATCCCCGCATCTGCATGGAGCTGACCAGTCCGGCAGTGCCTACCTTTGGCAGCTGATTGCCGGTGAGAGGATGACTCTGCAGGTAAGCAAACCACTTTTTGCACCATTCGCCGGTTTTTTCTTTGTCGTAGACGGGGACGGTTTTGCTGCCGGTGACCGTAATGGCCTTGAGACCCTTCCAGCCAAGGACAGCGCCCATACCGGTACGGCCCGCGGCACGCTCATCGGAAATGACCGCGGCATATTTCACCAGGTTCTCACCTGCGGGACCTATACACAGCTTGCCGAATTTCTTCTTTCCCGTAAGCTGGGCCAGCTTTTCCTGGCACGCGCTCACTTTCATTCCCCACAGATTATCCGCATCATGAAAAACAAACTGTTCCTCATTGATCTCCAGCCACTTTCTTCCCGCACACTTTCCCTTGAGGATCAGGGCATCAAAGCCCGCCTTCTTCAGATGGAAACCAAAGCTGCCGCCGCAGTTGGACGAGGCAAGAATTCCTGTCTGGGGAGACAGGGCGGAAATATTGAACCGGGCAGAACTGGGAGCGCCGGTACCGGTAAGCGGACCGGTGGAGATCACCACCCAGTTGTCTTCCGAGAAGGCAGTTTCCTTGCCTGTCAGATGGTCGCAGAGGATCCGGGCAGCCATGATCTTGCCGCCAAGATATAATTCCCTCTGTTCGTCACTCCAGGGGTATTCCGTTACAGTTTCGCTGGTCAGATCCACCATAACAACCTTACCCATGTAGCCTGCATATTTAGATGCCATAGGCAATCCCTCCTTTTTTATTATTATATCGGAATGGGATATGGAATTCAACGCATTCAATAAATCCGCAGAAGAGATTTATTCCGCGGATTTTTGGTGATTTATGCCATAGGGATTGTTTCGAATTCCTGATTCAACAGGTCAAAGTAGTAGATCGTTCCGGATTTTACGGGACGGCCTACCAGATATTTTACGCACAGCGCAGCCTGCATGGAAGCGCACAGGGCGGGGGTAAAACTGAGGACGCTCTTGTCCTTCACAACAGTCCCTTCCGGGTACAGGTTTTCCACCAGGTGATCTCCCGGCATAGAGATCGCTGCCTGGGCGATCCATCCCTGAATCGCACCGAAGATATAGGGAACATTGGCCTTTTCGCAGGCATGGGCGAGGATCCTGCGGCTGTGGATATTATCCAGACCATCCAGCACCGCATCGCAGCCTGCAATCAGTTCTGCCGCGTTGGCCTCGGTCAGATAGCACTCCAGCGCCTCGATCTCCACCTCCGGATTGACCCGGCCGACCCGCTGAGCCGCCGCTTTGGCCTTGCTGACTCCCAGAAGCGGTACTTCAGAAAGCAGCTGGCGATTTAAATTGGTCGGTTCAAACACATCGCCGTCAACAGCCCGGATGATACCAACACCGATCCGGCAAAGCTGATCGATGATGTGTCCTCCCAGACCGCCGCAGCCCACTACCAGCACCCGTTTTTGCCGCAGTAAGGCACATTCTTCCTCCGTCAGTGCAGGGATGTTTCGCTGATACCGCGCATCCATCCTCAGCCGCCTCCCACAGCAGGGAACAGAGAGACGACATCTCCGTCTTTCACTTCGGTTTCCGGCTTCTGATGGAAGCCGTTGATCAGCAGAATGTTCACTTCCTCGCGTTGAATATTCAGCGTATCCATAATATCCTGCACATTTTTCAAAGACTCGGACTCCATCTGGTAAATCTTCTGTCTGCCCTGACGCAGACCGGCAAAAAGGCGAACTTCGATCATAGGGATTCTCCTTTTTATAGAATCAAAGGGAGGGGCCGGAACCCCTCCCTTTCTTATTATACGATTATGAGAGCAATTCAGTCAAGCAGCAATTACTTGCCTCCGCACTCGTCCAGACCCAGACGCTACAGAGTCTCGTCGGTGGGGAATGCAGCCTCCCAGCCACGGACCTTGTAGTACTCGGGCAGGGTGACGGGCAGCTGAGAAACCAGACCCTTGGAGGGACCGTTGGGGATGGGCTCTTCCAGCAGACGCTTGGGCAGACGGTCATCCTCGGGCTTCATGCCGGCAGCCTTGTTGAACATTCTCTCGATGTTATAGATACGCTCGCCGATCTCCAGAACTTCCTCGGGGGTGTACTCGGTGCCGCAGGCTGCGTTCAGCAGCTTGGTGTACTCAGGTGCGCCCAGAGCGAAGGAGGTGAACAGGCACAGACCCATGGAGTCGATGACAGCGGTCAGATCCTGGAAGGTCTTGGACCAGAAAGCCTTCTCGTTGGTGACGGTGCGGTCCAGCTGGACGGGCAGACCGACGACCTCGGGAGCGATGGTGTATCCACGGACATGGCAGCCGCCGCGGTTGGAGGTAGCGTAAGTAATGCCGATACCCTGAACGCCGCGGGCGTCGTAAGCGGGCATCTCCTGCTTCTTAACGGACATGGAAACCTCGGGCATACCGTAGTGCTCGCAGAGTCTTGCGGAGCCGGAGCTCATCAGCCAATCCAGTTCGGTCTTGGGATCGCCCATGCGCTTGGTCCACTCGATCAGAGCGGGAACGCTGCCCCACTCCAGGGGGTAACCGGCGCAGTC
This sequence comes from Faecousia sp., assembly GCA_045603825.1. Taxonomy (GTDB): domain Bacteria; phylum Bacillota; class Clostridia; order Oscillospirales; family Oscillospiraceae; genus Faecousia. The sequence goes on from JAZUMW010000063.1 coordinate 3,757, forward strand.
TTCTTCCTTGATGGCACCGCGCTGGTACAGCTCCATAGCGGCAGCGATGGTGCAGGGAACGCTGATGGCATCCAGGCCGTACTCGTTGCACCAGTAGTTGGCTTCGTTAACGGCAGCCAGGTCATTGTTGGCCATGTTGGCGCCGTAAGCCCACAGAGGCTCGTACTCGGGACCGCCGACGACCTTGTCATTCACCTTGACCACACGGCCGCAGGCGATGGGGCAGCGATGGCAGGCACCGGCCTTGACCAGGAACTTCTCGGCCAGAGCTTCGCCGGAAACATCTTCTGCCTTGTCGTAGTAAGCTTCCTGCCAGTTCTTGGTGGGCAGGGCGCCGACGCCGTTGATGACGTTGACCAGGGAAGCGGTGCCCAGGGCGCGCAGGCCGCCGCCGGTCAGACCGTTCTCGCGGATGTTGACCATGACATCCTTGTTGGCAGCCTTCAGCGCATCGACGGAAGCCAGCGTCTCGTCGGCGTTCTTCTTGGAAGCGGTGACGACGAT
>JAZUMW010000064.1:0-37722 GCA_045603825.1 Faecousia sp.
CCTGTACGGCCAGTACCGCCGCCTGAAGGGCGTTTGGGAGAACGGCGTTCTCACCGGTAAGGGCTTCTCCTACGGCGGCTCTCTGATCCGTCCCGAGGCTACCGGCTACGGCGCAGTTTACTACCTGCAGGAAGTTCTGGCACATGAGAACGACACCATCGAGGGCAAGCGCATTGCTATTTCCGGCTACGGCAACGTGGGCTGGGGCATCATGAAGAAGGCAGCTGAGCTGGGCGCAAAGGTCACCTACTTCGCAGGTCCCGACGGCTACATCCACGATCCCGACGGCGTTACCGGTGAGAAGCTGGATTACATCCTGGAGATGCGCGCAAAGGATCCCATGCATTGCAAGCCTTATGCTGACAAGTACGGTGTTGAGTTCGTTCCCGGTGAGAAGTGCTGGGGCGTTAAGGATGTTGACATCTACATGCCCGCTGCAACTCAGAACGATGTCCGTCTGGACTCCGCTGAGAAGATCGTAGCATCCGGTGTTAAGTACTACATCGAAGTTGCCAATATGCCCACCACTAATGAGGCTCTGGACCTGCTCCGCAAGCAGCCTCACATGATCGTTGCTCCTTCCAAGGCAGTTAATGCCGGCGGCGTTGCTGTTTCCGGCCTGGAAATGAGCCAGAACTCCGAGCGTCTGGTTTGGCCCGCTGAGGAAGTTGACGAGAAGCTGAAGGGTATCATGAAGGTCATTCATGCTATGTCCGTTGAAGCAGCTGAAGAGTACGGCCTGGGTTACGATCTGGTTGCCGGTGCAAACCTGGCTGGCTTCAAGAAGGTCGCAACTGCTATGATGGAGCAGGGCACTTTCTAATCCTGTTAATAATACTTATCCGGCCGGACCATATGGTCCGGCCGGATTTTTAGCATTTTCTCAGCAATCGAATATAGAATTCCACGGAACGGGCGATGGCATCCAGCCGGATCCGTTCGTCATTGCCGTGAACGGTCTTTCGCTCTTCGCCGGTCATATCCATGGCAGAGAACCGGTAAACATGGTCAGAAATCCGTCCGTAATGGCGGGAATCAGAGCACTGCACCATGAGATAAGGGGTAACAATACAGCCAGCCCAGGTTTCCGCAACAGAAGCAGCCACCTTGTCCCAACTTTCACAGTTGGTTTGAGAGATGGCACTGGGCTCGCTGCTTTCCATAACGGTGATCTCAACAGAATCATCAGCCACAGTCTTTTTCAGATATGCGGCAGCACCGGCAACGGAGTCGGCAGGATTCAGCCGCATATTGGAAACAAGGCATGCCTCGGTGGGAAGCACATTCCGGGCGCTGCTGCCCTCTGCCTGGGTAAATGCTGTTGTGGTACGAACCAAGGCATTCATATCGCCGCCGCTCTTACGGCAGATGAGATCCAACACCGGCTTAAAGCACCAGAGGTTTGCAAAGATCACCTTGTACAGGAAGGTAGAGTGCCGTGCCAGGGTATCGAACATCTCGGCCACGGGCTTTGTGATGTGCATCTTGAAGGGATGATCGATAACCTTCCGGCAGGCTGTTGCCAGGGTGGGGATAGGGGACTTCACGGGAGGAGCGGAAGCGTGACCGCCGCCGGACTGGACCCGGTACTTGGCATTGATCATACCCTTTTCCGCAATACCGATCATGGCGCAAGCTTCCTTGACGCCGGGGAACACACCTTCCACCACAGCGCCGCCTTCATCCACCACCAAAATGGGGCGGATACCCTTGCTCTCAAAGTAGTCTACGATGTGTACGGCACCCTTGCCGTTGACTTCCTCACCCCCGGAGAAGGCGAAGCAGATGTCGTTTTCCGGCTGGAAACCCTGACCGATGAGATACTCGGCAGCGGACATGGCAGCGTTGAGAGTGACCTTGGTATCCAGGGTTCCACGACCCCAGAGGACTCCGTCCTCAATGACACCGGCGAAGGGAGGTTTTTCCCATTTCTCTTCGTCAGCGGGCACCACATCGTAGTGGGACATCATGACAGCGGTCTTGCTGCTGTCTTTGCCGGGCCAGCGGAGCAGGATGCCCCGATCCGGGAAATAGGCCTTTTCGCAGGCTTCCCAGGTCTTGGGGAACAGCTCTGGCAGTAGATCCAGCAGCTTCCGGAACTCAGCATCATCCTCTAAGGTGTGATCGTTATAAGAAACGGTCTTGCACTGCACCAGCTTTTGCAGAGAAGAAACAGCGGCATCTTTATCAAAATCCAGAGTGGCGGATTCAATTTTTGGCTGGGGCTTGGGATTAAAGGCAAGGGCGCGGATAATAATGACGGCAAAAAACAGAACGATAATGCCTAATACAATATAACCACCCATTACAGCATCCCCTTCTTATACATGATGCGGCCAACGGCAATGGTGAACAGTGCGGATACAGGCACCATAATGCCCACAGTACCGGAGTTCAGCGCAGGCACAAAGATGAACAGAGCCAACATCAGGATCACGGGAGCAACGGCCAGCTTCCAGTTTTTGGATACGAAGGCACCACTCTGTCCGCCAAAGAGGGCGGTCAGGATCTGCCCGAAGGCGGGCTGCAGCACGGGAGCCTGGAGAATGGGGGTCAGCGGCACGATGAGGATCACGCCGATGATAATGATGATGGTGGTGACGATGCTGGAGGTGGCGATGGCGATGGTGGAAATGACTTCACCCTCTTCGGAGTTGGCGCTGACATCGTTCTGCTCCAGGGCGCTTAAGGCGCAGGGCAGCTTCAGATTGGAGATATTGCCGGTGACAAAGCTCAGATAAGAGCCGCCGGCGCCCAGCATAGGAACATAAGTAACGGTTTCAATAGCACCCACAGCCCAGTACATGGGGGCGGTGGCGATGAGACCCACCAGCAGACCGTCCCAGTCGGGAGCAACGCCCCAAATAACGGCAACGGCAATGGGGAAGGCTAGAAGGAGGATCATGACGCCGATGTTCCAGATCCGGCCGTCACGGTGGACAGAATCCATATAAGAGATATTTTTCTTCATAACAAAACCTCCTTAGCTAAGCCATGCGGTGAAGGGAATGGCAGCAGCCATACCCAGAACCAGGCTGATGGGCAGGGCGTACTCGCTGAGCCATTTCAGCTTGGGCTTGCGCATCAGCAGACCACAGATGACCATAATCAGCGCGGAGACCGCCATCACGCACACGGGGATCAGGCCGGAAGTAGCAGAGACCGCAACCGTCTGCTTCACACCGTCCACGGTCTGGGTGACCACCCGGGAGGCAGGATCCCACAGCCGGGATACATCACAGAACACAAAGCCCAGGAATGCAGAAATCATACCGATGAACAAAGCGCTCTGGAAGGTGTCTGCCCATTTGGCATCGCGATTACTCAGCTTGGTCATACCGCTCTGGAGTTTCTTGCCGATAACAGGCACCAACCAGATGCCCAGCAGGATGCTGATGGTCATAACCAGCAGTACATTCACATATTGCTGTGCGGTCAGGGCGTCGGTAGAGCCCAGGGACTGGCCGATGGCGGAAAGGGCGTTGTTGGCAGCCACGGTCTCATAGCTCATGGAGCCTACCACACTCAGACGCAGCCAGGGCAGGGGAAGGCCCAACTTTCTGGACAGTGTGATCACGCTGATGACGATGGCAATTGCTGGAGCAATAGTAAAGACCGCTGCAGAAATAATGGTCTTTTTGATTTTCTGCTGGTCCATACCCAGTGCCTTACTGTGCCGGTACGCCTTTACAAGGAAGTAAATGGACTGTGCCAGCACCACGGCAACCAGGATGCCTGCCATAATAAACAGCAGGGGATGGTTGACATTAAATTCCATAAATCTACCTCCATTTGTCGTAATATGGATAAAGGGATTATACCACGAAGAAATTTGTAAAACAAGGAAAAGCTTCCGGTTTTTTAAAGGCTGTACAAGATGCATAAAATATCAATAAAATTTAATCGATATTTTGATAGCGAAAAGGTTGACAAACGGATATTACGGTGCTAAACTATCGATAGAAAGAGATCGATAAAAAAAGGAAAGGTGATCATTATGGTAAAAAATTACGCACCCGTTACCACAGCTGATGAACTGAACGAGGCACTGAAGCGCTGCCGTGCAGCCCAGGCTGAGTTTGCGACCTTCACCCAGGAGCAGGTCGACAAGATCTTCCTGGCAGCAGCCACCGCTGCCAACCAGGCCCGCATCCCTCTGGCAAAGCTGGCCGTCAGCGAGACCGGCATGGGCGTAGTGGAAGACAAGGTTATTAAGAATCACTATGCCTCTGAATATATTTACAATGCTTACAAGCACGAGAAGACCTGCGGCGTCCTTGAGGAGGACCCCTCCTTCGGTATCCAGAAGATCGCAGAGCCTATCGGTGTAGTAGCGGCGGTGATTCCCACCACCAACCCCACCTCCACCGCTATTTTCAAGACCCTCATCTGCCTGAAGACCCGTAACGGCATCATCATCAGCCCCCATCCCAGAGCCAAGAACTCCACAATTGCCGCAGCAAAGGTGGTTCTGGAAGCAGCGGTTGCAGCCGGCGCACCGGAAGGCATCATCGCCTGGATCGATAAGCCCTCTCTGGAGCTTACTGCCCAGGTCATGAGCAGTGCGGATCTGACTTTAGCCACCGGTGGCCCAGGCATGGTCCATTCCGCTTACTCCTCCGGCAAGCCCGCGTTGGGTGTCGGTGCCGGTAATGTGCCTGCCATCATTGATGACAGCGCAGATATTCTCATGTCTGTATCCTCCATTATCCACTCCAAGACCTTTGATAACGGCATGATCTGCGCTTCCGAGCAGTCTGTCATCGTGCTGGATAAGGTTTATGACGCAGCAAAGGCTGAGTTTGCGGCCCGTGGCTGCTACTTCCTCAATGATGAGGAGAAGGATAAGCTTCGCTCCGTTCTGCTGATCAACGGCGCGCTGAACGCCAAGATCGTTGGTCAGAGCGCTGTGACCATCGCCGGGATTGCCGGTATCGAAGTACCTGACAACACCAAGATCCTCATCGGTGAAGTGGAGTCCGTAGACTTGGAAGAGCCCTTTGCCCATGAAAAACTGTCTCCTGTGCTGGCCATGTACCGTGCCCACAGCTTTGAGGAAGCTATGGATAAGGCACAGAAGCTGCTGGAGGACGGCGGCTACGGCCACACCGCAGCGGTCTACCTCAGCACCCGTACTGCTACCGACAAGCTGAACGCCTTCTCCCAGAGAATGAAGGCCTGCCGCATCCTGGTGAATACACCCTCTGCCCAGGGCGGTATCGGCGACCTGTATAACTTCCGGTTGACCCCCTCTCTGACTTTGGGCTGCGGCAGCTGGGGCGGCAACTCTGTTTCTGAAAATGTTGGCGTCCGCCACCTGCTGAATGTGAAAACTGTTGCACGACGGAGGGAAAATATGCTGTGGTTCCGTGCACCTGAAAAGGTCTACTTTAAGAAGGGCTGTCTGCCGGTAGCCATGGCAGAGCTGGCCGGCAAGAAGAAGGCATTCATCGTAACCGATACCTTCCTGTATCAGAATGGTTACACCAAGGCTGTGGAGGCTGAACTGGATGCCATGGGCATCGTCCACACCTCCTTCTACAATGTTGCTCCCGACCCCACCCTGGCTTGCGCAAGAGAGGGTGCTGAGGCAATGCGTGCCTTCCAGCCCGACCTGATCATCGCCATCGGCGGCGGCTCCGCAATGGATGCCGGTAAGATCATGTGGGTACTCTACGAGCATCCCAATGTGGATTTCCAGGACATGGCAATGCGCTTTGTTGACATCCGCAAGAGAGTCTACGACTTCCCCAAGATGGGCGAAAAGGCCTACTTTGTGGCAATTCCCACCTCTGCCGGCACCGGTTCTGAGGTGACTCCCTTCGCCGTCATTACCGACGAGCAGACCGGCGTGAAGTACCCCCTGGCTGACTACGAGCTGATGCCCAAGATGGCCATTGTGGATGCGGATATGATGATGAATGCCCCCAAGGGCCTCACCGCTGCATCCGGTATCGATGCTGTGACCCACGCACTGGAAGCCTACGCTTCCATGCTGGCCACCGATTACACCGACGGCCTGGCGCTGCGCAGCCTGAAGCTGGTCTTTGAGAATCTGCCCCGGTGCTACGACAACGGTCCCAATGATCCCAGAGCAAGAGAGAACATGGCAAATGCCGCTACTATGGCCGGCATGGCCTTCGCCAACGCCTTCCTGGGCGTGTGCCACTCCATGGCGCACAAGCTGGGTGCATTCCACCATCTGCCCCACGGCGTTGCCAACGCCCTGCTGATCAACGAGGTCATCCGCTTCAATGCTGCCGAAGTTCCCGTAAAGATGGGTACCTTCTCCCAGTACGACCATCCCCATACTCTGGAGCGATACGCTGAGGTTGCTGATTACCTGCGTCTGCCCGGCAATACCAATGAGGAAAAGCTGGAGAGCCTGATCCAGGCCATCGAGGAGCTGAAGGCTAAGGTGGGCATCAAGAAGACCATCAAGGAATACGGCGTGGACGAAGCCGACTTCCTGGCCCGCCTGGACGACATGGTGGAGCAGGCCTTCGACGACCAGTGCACCGGTGCCAACCCCCGTTATCCCCTCATGAGCGAGATCAAGCAGATGTACCTGAATGCCTACTACGGCAACTAAGAAAAGAAGAACCGCCGCAGACTCCAGTCTGCGGCGGCATTTTATTTGGTCAGATCTTTGATCACTTCTCCGGCAATGATGAGTCCTGCGACGGAGGGAACGAATGCAACACTACCAGGCAAGGATCTGCGGCCTTCCGGCAGCTCCTCCAACAAAAGTGCCTCCGGGTCAGAGGGGAGGGGATCTTCCGTGGAGAAAAGGACCTTCAGATGCTTAATGCCCCGCTTGGCGCATTCCTTGCGCATGATCCGGGCCAGGGGACAGACCGAGGTTTTGGTAATATCCGCGATCTGGAACTTGGTGGGGTCCAGCTTGTTACCGGTACCCATGCAGCAGATGATGGGCGTATCTGCAGCCTGGGCGGCAGCGACCAGAGCCAGCTTGCCGGTTACGGTGTCGATGGCATCCACCACATAATCGTACTGAGTAAAATCAAATTCGGCGGCTGTGTCCGGACCGTAAAATTTTTGAATGGCCGTGACCTTGCAGCCGGGATCAATGGACAGCACCCGTTTAGCAGCGGCTTCTGCCTTGCCAAGGCCGATGGTGTCCTGGGTGGCAATGATCTGCCGGTTGATGTTTGAAGGGCTGATGGTATCATGGTCAATCAGCACCAATGCGCCTACACCGCTACGGGCCAGAGCTTCCACCACATATCCGCCTACGCCGCCCAAACCGAACACGGCAACGCAGGAATTCTGTAATTTTTCCATTGCATCATTTCCCAGCAGTAGCCGGGTACGGGAATAGGGATCCATGCAATCCCTCCTTTTTTAAAATTATTACAGGTTTCTGACAATCCACCACAGCAACAGCAGGAGCAAAACGGCAATATCCACCGCGACACAGGGCGGACGGTAGGAAAACCCCTTGCCATGCAAATACTGCCGGCAGCAGAAGAAGTATACCCAACCCAGATAGAGCAATTCCAACGGGAACAGCAGATTATGCCCCAATGCGCTCCGCAGATCCAGCCGCAGCAACGCCATGGCGGCTCTCGAATTGCCACAGCCCGGGCATAACAGTCCAGTCAATTTACGAAACAGGCAAGGAATACCAATGCCATTAAAGAATAGGATGTAAAGAAGAATCACTGCGGCCAGGATACCCAGGCTTATTAGCAAAACATGAATCCGGCGTTGGGGAAGGGTGTAAGCACGCATAGTACCGCTCCGTTGATGTAATTATGTTTTATTGTAATACAGATGCAATAAAAAGGCAATTGCCTATGAAAAATAAAAAATGGTAGTATTAATAAATAGATATTGACAGTTAAAAGCGTACTATGGTAGAATTAACGCGGAAAGGGGGCCAAAAATTATGGCTATTAAACAGAGAAATATCGTTGTATGTATTCTTCTTTCGCTGATTACCTGTGGTATCTACGGTATCTACTGGGTTATCGTACTGGCAAAGGATGCTGTGTCTGTTAAGGATCCTTCCGACAATGCGTTGTTGGAGATCATTCTGATGCTGTTCCTGCCCTTCTTGGGTATCTTCATGGCTGAGAAGAAGTTTGCAGAAGGCTGTGCTGCAAAGGGCATTGATCACAAGGATAACTCCATCCTGTATCTGGTACTGGGTCTTGTAGGCCTGGGTATTGTGGGCCTGTGCATGCTGCAGAATGACCTGAACAAGCTGGCAACCAACTAATTAAATACATAGCAGCCGGGAAATACCCGGCTGCTTTTCTGCGGATATAAACAAGAATAATTCTTATTTGTATATTGACATTATTAAGCTCCTGTTATATTATGATACTATAGAGGAACAGGAGGAATGACTATGCAAATGGTATTGATCACCGCCCTTGGTGTTGGCGGCGCTACCGTGTTTGGTGCGGTCTTAGGCTTTGTATTTAAGAATATTTCCCATAAATTCAGTGATATTGTTCTGTCTTTCGCGGCCGGTGTGATGCTGGCGGCTGCAGTGCTGGGCCTGATTCTGCCTGCTGTGGAATACGGCGGAAAATTCGGCCTCATCCATGCCATCGCCGGTATTTTCTGCGGCGCTGTGTGTTTGAACCTGTTTGACCGTGTGGTTCCCCATCTGCACCGCCTCAGCGGGGTAGACCAGGAAGCTCATCCCGGCCAATCGGAAAAACTCAACAAGATCCTGCTGTTCGTACTGGCCATCGCCATCCACAATCTGCCTGAAGGTATTGCTGCCGGTGTTGGCTTTGGCTCCGGCAACACCGCCGAGGCTTTAACGGTGGCGGGCGGCATTGCGTTGCAGAACATTCCGGAAGGTATGGTCATCATTGGCCCCATGCTGGCAGCAGGTATGAGCCCCCGCCGGACCTTCGCCTGTGCCTTTGCGACAGGCCTTGTGGAAGTAGTGGGCACGCTACTGGGCTACTTTGCCGTCAGCATTTCCGCAGCCATATTGCCCTTTGCCCTGGCCTTTGCCGGCGGCACCATGCTCTATGTGATCAGCGACGAAATGATCCCCGAGACCCACGCCCACGGCGGAGAACGGGGCGCAACCTATGCCCTCCTTGTGGGCTTCTGTGTGATGCTGGTAACGGATGTACTTTTAGGCTGAATCTCTACCGCCGTCCTTTGAGACGGCGGTTTCCGTTTCTTGACAGATTTTCAAAACGTGGGTATACTGATAGTAACATTTTTACTAAGGAGAGATTCAAATGAAAATTGCAGTTACTTATGAAGACGGTATGATCTACCAGCACTTTGGCCACACTGCAACCTTTAAGATCTATGAAGTGCAGGCCGGTAAGGTTGTGGCTTCCCGGGTTCTGGAAACCAACGGCAGCGGCCACGGCGCACTGGCATCTCTGCTTGCTGAGCAGGGTGTAAATATGCTGATCTGCGGCGGCATCGGCGGCGGTGCAAGAGTGGCGCTGGGCGAAGCCGGTGTCGTGATCATGGGCGGCGTTTCCGGTGATGCAGATGAGGCTGTGGAGCTGTTCCTGTCCGGCCTGCTGCGCTTTGACCCCAATGCAACCTGCTCTCATCACCACGGCGAAGAGCATACCTGCGGTGACCATGGCTGCGGTCATGACTGCGGCGGTCATTGCCATCACTAAGCTTTAAGGAGTAAACTATGAAGGCTTCCCCCAAGACTTTATGGCAGGTGTTTGCCTCGTTTTTTAAGATCGGTGCATTCACCTTTGGCGGCGGCCTTGCCATGATCCCGCTGATCCAAAAAGAAGCGGTGGAAAAGCAGGGCTGGGTCACAGACGACGATATTCTGGAGATCGTGGCTATTGCAGAATCCACCCCCGGCCCCATTGCCATCAACGCAGCTACTTTCGTGGGCTACCGGGCTGCAGGTATTCTGGGGTCTGCCTGCGCCACCTTTGGTACGGTGTTGCCTTCCTTTGTGATCATTTTGCTGATCTCTGCGGTACTGCGCCAGTTTCAGCAGTTTCCTGTGGTGCAGTATGCCTTTTGGGGCATTCGCGCCGGCGTTTTGGCTATGCTGCTCAAATCCTTGTGGACTATGTATAAGAAAAGCCCCAAGGGCTGGCCTGCCTATGTGGCTATGGCGGCAGCTTTCGTGTTAACAACGGTTTTGGATGTGCACATCCTTATCGTCATCGTCAGCTGTGCGGCCTTTGGCCTTCTGACAGCTACCCTCATCGGAAGGAGGGCTGAGGCATGATCTACCTGGAGCTTTTCTTTACCTTTTTGATGATTGGTGCCTTTACCTTTGGCGGCGGGTATGCCATGCTTCCTTTGATTCAGGAGGAGGTTGCTGCCAAGGGTTGGGTGGACAGCGCATCCTTGGTGGACTTTGTAGCGGTGAGTGAATCCACCCCCGGCCCCTTTGCTATCAATATGGCTACCTATGTGGGCTCGGAAGTGGGTGGCTTTTTCGGCGCGGTCTGCGCCACCTTTGGTGTGGTACTGCCCAGCTTTGTGATCATTCTGATCGTTGCCAGGTGCTACGATCAGTTCCGCCAGAGCAAGGTGGTCAAGGGCTGCATGTCCGGTTTAAAGCCTGCAGTGGTGGGCCTTATCGGCGGCGCAGTGGTTTCCGTGGCCATTACCGTCTTTTTCCCCACAGGCTGGACAACCGCTGTATTTTCCAAACTGTCTACTTACCTGGCGCTGGGTATTGCAGCGGTGATGCTGGTGCTTTCCTTCAAAAAGGTGCATCCCATTATCATCGTCTGTCTGTCGGCAGTAATGGGGATTGCTTTTGGATATTTGGGATTTCTGTAAAGAAACCGGAGGCTCAGCCTCCGGTTTTTATGTTTTTAGATATACTGCTGTGTGATCACATCCACAACGCCGCGGGTGGTAAGCCGCAGGGTGGGAATGACTGGCAACGCCATGAATGAGAGTGTCATAAACGGATCAATATTAGCATTGACGCCCAGGCTGTAAGCCGCTTCCTTGGCGTTTTCCAATGCCTCGTTCACATTGACCAGGCTGTCCTCGCTCATAATACCGGCGATCTCCAGCTTCAGCTCTGCCACCACAGTTCCATCTTTGACCACCACGATACCGCCGTGGTTTACTGCGATGCGGTTGACGGCAAATGCCATGTCTTCATCGGTTACACCCACACAGATGATATTATGGCTGTCGTGAGAAACGGAGGTGGCAATGGCGCCTGCTTTCAGTCCGTAGCCATTGAGATAGCCGATGCCGATGTGACCGGTATACTTGTGGCGCTCCACAACGGCTATCTTCAAAATATCCTTTTCAAGATCTACCTTTTCGGCATAACCCCGGTCTTCGGTGATGATCTGATGATCCACCATGCCGATAACGCCTCTGCGGCGTGTCTCTGCAAAGTCAGCAGCGGTGAGCACAGGCAAATGGAAGGTGTCGTGGGCATGCTGCTCCAGATGTTCAGGGATACTGGGTTTGGGGAAGTCGATGACCTTTTCACCGTCGAAGACCAGCTGACCCTTTTTGTATACGGATACCACATGGAAATTCTTCATATCCTCCACAATGGCAAAGTCTGCCAAGTATCCGGGGGCAATGGCGCCGCGGTTATTCAACAGGAAATACCGGGCGGCATGCAGACAAGCCACCTGCACCGTCTGGATGGAATCAGCGCCCATGGCAACGGCCTCGCGGCAGATGTAGTCGATGTGACCCTTTTCCAGAAGATCGTTGGGATGCTTGTCGTCGGTACAGAACATGCAGCGGTCAAAGTATTTTTCCGACTGGATCAGCGGCAGCAGCGCTTCCAGATTTTTTGCGGCAGTACCTTCCCGGATCATGATAAACTGACCGCGGCGCAGCTTTAGCAAAGCATCCTCAAGGTCGGCACACTCGTGGTCAGAATAGACACCGGCGGAAATATAGGCATTCAGGTCCTTGCCGGTCAGACCGGGGGCGTGACCGTCGATCTTTTTGTGGTGTGCCTGGGAGGCCACGATCTTGGAAACGGTGTTGCCATCGGCAGTGATGATGCCGGGGAAGTTCATCATTTCCGCCAGACCCTGCACCCGGGGATGACCGAAGAAGCTGTCCACATCCCGGTAGTCCAGGTTGGCACCGCTCTCATCCAAAGGAGACGCGGGGACGCAGGAGGGAATCATAAACCGCACATCCAGGGGAAGATCCTCGGTAGCGGCCAGCATATAGTCAATGCCGTCGGTGCCCATGACATTGGTGATCTCATGGGGATCGGTGATCACGGTGGTGGTGCCGTGGGGGAGAACAGCCCGGGCAAATTCCGAGGGGGAAACCAGGCTGGATTCCAGATGGATATGGGCATCGATAAAACCGAGCAATACGATCTTGCCGGTCATGTCCACTTCCCGGATGCCATCATATTCACCAAGGCCTACAATGAGACCTTCGGTAACGGCAATGTCCTCGGTGTCCAACTGTCCGGAAAATACATTGACATAGGTGGCGTTTTTGAGAACGAGATCTGCTTTCTTGCGGCCTGCTGCCACATCGATGATCTGTTGCTTTTTGATGAGCTTCCGGCTGATCTTGCCGGACCAGGTTTCTGTATACGCCATAACTCAACCTCCCTCAATAGTTTTTCCTATAATACCACACATCACCCGGGAAGTAAAATCAAAAATGCAGAGATTTTTTTGTGGAAATCCCATAATGGAAATCCCCCTTGCAAAGAGAGGGAAAATGTTATAATATAATGTATACTCAAAAGTATTGCCTATGAAAGGAGGCGATGGAAATGTCTCAAAGCAGAAAACTATTGCGCTTTTGGATGAGAAAACGCCAGGATCACCTGAGTGTCACGCAGATTATTGCCATTGCCTTTGCTGCCATTATTTTGTTGGGTACGGTGTTGCTGGTGTTACCGGCTGCCTCCAGGGACGGCCAGTCCTGCGGGCTTCGGCCAGCCTTGTTTACGGCGACTTCTGCCACCTGTGTCACAGGTCTGGTGCTCTATGACACCTGGACCCAGTGGAGCGGCTTTGGGCAGGCAGTAATCATCAGCCTGATCGAGGTGGGCGGCCTTGGCTTTATGTCCGCAGCTTCATTGTTTGTGTTTATATTCCGCAGAAAAGTAGGCCTTAAACAGCGGATGTTGATGGCCCAGGCTCTGAGCTTGGACGAAATGGAAGGTGTTGTCAAGCTTCAGAAATGGGTGATCTTCGGCAGCATGTCTGTGCAGCTGGTGGGTGCTGCGGTGCTGATGCTGCGCTTCCTGCCGAAGTACGGCTTCCGGCGGGCAGCCACCTGGGGACTGTTCCATTCCATCTCTGCGTTCTGCAATGCTGGCTTTGATATTTTTGGATCGGTATCCAACGGTGACAGCCTTGTGCTGTTCAATAACGATCCTGTGGTGCTCATTACCCTGATGGCGTTGGTGGTGATCGGCGGCCTGGGCTTCTTTGTTTGGGAAGAGGTTGTACGGGTGCATAGCTTCAAAAAATTCTCTGTCTATACCAAGCTGGTGCTTCTGACCACCGGCGTTTTGCTCCTTGCAGGCGCTGGGCTGTTTTTGCTGCTGGAATGGAAAAATCCCCATACCCTTGGGGGTATGACAACGGGACAAAAGGTGCTAAATGCTTTTTTCCAGTCCGTTACCCTGCGTACAGCCGGCTTTGCTTCCTTTGATCAGGCAGGATTGACCGATGCAGGTAAGGCGGTCTCGGTGGTGCTGATGCTCGTCGGTGGCTCCTCCGGCTCTACTGCCGGCGGTCTGAAAACAGTGACATTTGTTGTGATGCTGCTGTTTATGTGGACAAGGGCAAGGGGCAAAAAAACGGTCACCGTATTTCGCAGGACCATACCCGAGACGAAAGTGCTGGATGCTATGACCATTGCATCGCTGATGATCGGGCTGTCTGTTTTCGGTGCAGTTTTTATCAGTGCCACTTCCCCTGTGGGTTTTGCGGACGGGCTGTATGAAGCGGTCTCCGCACTGGCTACGGTGGGCCTTACTGCCGGTGTGACATCAAGTCTCAGTATTCCGGCGCAGTTACTGATTATTTTGTTTATGTATTTTGGTCGTGTGGGCATTCTGACCATCAGCCTGGGATTTATGATGGGAGATCAGGCGGAGGACCGCTTCCGGTACGCGCACACCAATCTTCTCATCGGTTAGGAGGTATGATCGTGAAATCCTATATTGTGATAGGCTTAGGCCGTTTTGGCAGCGAGGTTGCCCGTCAGCTTTGCGCCCTGGGGTGCGAAGTTTTGGCAATGGACACCAGTAGTGAACTTGTGCAGCACATCAGCAGTGAGGTGACCCACGCTGTAGTGGGTGATGCCCGTGATAAGGAGGTCCTGCGGGCGCTGGGTGCCGCGAATTTTGACTGTGCCGTCGTTGCCATTGGCGACGACCTGGCAAATTCCGTTCTTGCGACCATGAATCTGAAGGAGCTGGGCGTGTCCTATATCGTATGCAAGGCTCATGATGAGACCCACCGTCAGGTGCTGACCAAGCTGGGCGCGGACCGGGTGGTGATCCCGGAAAAGGAAAATGCGGCCCGCCTGGCAAGAAATCTGTGCAGCCCTAATGTTCTGGACTATATTGAACTGTCCAATGAATACGGGATTATTGAAGTTCCCGCCCCCAAGCGCTGGCTGAATAAGACACTAAAGGAACTGAATGTCCGGGCAAAGCTGGGCGTGAACATTATTGCCATTGAGCGAGAGGGTAAGATCGATGTTTCTCCTGCAGCGGATTACAAGATCCATGAGGGAGATATTTTGGTGGTGTTGGGAGACACGGATGCGTTAAGCGCCGTGCAGAAGCTGTGATGGAGCGGATCACTGCCCGGAAAAACCCCCTTTTGCAGCAGGTACGCCGCCTGCTGACCTCCCGGAGGGAACGGGAGAAGGAAGGATTGTTTGTGGCAGACGGCACAAAGCTGCTTGCCGAAGCGGTGAAGTGGTGGCCGGGTCTTCATACTGTAATTCTCTCCGACGGCGTGGAAGCGGATATCCCCCATGGTGTTCGGGTGGTCCGTGTTCCGGAGGATGTGATGCAGTCCATCTCGCCCATGCAGACACCCCAGGGCGCGCTGTTTCTGTGCCGTATTCCTGAGAAGATTGCTTTTAAGCCCGCCCCGGGTATGCTCCTGCTTGACGGCATTCAGGATCCCGGAAATTTGGGAACGATCCTGCGTACTGCGGATGCACTGCAGATTCCCGTTGCCCTGCTGGAGGGCTGTGCGGACCCCTACAGCCACAAAGTAGTGCGTGCAAGCATGGGAGCAGTGTTCCGCAATCCGCCCGTACAGGTGTCCTGGGAGACCGTGAAAGAGGCCTGTAGAAAAGAAAACATTGCCATCGGTGTCACGGCGCTGTCTGACCGTGCTCAGGATATTCGCTGTGCGCAGCTACAGCAGATGGCGGTGGTCATCGGCAGCGAGGGACAAGGCGTACGCAAGGAGATACTCACCAGCGCCCAGGCGGAGCTGATTATCCCCATGGACAGCCGATGTGAATCCCTCAATGCCGCCATAGCGGCAGCCATCGTTATGTGGCAGATGAAACAATAGAGAGAAACTGGGGTGACGGATATGCTGATATACTGGATTTGGTTTGCGGAGCTGAAGGGGCTTTCCTGCAGCCAAAAGCAAATACTTTTGCGGTATTTCCGTGATCCGGAAGAGATTTATCACAGCCAGCGTGAAGCGTTTGCACAGGTAGAGGATGTCACAGATCAGATGCTACAGGCACTGGAGGAGCGCTCTCTTGGCCAGGCAGAGAAAATTCTGATGGACTGTGCAGCGAAAGGAATTGCGGTTCTGACGCTGCAGGATCAGAATTATCCTGCCAAACTGAAAAACACTTATGACCCGCCCATTGTGCTGTACTATAAAGGCAGACTGCCCGATTGGGAGAAAACACCCATCATCGGCATCGTGGGCACCAGAAAATCCACTCCCTACGGTATGCGCGCTGCACGCCGTTTCGGCGGTCAGATCACAGCCTGCGGCGGCGCGGTGGTGTCCGGAGGCGCTGTGGGTATCGATACCATGGCGCTTGAGGGCGCACTGGATGCCGGCGGTACAGCCATCTGTGTTTTGGGCTGCGGTGTGGATGTATCCTATCCCGCCCGGAACAAAGGGCTGTTTGAAGAGATTACCGGCCGGGGCTGTCTGATCTCCGAGTATCCGCCGCGGTCAGAGCCTTTGTCCTGGCATTTCCCCCGGCGTAACCGGATCATCAGCGGTATTTCCAACGGTGTACTGGTGGTGGAAGCGCCCCAGAAAAGCGGAGCGCTGATTACTGCCCGCCTTGCTATGGAACAGGGCAGGGAAGTGTTCGCGGTACCCGGGAATGTGGACATGGAATCCTGCACCGGAAGCAACGCCCTGCTGCAGGATTACGGCATTGCCGCGCTTTCCGGCTGGGATGTTATGAGGGAGTATCAAGCGTTGTATCCCGGAAGGATTGCCAAACGGGATGTGCCCAAGGCATTTGAAAAAACCGTTGCCAAAGTGGCACAAGCACCGCAAATTCCCCAACCGCAGCAGGAGAAAAAGGAATATAGTGACAAAAAATCCGTTGACAAGGACAGAAAATCCACTTATAGTGTTGTAGATAATTCGGCCGTCTCCTTGGATGAAGGAGAACGGACCGTTCTGGATAAGATTAGCCGGGAGCCGGTTTTTGTGGATGATGTGATTGCTGCTGTGGACATGCCCGCAGGAACAGTCAAAGCGATCATGACCAAGCTGACCATTAAGGGCAAGCTACAGAATCATCCCGGCGGACGGGTATCACGGAAATAAGCAATACCGGAGGAAAACATGGCAAGCACATCCAATCTTGTAATCGTGGAATCGCCCTCCAAGGCGAAGACCATTGGAAAATATTTAGGATCTGAATATACCGTTAAGGCCAGCATGGGTCATTTGCGGGATCTGCCCAAGAGTACTATGGGCGTGGATATTGAGGGCGGCTTTATCCCTGAGTATCTGCCGCTGGAAAACAAGGCAGAGCTGATTAGCGAACTGCGCAGAACTGCGAAAAAAGCCGATAAGGTTTATCTGGCAACGGACCCTGACCGGGAGGGCGAAGCCATCTCCTGGCATCTGAAGGAACTGTTGGAGCTGCCGGACGAAAAAACATACCGTGTCACCTTTAACGAGATCACCCAGAAAGTGGTCAGAGAATCCATTGCAAACCCCAGAACCATTGATGAAAATCTGGTGGATGCGCAGCAGGCACGGCGCATTCTGGACAGAATCGTGGGCTATCAGCTTTCTCCACTGCTGTGGAAGAAGGTGCGCAGAGGTCTGTCTGCCGGTCGTGTCCAGTCCGTGGCAACCCGACTGGTGGTAGACCGTGAGAATGAAATCCGCGCTTTTATTCCCAAGGAATATTGGTCGCTGGATGTCAAGCTTGCCCTGCAGGGAAAGCCCGGCGTGTTTAGCGCCCGGTATTTCGGTGATACCAAGAAGCGGGAACTGGAGAATGAAGAGCAGGTGAATGCTGTGATCCGGGATATTACCGGCAAGGAATTCACAGTCACCAGCGTTAAGCGCGCGGATAAAAAGCGCAGCGCTGCGCCTCCCTTTACCACCTCCACTTTGCAGCAGGAGGCATCCCGTAAACTGAATATGACCCCCAAGCGCACCATGGCAGTTGCGCAGCAGCTGTATGAAGGCGTGGATGTGGGAGGAGAGGGCACTGTGGGTCTGTTCATCTATATGCGTACCGACTCTCTGCGGCTGAGCAATGAAGCCATGTCTGCCGCTGCGGACTTTATCAAGCATCGCTACGGCGCCAATTACTATTACGGAAAGCACCATGTGTTTAAGACAAAATCCGGTGCGCAGGATGCCCACGAAGCCATCCGGCCCACCCATGTGGAGCTGGATCCCGAACGGATCCAGAAGAGTCTGACCCGGGAGCAGTATCGGCTGTACAAGCTGATCTGGAGCCGCTTCCTGGCATCCCAGATGGCCAATGCGGTGTATGATACCGTGGCAATCGATACCCAGTGCGCCGGTCACACTTTCCGGTCCAGCCACCAGAGCGTGAAATTTGCCGGTTTCCTTGCTGTCTATGAAGAGAGCAGAGACGAGGAAGTGGAGCAGAGTGATTCTCCGCTGCCGGAGCTTGCCGAGGGGGACAAGGCCCTTTGTACGGATATGGAAAAGGAACAGCACTTTACTCAGCCGCCTGCCCGATATACCGAGGCATCCCTGGTGAAGGCTATGGAAGAAAAGGGCGTTGGCCGTCCTTCCACCTATGCCGCTACGGTTGCTATTATTCAGGACCGTGAGTATGTCAATAAGGTGGACAAGCGCCTGGCACCCACTGCCTTGGGTGAGGTTGTGACCGGCCTTATGATGGAGCGGTTCAACGATGTTATCGATGTGGAGTTCACCGCCAATATGGAAAACCGCCTGGATGATGTGGAAGCAGGCAAGATCCCCTGGAAGGAATTGCTGGCAGACTTCTACAAAGGCTTCCATCAGGAGATGCTGGATGCGGAAGCCGCTTTGGAAGGCACCCGGCTGAAAGTGCCCGACGAGGTGTCCGAGGAGCTCTGCGAGGTTTGCGGACGGAACATGGTGGTGAAAATTGGCCGTTTTGGTAAGTTTCTGGCCTGCCCCGGTTTCCCAGAGTGCAAGAACACCAAACCTATTGTTGAGAAGATGCCCGGCCGCTGTCCCAAGTGCGGCAGCACTATTTTGAAGCGCAAATCCAAGCGTGGCTACGCCTATTACGGCTGTGAGCATGGCGCGGAGTGCGGCTTTATGACCTGGGATGTGCCCACGGCAGAGGATTGCCCCAAGTGCGGACAGACCATGTTCAAGAAATCCGGCAGAGGCCGCAACAAGCCCTTCTGTATCAATGAATCCTGCGAAAACTTCCTTCCTGAGGACAAGCGCGGCTACTATAAAAAGGCCGAAACAAAGGAAGAAACTAAGCCTGCCAAGAAATCCACAGCAAAAAAGACAGGCACAGAGAAGACGAAAAAGAGCAAGGAGGTCTGAGCATGGCAATCGTAAAAGTTATAGGCGCAGGCCTTGCCGGCTCAGAGGCTGCATGGCAACTGGCACAGCGGGGTGTACAGGTGGAGCTTTATGAGATGAAGCCGGAGAAGAAATCACCCGCGCACCATACCGACACCTTTGCCGAGTTGGTCTGCTCTAACTCCCTGCGGGGAGACCGGTTAGAAAATGCAGTAGGCTTACTGAAAGAAGAACTGCGCCGTCTGGACAGCGTGATTATCTCCAGCGCCGATGCCACCCGTGTGGAAGCGGGCGGCTGTCTGGCTGTTGACCGTCAGGGCTTCTCTGATCTGGTTACGGAAAAGATCCGCAGCCATCCCAATATCACCGTTATCCCAGGTGAGATCACCGAAGTGCCGGAAGGCCCTGTGATCATCGCCACCGGTCCACTGACATCTGACGCGCTGTCCAAGGCCATCGGTGAATACTTCGGTACCGGATACCTGCATTTCTTCGATGCGGCGGCACCCTTGGTGACTGCGGAGTCCATCGATATGAACGAAGCCTGGTGGCAGTCCCGCTATGACCGGGGTACTGCGGATTATATCAACTGCGCCATGAACAAAGAGCAGTATGATGCCTTTTTGAAGGAACTGATCACCGCGGAAGAAGCGGATGTCCACGGTTTTGAGGATAAGCGTGTTTTCGAAGGCTGTATGCCCGTGGAAGTCATGGCCCGCCGTGGCCCTGAAACGCTGCGTTTTGGCCCGCTGAAGCCTGTGGGCCTGGTGGACCCCAAGACCGGTAAAGAGCCTTATGCCGTGGTACAGCTGCGGCAGGATAACGCAGCCAAGAGCATTTATAACCTGGTGGGTTTCCAGACCCATCTGAAATTCCCGGAGCAGAAGCGGGTTTTTACCATGATCCCAGCGCTGAAAAATGCGGAATTCGTCCGCTATGGCGTGATGCATCAGAATACCTTCCTGCAGTCTCCCAAGCTCCTGGACCGGTACTATGCCGACCGCCGAAATCCTCTGGTGGCCTTTGCCGGACAGATGACCGGTGTGGAGGGCTATGTGGAAAGTGCCGCCTCCGGCTATCTGGCTGCCGTTGCCATGGCAGCCAAGGTACAGAGCAGACATTTGCCGGAATTCCCCAGAGAGACGGCTATTGGTGCCCTGAGCCTGTACATCAGCGACGAGAGCGTAGAGAATTTCCAGCCGATGAATATCAACTTCAGCATTATTTCTCCGCTGCAGCAGCGGATCCGTAAGAAAGCCGAAAAGAACCTGGCAATCGCAAACCGATCCCTGGAAGTGATCGATGGGCTGATCGCCAAGGGTATCTGAACAGAAAGAGGTGCACGGAATGAAGATCATACTGGATGCAATGGGCGGCGACAATGCCCCACAGGCTCCCGTTCTGGGTGCTTTACAGGCAGCGAAGGATTTTGGCGCCCAGATCACGTTGGTGGGTAAGGGCGAAGAAATTTTGAAGGTGCTGAAGGATAACAGCATCGCTGATCTGCCGGACGGCATGGAGATCGCCAACGCCGACGAAGTGGTGGATATGCATGATGATCCCGCCAATGTGATCCGTAAGAAGAAAAATTCTTCCATGGTCATTGGCTTGCGGATGCTTTCTGAGGGCCAGGGCGATGCCTTCATTTCTGCGGGCAGCACTGGCGCGCTGCTCAGCGGCGCAACGCTGATCGTAAAGCGCGTTAAAGGTATCCGCCGTGCGGCTATGGGTCCCGTGATGCCTAATAAGGCCGGCGGCAAGACTGTGATTCTGGACTGCGGTGCCAACGCAGAATGTACCCCGGAATTTTTGCTGCAGTTTGGTCTGGTAGGCTCTCTGTATGCCAAGAAGTACTTAGGCGTGGAAAACCCAAAAGTGGGTCTTTTGAATATTGGTTCTGAGGATACCAAGGGTACTCCTCTGCAGAAGGAGGCCTATGCCATGCTGCAGCAGGCCGCAGAGCAGGGCCTTTTGAACTTTGTGGGCAATGTGGAAGCAAGAGATGTGCCTCTCGGTGCTGTGGATGTGGTGGTCTGTGACGGCTTCTCCGGCAATGTGCTTTTAAAATCCATTGAGGGTACTGCCATGTTTATGGGTAGCCTGATGAAGCACAGAATTTTCAAGCGCAACTGGATCAGCCCCATCGGCTATCTGTTCTGCAAGCCCGGCGTAGACGAAGTGATGAAAATGCTGGATTACCGTGAGATCGGCGGCACCCAGTTCTTGGGTATCAAAAAGCCGGTGATCAAGGCCCACGGATCCTCCGATGCGCTGGCTTTCCGTAATGCGGTGAAGCAGGCGATGGATGCGGCAAACAGCGACATTTCCGCCGAACTGGAGCAATGTCTGCAGGCGCTGAGCGAGAAGGAGACAGTCAATGATTAAGGATCTGGAAACAGCCATCGGCTACCGGTTTTCCAATATTACATTACTGCAAAATGCCCTGACCCACTCTTCCTATGCCAATGAGCGTTGGCATGACAGCCTCATGAGCAATGAACGGCTGGAGTTTTTGGGTGACTCTATTCTGGGCATGGTGGTTGCTGACTATCTGTACAAAAGCTTCCCCAACCGCCCTGAGGGAGAACTGACCCGGATGCGTGCGGACATGGTCTGTGAAACAAGCCTTGCCGTAGTAGCTGCCCAGATCGATCTGGGCCGGCATTTGCTGTTGGGTCACGGCGAAGAGCAGGGCGGCGGCAGAACCCGTGCCTCCACCCTGGCAGATGCTGTGGAATCCGTGATCGCGGCAAGCTTTCTGGACGGCGGCATGGAGGCAGCGGAGCAGTTTATCCGCAGATTCATCTTGTGTAAAGTACCCCAGGGAAAACTCCAAAATGCGGATTACAAAACCGCCTTGCAGGAACTGGTGCAGCAGAAGAAAAATCAGGTTCTCACTTATGTGCTGACAGGGGAGGCCGGACCGGATCACGACAAGGTGTTTTATGTAGATGTGCTTCTAAACGGAGAAGTGATGGGACACGGTACCGGCTCCAGCAAGAAGCGCGCGGAGCAGGATGCTGCCCGGGCAGCCATCGAAGCATTGAACGGCTAAAAAAGGTGCGTCAATGACGCACCTTTTTTGTTGTATAAATGCTGTTTTCCTGCAAATCCTATTTGCGGAGGGATGGTTATGACCGAACGGGAATACGGAAAGCTTGTGCAGGACATGGCACCCAAGTCGCCCATTGTAAAAGACTGTTTCAATGCCTTTTGGATCGGCGGCCTGATCTGCATCTTGGGGCAGCTGATCATGAACGGCTATAAGGCGCTTGGCATGGGGGAAGTAGATGCAGGTACGGCGACATCCATGTCGCTGGTGGCCTTGTCTGCCTTGCTCACAGGCCTGAGCCTTTACGATAACATTGCAAAACACGCCGGCGCAGGCACCTTGGTGCCAATCACCGGCTTTGCCAATTCCATCGCCGCTCCCGCCGTGGAATTCAAAACCGAAGGATTCATCCTGGGCGTGGGTGCAAAGATGTTTACCATTGCGGGCCCAGTCATCGTCTACGGTGTTTCAGCAAGCGTAGTTTACGGCTTGATTTATTGGATCACAACATTGTTCTGAACAAACAGGCTGCGTCCTTCCGGACGCAGCCTGCTGCATTTGTAGGACCAAAGGCACCCCTCGGTTTTACCGGGGGACAAAAAATTGCTTTTTGTGAGGAGTAAAGTAGACAAGAAAAAAGCTCCCCGTTATAGTAGAAGTGGTTTGCTGACCACACAACTACCATAATGAGGAGGTCTTAATCGTGAATGAAAAAGACATTAATAGTTTAGATCATACTACATGGAGAGGTCAATACCGTGAGGTGTTAACATTGTCGGCAAAAATAATTGCCATACCATGACATAGGTGCGTTATGATATGGTAATTTAGTTTTTGTTTATGTACAGAGAACCATTCTATATTTGGAGGAAATAGAATCAATCCAGCCGAAATGTACATATCTATCAACTCGAAATGTGCAGTACAATGCGTATGATGTATGTATAAAAAAAGCAAGGGATGTTGATTCATTTCTGCGTGAGAGCAAAGGCGTTTGTGGAACAGCGACGCGTTTTGTAGAATGACTTGCTTTTTTCTTTCGTGAGATGTATAATAATAAAAAATGACCGATTCGGTTCGTGAAGTAGAGGAGTATAATTATGGAAGATATTTTGCTGAATATGAAACCTACAAAAGAATTCCTCGTGTGTGTTGACTCTGACGGTTGCGTTTTTGACAACATGGAACTGAAGCATAAGGAATGCTTTTGCCCTGCTACAGTCAATGTTTGGGGTTTGCAGAGTGTTTCCCGCTATGCCCGGGAAAGCGCTGAGTTTGTAAACCTTTACTCCAAGACCCGCGGTGCAAACCGTTTTCCTGCAGTGATCCGCACCCTGGAACTGCTGGGGCAGCGTAAAGAAGCCATTGAGCGCGGGTATGTTTGTCCCGACCTGACTCCTCTGAAAAAGTGGGCGGAGGAGACTGACAGCCTCTCCGCTAAAGGTATCCGTGATTATGCCGCTGAACATGGCGGTGACATGGATCCCATTCTTGCCACTGCTGCCCGCTGGAGTGCGGAGGTGGACGAGAATATCGAGCGTATCGTTCACGGTGTGGCTCCGCTGCCCGGTGTGAAGGAAGCCTTTGCCCAGATCGCAGAGTTTGCCGACATCGTTATCGTTTCCGCAACACCTCATGAGGCACTGATCCGTGAATGGGGCTCTCAGGGTTTGCTGGAGCATATTTCCGTGGTGGCCGGCCAGGAACTGGGATCCAAGAAAGAGTGCATCCGCAAGGCTATGAAGGATAAATACGCTCCCGAAAAGGTGCTGATGGTAGGCGATGCTCCCGGTGATCACCAGGCCGCCAAGGCAAACGGTGTCCTTTTCTATCCCATTATTCCCGGACAGGAAGTGGAAAGCTGGAAGCTTCTGCGCAGCGAGGCGGTGGAGAAATTCCACAATGAAAGCTACGCGGGTGCGTATATGGAAAGTCGTATCGCCGCGTTTGACCTTGTTCTGAAGGAAGATCCTGACTGGTAAGATGCCGTTATACAGAATAAGAACCCAAAAGGGCACAGGTTGTTTATCCTGTGCCCTTGATTTCATATATTTTTACTTGATATGCTTAAAGTTGCCGTATGTTTCGTTTACCATTTCGTAAAAAGAGAAGGTGTCGGGATACTTGGCAAGAATGTTTTGAAAGTCGTTCAGCTGATGCTTGTTGACAACACACAGCAGTACAGCCTTTTCCTGATTGGTATATGTACCCACAGCGGTAAGCTTTGTGGTGCTGTGCCGCAGGGAGAAGGAGATTTCCTTTACGATGTCATCCGGATAGGCAGTCACGATGGTGAATTTGTAAGCGGTCTTCGTGCCTTTAAGAATGTAGTTGCCCACAAAGGTGGAGATGAAGCAGTAGATAATACACAGTGCAACCGGCTTGTAGTCAACGCTGTTTTCGGAATACACGAACAGGGAAACGCTGGCAACGATGGCGTTGAGAATAAAGGTTACGATGAAAAAATTGGTGGAGGGCTTGATCTTGTTGATATAACGGGATACAACATCTGTGCCGCCGGTGGAGGCGTTGGTTCGAAAGCAGATGCCGTAAACCACGCCGCTGATCACGCCGCTGATGATCACGGGGTAAATGGTGTCGTGTCCGTTGGCGTTGTACTGAATAGACTCAAAACCCATCTGTTGCAAAAACAGAAATGCAAAAGAATACACCAGTGTAAAGACCAGCGTTTTTACAGCAAAGGCTTTGTGGATAAAAAAGTATGCAAATACGGACAGCGGGAGGTTGATCAGCAGGGACATATAGCTGATGCTGAATCCTGTTTTGTACTGGATCATTGTTGCGATACCGTTCAGACCGGCGGGGGCGAAATTGTTTTTAACAATGAAAATATGGTAATTCAGCGCCAGCAGAAGGGCAACGGCGATGACCATAATATAAGACATTAAATTGGATTTTTTCATTATATCACTCCCAAAACTCGGTTGCATTTTTGCTTTATCTGTAAATGGGGGGCAGAAGCGCTAAAAGTGTGTCGTATACAAACTCCACACTGGACTGGCGCACGGCGTTTCTGCCGATATCACCAAACTGAACGGTCTTGGTATGAACATCGCCGTCAATATAAAAGCCGAAGCACACCATGCCGACGGGCTTTGCAGAAGTTCCGCCGGAGGGCCCGGCGATTCCGGAAATACCGACACCCACCTGGGCAGATGCGTTTCGCGCAGCACCTGCCGCCATCTGTGCAGCCACAGGCTCGCTGACCACACCGTGCTGTGCTATGGTGTCGGCAGAAACATCCAAAAGCCGGATTTTTGCATCGTTGGCATAGGTTACATAGGCCTCCTTAAAGACGGAAGAAGCGCTGGCTACATCCACAATGCCTGCTGCGGCCATACCACCGGTGCAGGACTCCGCAAAGGAGATATACCAGCCCAAGGCATTAAGATGGTCTACCAGTTCCTGTGCTTTTGCTGCGGGTAAATAATTTTGCATCGTGTTGCCCACCTGTCTGTAGAGATTAATAAGAATATAGCACATAAGGAAATAAATATCAAATAAAAAGCAATGTTGTTCTGCCTTGCATTTGTCTAATTGCTACGCTATAATGTAGCCAGACTGAAAAAGGAAGGTTGTCACATGAAGGTCTGGCAGCATTTTAAAACCATCACAAAACACCGCTGGCTGGTGCGCTCCGGCTGCTTTAAAGTGGGACTGTATTGGCAGGGCCTAACCCATGATCTGTCTAAATACGCGCCTACGGAGTTTAAGGTGGGCGCAAAGTATTATCAAGGTACCCGCAGTCCCAATGCCGCGGAGAGAGAAGAAAAGGGATACAGTGAGGCCTGGATGCACCATAAGGGCCGCAACCGCCACCATTATGAATATTGGACGGACATGAACCGGGAAACCAAAATTTATGAATCCGTACCAATGCCTCGAAAGTATCTGGTGGAAATGGTCATGGACCGGATCGCTGCCTGCAAGACTTATCAGGGCAAGGATTATACCCCCGGTTCTGCGCTTGCCTACTTTGACCGTAGTCGGGAAAAATCCCTGATGCACCCCCAGATCCGGCAGGAACTGGCGCATATTCTGACCATGCTTGCTGAAGAGGGAGAAGAAAAAACCTTCCGTTATCTGCGGGAATCCGTGCTGAAGGGTAAGCCTTTTCCCTGGGAGGAATAAACCGTCCTGGACAGGGTACAATAGGTTTGCGAGCGAGGAAAAAATATCAAAAGAATTGGTAAAAAGTTCTTGACTTTTTCCGTGTTTTGCGTATAATAAAACTCGTCCGTGTGATAGAGGATTAGTGTAACGGTAGCACACCGGACTCTGACTCCGTTTGCGGGGGTTCGAATCCCTCATCCTCTGCCATTAAAAACCCAACCACATCCGTGGTTGGGTTTTTAATTTTGCTGATGGGAGGGATTCGAACCAATCTAAATGCAGATGTCCGGTGGACATCTGCTCGATTCCGGCTCGACGGAATCGACACCTTGATTCAATCGAATCCCTCATCCTCTGCCAAATGAAACAACCATAGTAATTCGAACCCCCAAGGGTTAGAACACTATGGTTGTTTCATTTTTTGCATTGCAATTAGCGGTTTTTTCAAGCCGCACACTGTTTATTCAATTGGACACTTAATTCAAAACTCCCGAAAAGCTGTGCTTAAAAATCGGAAAGCAGGAAGTTCGAACCCCCATGTCTAATTCAAGGATTTTCAAAAGGCGTTGCTGCTCTAGTAAATTCGTTTTCCTTTTGTTGAGGTGTCTTGTATCGCAGGTTTTGTGGGGTCTTTCTGTATTATAGAATTGAATATACTTGTCGATTGCCGCTCTGAGTTCCCGCTCGGAGCGGTATTTTCCTCTATACAATTCTTCACGCTTCATCGATGAGAAGAAGCTCTCCATGACGGAATTGTCATAAGGAACACCGGGTTTTGAAAAGGACTGAGTGACATTGCGTGCACTTAAGTAGCTCATAAATACCCGCGCACGGTAATTGCCACCCTGATCAGAATGGAATACCCATTTTTCAGTCGTGTATAGCGAAGTGTGTAGCAACCAATCACTTGCAAGCAGCCGCTTAAGTGTGTTATACTTAAATCACAAAAAGAACACGGAGGTATTCAAATGGAGCAGCTTCGTTTTGGAATTTTAAGTACATCCTCCATAGCACCCCGGTTTATTGCGGCGGTTCGTGCGGCACAGGCAGGACAGATCCTTGCGGTATCATCCCGCACCCTGGAAAAAGCGGAACAGAAAGCCGCGCAGTGGGATATTCCCAGAGCCTACGGCAGTCACAGGGAGCTGCTGGAGGATGAGGAAGTCAATATCGTGTATATCTCCGCGGTGAACGCGCAGCATTATCCCCTTGCCAAGGAGGCCATCTTTGCCGGCAAGCATGTAATTTGTGAAAAGCCCTGTACAACAACCGCAGAACACACCCGCCACCTGTATGCCTTTGCCCGGGAAAAGGGGGTGTTCTTTATGGAGGCGGAAAAAATGCTGTTTCTACCTGCCATTGAGGAGGTTCGCCG
The DNA here is from genome assembly GCA_045603825.1 of Faecousia sp. Lineage (GTDB taxonomy): Bacteria > Bacillota > Clostridia > Oscillospirales > Oscillospiraceae > Faecousia. Next base: position 27,506 of record JAZUMW010000064.1, read on the forward strand.
CCGTATTCAGGACGGTGCCTTGGGACAGATGTACATGGCTGAGCTGAGCCACAGCTTTTCCGGATCCTACAATACATGGATGTTTGATCCCACGGTGGGCGGCGGCCCGTTGCTGTCCAGCGGTATTTATGTATCTCATCTGATACAGTGGCTGTTTGGCTCCATACGAAGCATCAGTGGTCTTTGCAGCAAAATGGAAAACGGCGTGGAGTGGCAGTACATACTTTCCGGTGAAACGGAAGAAGGTGTGCTATTCAGCGCGAAGAACAGCACCCGAGCGATCCTTGATAACACAGCTCGGTTTTACGGCACAAACGGCTGGGTAGAGATCCCGGAATACTGGAAAGCACGAAAAGCGATCTTCCACATAGCCGGAAAAGAACCGGAGACCGTATCCTTCCCCTGCGAGCACGAGCTGGTGTACGAAGTGCAGCACATTGTGCGGTGCATGGAAGAAGGTATGCTGACCAGTCCCGTGATCACAGAGCAGCTGTCTGTCAGCGGCATTGAAGCCCTGGAAACAGTGAAAGCAAACTGGCAGTAAGCAGAAGCATTCCCATAGTTGCAAGTTTTGGCAAGCTATGGTATAGTAAATAAAAAACTTAAGGGAGGAACTTATGATGATCGATGTAGTAGCCATTGGCGAACTGCTTATTGACTTTACCACCCGGAGCACAGACGCAGAAGGATACCCCACTATGGAAGCCCATCCCGGTGGCGCTCCCGCCAATTTCCTGGCAGCGCTGGCAAAGTTTGGCGCCAAGACTGCCTTTCTGGGCAAGGTTGGCACAGACACCTTTGGTAAGCTCCTGACTGCAACGCTGAAAAACAACGGCATCGATACCAGCGGACTGATCGCAGATCAAAAAGTGTTTACCACGCTGGCTTTCGTGACTCTGGATGAAAACGGTGACCGTGAATTCGCATTTGGCCGCAAGCCCGGCGCGGATACCTGCATCCGTTTTGAAGAGCTGGATCGGTCTCTGATCGACCAGACAAAGATCTTCCACTTCGGCACCTTGTCTCTGACGGATGAACCTGCCCGTTCCACAACGGTTCAGGCCATCGTCTATGCAAAGGAAAAGGGCAAGCTGATTACATACGATCCCAATTTGCGCAAGCCTCTGTGGAGAAGCATGGAAGATGCAAAAGAGCAGATGGTCTGGGGCCTGCACCATGCGGATGTTGTAAAGATCAGTGACGAAGAGGTGGAGTTCCTCTTTGGTCTGGGCGTACAGGAAGGTGCGGCATATATCATGGAGAATTTCCCCTGCAAGCTGGTTTTGGTGACCTGCGGTGCGGACGGCTGCTTCTTTAAGAACGCCGTTGCCTCCGGAATGGTGCCCAGCCTGGCCGGGATCAAGGTCGTGGATACCACCGGTGCCGGTGATATTTTCGGCGGCAGCATGGTTTGGAAGCTGCTCCAGTCCGGTAAAGACCCGGCTGCGCTGAATGAAGCGGAGCTGCGGGAAATGGTGACCTTCGCCTGCACCAGCGCAGGCCTGTCCACCACCAAGCCCGGCGGCATTTCCAGCGTACCGGAATATCAGGAAGTCCTGGCAGCGCTGTAAGTAAGATAAAATTAAGCAGGTACTGTCCGCCAGTCGAAAGATTTTACTGTCGATGACCGGGGTATCCTCTGAAAAATTGGAGGTTCAAGTATCATGTCCAAAGAATATCCCCTGAATGTAAAGACACCCCGTTCCTATACCTATGTCACGCGCAACATTCCGGAAGTGACGGTGGAGCAGCGTGAGCGTGCCCTGGCAGCCACCCACTACAATGAGTTCGCTTTCCCCGCAGGTATGCTGACGGTGGATATGCTCTCCGACTCCGGTACCACAGCCATGACCGATGTGCAGTGGGCAACCATGTTCCTGGGCGACGAAGCATACGGCAGAAACAAGGGCTACTATGTGCTTCTGGATGCCTTCCGCGACATTTTTGAGCGTGGCGGCGAGAAGAACTGGAAAAAGTCCATCGACCTGATCCGTACCGACTGCACCGACATTGACAAGCTCATGGACGAGCTGTACCTGTGCGAGTATGAGGGCGGCCTGTTTAACGGCGGCGCCGCACAGCTGGAGCGCCCCAATACCTTCATCATCCAGCAGGGCCGTGCGGCAGAATCCGTTCTGTTTGAAATGGTGAAGAAGATCATGGGCCAGCGCTATCCCGGCAAGGTGTTTACCATTCCTTCCAACGGCCATTTTGATACCACCGAGGGCAACATCAAGCAGATGGGCTCTATTCCCAGAAACCTTTATAATAAGGAGCTGCTGTACGAAGTACCCGAGGGCGGCAAATATGAAAAGAACCCCTTCAAGGGCGATATGGATGTTGCCAAGCTGGAGCAGCTCATTGAGACCGTGGGTCCGGAGAATGTTCCTCTGATCTACACCACCATCACCAACAATACCGTCTGCGGCCAGGCGGTTTCCATGAAATCCATTCGTGAGACTGCCAAGATCGCCGAAAAGTATGACATTCCCTTCATGTTTGACGTTGCCCGCTGGGCAGAAAACTGCTACTTCATCAAGGTCAACGAAGAAGGCTATGCCGACAAGTCCATTGCTGAGATCGCCACCGAGATGTTCTCCTACTGCGACGGCTTTACTATGTCCGCCAAGAAGAACGGTCACGCAAATATGGGCGGCATGCTGGCTTTCCGTGATAAGGGCCGTTTCTGGCGTAAGTTCTCCGACTTCAATGAAGACGGCAGCGTCAAGACCGATGTGGGCGTTCTGCTGAAGGTCAAACAGATCTCCTGCTACGGCAATGACTCCTACGGCGGTATGTCCGGCCGTGATATTATGGCACTGGCTGCCGGCCTGTACGAGGAGTGTAATTTCAATTATCAGAAGGCCCGTGTAGAGCAGTGCGAGTATCTGGCACAGGGCTTCTACAAGGCCGGTGTCAAGGGCGTGATCCTGCCTGCGGGCGGCCACGGCGTGTACATCAACATGACAGAGTTCTTTGATAATAAGCGCGGTCATGAGACCTTTGCCGGCCAGGGCTTCTCCATTGAATTGATCCGCCGCTACGGCATCCGCACTTCTGAACTGGGTGACTACTCCATGGAGTATGATCTGAAGACCCCCGAGCAGCAGGAAGAGCTGTGTAATGTGGTGCGCTTTGCCGTCAACCGCAGTCAGCTGAACCAGGAGCATATGGATTATGTCATCGCAGCCGTTAAGGAACTGTACGAGGACCGGGAGTCCATTCCCAACATGCGCATTGTCAAGGGCAGAACCCTCCCCATGCGTCACTTCCACGCCTTCCTGGAACCATACCCCAATGAAGAGTAAAAAAGAAAAGGGCTGATCCTTCGGGATCAGCCCTATATTTATTCCAATGTCCAACCATGGTCTCCGTGATAGATCATAAGTTTTGTCTGTCCACCGTCGATGCAGATATTCTCGCCGGTGATGAAGCCTGCCTTGTCCGAACAAAGGAACAGCACCATGTTGGCGATATCCAAGGGGTTACCTACACGGCCTGCCGGCTGCTGATAGGCGTCAGGGCCTTGGTAAACGGTGTAAGCGTTGTCGATCCAGCCGGGAGAGATAGAGTTCACACGCACCTGGCCGCCCAAGCTGACTGCCAGAGAATGGGTCAGGGCGGCGATACCACCCTTGGCGGCGGTGTAGCTTTCGCTTTGGGGCTGGCTCATCCGGTCCCGGGAAGAGGAGATATTGATGATGCATGCGCCGGGAGCGAAAACCGGCATAAACAGCTTGCTCAGATAGTAGGGTGCGGTAACGCCTACCCGCTGGGCGTACTCAAATTCTTCATAGCTGCATTCCTTGATTCCCTTAAACAGGGGAGCGGCATTGTTGATGAGATAGTCCACATGACCGCAGGTCTTTATTACATGAGCGGCAAAATCCTCCAGCACTTCCTTTTTGGAAAGATCCCCCACATAGTGATCCCCGGTTTTTTTGTCGATGATGCACACCTGCGCGCCCTGCTTTTTGAATTCTTCCGCGATGCACTTGCCAATGCCCTGTGCGCCGCCGGTGATCACAGCAACTTTTCCTTTGAACATATCAAATTTCCTGCCTTTCCAACATCTTGCAAAGATCATCGGCTACAGAAACAGCGCTTGTCAGCGTTTGTCTTATATCCTCCAACCGGAAGGGACACCCGATCAGGGCATCTTCAATGGTTCCGGCCAGCTCCCAATCCATGGCGTCGGTGTAAACCTTGGCGGCGGTGATCTTACCGCCCTTGGCATCCAGTTGGAGCTGAATATAGCCCCAGTCGAATTTTTCCTCACAGGAGAAGGAGAAGGACAGGGGAGAGCCGTACAAATAATCCCAGCTGCCGTAAAGTGCCTGCAGCTGCCGCACTTCTGCCTGCTGCCCGCTGCGCATGGTGTATGCTTCAGCGGTCAGACCGTACACCTCCTCAAAAGCCTGCACCATATGGCTTCTGAGGAGCTCCACGGTAAGGGCAGGGGAGACCTCCTTTAAATTGACGACCCGGCTGCGCACAGAGGCTACGCCCTTTGCTTGGAGCTTGGCCTTTGGGGGAGAAAGATACCGCCCCAGCTTTTCCTTATCCACATCCACCATCAGCGTACCGTGGTGATAGGCATGGATCTTATCCTGATAAAAAGCATTGCCGGAAAATTTTCTTCCGTCTACTAAAAGATCGTTTCTGCCGGATTTTTCCGCCCGGATCCCCGCCAGAGCGCAGGCTCTGCCAATGACTTCGATCTGCTTGTCCAGGTCGTAATCCTCTTTGCACATGCAGAATGTAAAATTCAGATTTCCCAGATCATGATATACAGCGCCGCCGCCGGAGAGTCTGCGCGCTAGCTTACCCCCTTCTTCCTGAAGAAGGGAAGTGCGGCACTCCAGCCAGGCATTCTGGTTTTTTCCGATCACAACGGTGTTAAGATTTTGCCAAAGATATAACATGGCTTCCCCGGGCTTTAACCCATCCATCAGCACCTTTTCCGCTGCCAAATTCTCATAAGGATCGGTGCCTTGTGCATTGTAAATAAAAATAGTCCGGATCATTTGGTCACCTCGATGAGAAGATAGCTCTATTATAAAAGAAAGTGTATTTTTCGTCAACAGGAATCTTTTTTTCGTGTTAAAAAGGAGTTGACAAGTGTTATAAAGCGATGTTATAATTCTGATAATACCACAAACTTCTAACACAGAGGTAACACCATGAACAGGATTCGACAGAACAGAATCAAGGAATTTATTGAAGAAAAAAATGTTGTGACCATCCGGCAGCTGCAGGAACAGTTCCCCGAGGTATCGCTGATGACCATTCATCGTGATCTGGATGCGCTGGAAGCGGATGGCGCGGTGGTGAAGTTCCGGGGCGGTGCCCGGTCTGTGCGCTATGCCGGTGACCCGGAGTTCAATGTGCGCATACGGGACAATAATTCCGGCAAGATGCTGATCGCCCGCAAGGCTATGGAACTGATCCAGCCCCACTCCTCCGTTTTCCTGGATGCCAGCACTACAAATCTGATCCTTGCCCGGAATCTGCCGGACATCAATCTGAACATTTTTACAACCGGCCCCAGCATCGCTTTGGAGCTGTGCAGGCTCCATAATCCGGTGGTAACCCTGTGCTGCGGCACGATAAACCGGAAAAATCTGGCTGTTTCCGGTCAAAATACCCTGGAAATGCTGGAGCGGATCAATATTGATACTGCTTTCATCGGTGTTTCCGGTTGTAGTGTGGATGCGGGCTTTACCTGCGGAACGGAAGGGGATATGCTGGTCAAACGCCTGGTGATCAACAAAGCTAGAACCAGCGTGATCATGTGCGGTCAGGAGAAGCTGCGCTGTCTGATGCCCTATACCTTTGCCACCATTGCGGATGTGGATTATCTCATCTCGGATGCAGTATTGCCCGAGCCCTTCCAGCGGGCTGCCCAGGCTGGGGGAACAGTGCTGTTATAACGGAATATTTAAGGTCTGCCGTACTTTTCGGCAGACCTTTTTTGTTTTAGCGGATTTGCTACTTGACGATTGTGTTATGAGGTGTTATAATTAACAAGCTATAACAATGGGGAACTCTGGAAGTATGCTCATTTCCCAGCGCTTTGGAGGAAACCATGAAAAATAAAAGGAGGACATACCTTTGGCAAACGCAGTAATTATGCCCAAGGCTGGCATTACAGTTGAAAGCTGTATCATCGGCGAATGGCTGAAGAAGGTGGGCGATCAGATCAATGTGGGTGACATCCTGTTCACTTACGAAACTGACAAGGCTTCCTTCGAATGCGAATCCACCGCGGCAGGCACTCTGCTGGAGATATTCTTCGAAGCAGGTGACGAGGTTCCCTGCCTGCAGAATGTTTGCGCCATCGGCAACCCCGGCGAAGATGTTTCCGCTCTGAAGGGCGGCGCAGCTTCTACTGAGCCGGCAGCTGAGGCTCCCGCGGCAGCCGCAGCTCCTGCAGCAGCACCCGCTGCCGCACCTGCCGTTGCAACTAAGGCACAGGGCGTTTTGATGCCCAAGGCCGGCATCACCGTAGAATCCTGCATCATCGGTGAATGGCTGAAGAAGGTTGGTGACCAGATCAAGGTCGGCGACATCCTGTTTACTTACGAGACTGACAAGGCTTCCTTCGAGTGCGAATCCACTGCTGAAGGCGAGCTGCTGGCTATCTTCTATGAAGAGGGCGACGAAGTTCCCTGCCTGGTGAATGTCTGTGCTGTTGGCCCCAAGGGTGAGCCCACTGACTGCCTGAAGGGTATCGGCGGTGCTCCCGCTGCTGTAGAAGCTCCCGCTGAGGCTGCTCCCGCTGCCGCTGAAGCTGCACCCGTTGCCGGTGGCGTAGAAACCGTTATCATGCCCAAGGCCGGTATCACTGTGGAATCCTGCATCATCGGCGAATGGCTGAAGAAGGTTGGCGACCAGATCAAGGTCGGCGACATCCTGTTTACTTACGAGACTGACAAGGCTTCCTTCGAGTGCGAGTCCACTGCTGAAGGCGAGCTGCTGGAGATCCTCTACCAGGAAGGCGACGAAGTTCCCTGCCTGGAGGCTGTCTGCAAGGTCGGCGTTAAGGGCGCAGCTGCTGCTCCTGCCGCCGCCGGTGCAAATGTTGCCGTATCTCCCAGAGCTAAGAAGCTGGCCGCTTCTGCCGGTGTTGATGCCAGCTTGGCAACCGGTACCGGTCCCAACGGCCGTATCATCGAGCGCGATGTCCGCGAGCTGATGGCCAACGCTCCCGTTGCTGCCGTTGCTCCCGCTGTCGCAGCACCTGTTGTTGCTCCTGCGCCCGCAGCCGCTCCTGCACCTGTTGCAGCTGCTGCTCCCGAGGCAGAGGCAGAATACAAGGATGTGAAGTTCAGCGGTATCCGCCGCGCAATCAGCAAGTCCATGAGCACCTCTCTGCACACCATGGCTCAGCTGACCCACAACACTTCCTTCGACGCTACCTGCATTATGAACTACCGCAAGGCTCTGAAGGCTGCCGGCGGCGACTACGCAGGCATTACCCTGGGCGACATCATTCTGTATGCTGTTTCCCGTACGCTGCTGAACTACCCCGACCTGAACGCCAACATGCTGGATGACAACAACATCCGCCTGTTCAACCATGTCAACCTGGGCGTTGCTGTGGATACTCCCCGTGGCTTGATGGTTCCCACCATCCGTCATGCTGACGAGATGAGCCTGCTGGAGATTTCCAAGGCAGTTAAGGAACTGGCTGCCGAGTGCCGCAGCGGTGCAATCAGCCCCGACAAGCTGTCCGGTGGCTCCTTCACCGTTTCCAACCTGGGCAACATGGGTGTCGAGTCCTTCACTCCCGTTATCAATCCTCCCCAGACCGGTATCCTGGGCGTCTGCGGCACCATCGACCGCGTGCGCAAGGGCAAGGACGGCGGCATCGAGCTGTATCCCGCTATGGGCCTGAGCCTGACCTACGATCACCGCGCTGTGGACGGCACTCCCGCTGCCAAGTTCCAGAAGGAACTGGGCTTCAACCTGGAGAACTTCACCGTTCTGCTGTCTAAGTAAGGAGTAACCCAATGGAACTGTTCGATTTACTGGTCGTGGGTGGTGGCCCCGGTGGCTACCTGTGCGCCGAGCGTGCAGCCCAGGGCGGTATGAAGGTGTGTCTTTTTGAGAAGAAGTCCTTGGGAGGCACCTGCCTCAACGAGGGATGTATCCCCACCAAGACCCTGCTGAACTCTTCCAAGATGTATCGTCATGCTACCGAAAGCGCAGCCTTTGGCGTCACTGTTACCGGTGCTGCCTATGACCACGCTAAGGTCATTGACCGCAAAAACAAAGTCGTTAAGACTTTGGTCTCCGGCGTGGGCGCTACCATGAGCGCCAACAAGGTCACCGTTATCCAGGGCGATGCAAAGATCGCCGGGCGGGTAGAGGGTGGCTTCGCCGTAGAGGCTAACGGTACTACGTATCACGGACGCCGCCTGGCAATCGCCAGCGGCTCCGAAACCGTGGTTCCCCCCGTTCCCGGCCTGCAAGGGGGCCTTGCATCCGGCTTCGTAGTCACCAACCGCGAGGTGCTGGATATGAAGGAACTTCCCAAGGATCTGGTGGTCATCGGCGGCGGTGTTATCGGCCTGGAAATGGCCTATTACTTCGCATCCATCGGTGTGAAGGTCACTGTCATCGAGATGGTGCCCAAGATCGCAGGCGCCACTGACCCCGAGATCTGCAAGGTGCTGCAGGACGCATTTGTAAAGCGGGGCATGGTCTTCAAGCTCTCCTGCAAGGTGCTGGAGGTGAAGGCAAACGCCGTTGTTTACGAAGAAGCCGGTGAAAAGAAAGAGATCGCCTGCGATAAGGTGCTTCTGTCTGCCGGCCGCAGACCTGCAACCGCAGGTATCGGTCTTGAGACCCTGGGTCTTCAGATGGACAGAGCGGCCATTGTTACAGACCGCCATCTGTGTACCACCGTGCAGAATGTTTATGCCATCGGCGATTGCAACGGCAAGCTGATGCTGGCTCATACCGCTTACCGTGAAGCGGAAGTGGCCGTCAATCATATGCTGGGCAGACCCGATGAGATGCGCTACGATGTGATCCCCGCTGTTATCTACACCGACCCCGAGGTGGCCTCTGTTGGCCACAGCAAGGAAGGCGCAGAAAAGCTGGGCATGCACGTCAAGGAAGTCAAGCTCCCCATGTCCTACGCCGGTCGCTACCTGGCTGAGAATGAGGGCGGCAAAGGCTTCATCAAGCTCATCGTGGATACCGACCGGAACCGCCTGGTAGGTTGCCACATGGTGGGCTCTTACGCATCCGAGATCATTATGACTGCAACCATGATGGTCGATACCGAACTGACCCCCAACCGGCTGCAGAAGCTGGTATTCCCGCATCCTACCGTTGCAGAAATTATCAGAGAAGCAATTTTCCATATTTAAATTAGGAGGAAAAATACAATGCCCAAGAGTTTGTTTGTGGATCCTTCTGTTGTGCGTGCGCCCAGCACCGTCAGCTTCAAGGACATCCCCGTCAACCAGTACAACAAGACTGTTAAGGAAGAACTGGACTCCGGTAGATATACCAAGGAAGACCTGATCCGCATCTTCCGCGATATGACCGTTCTGCGTGAGTTCGAGACCATGCTGAACTCCATCAAGACCCAGGGTGGCTACAATGGCATCGACCATACCTATCCCGGCCCCGCTCACCTGTCCATCGGTCAGGAAGCAGCTTGTGTCGGTCAGGCATACCTGCTGGACGAGAACGACTTCGCATTCGGTTCTCACCGCAGCCACTCCGAAATTCTGGCTAAGGCTCTGTCCACCATCCAGAAGATGTCCGACGAGCAGCTGATGAATGTCATGGAGAACTTCCTGGAAGGCAAGTGCCTGCGCGCTACTCAGAAGATCGGTGGCTACAAGGACACCAAGGACCTGGCTATCCGCTTCATTCTGTACGGCACACTGTCCGAGATCTTCGCCCGTGAGACCGGCTTCCACCTGGGCATGGGCGGCTCTATGCACGCCTTCTTCCTGCCCTTCGGCATCTACCCCAACAACGCTATCGTTGGCGGCTCCGGCACCATCTCCACCGGCGCAGCTCTGTTTAAGAAGGTCAACGACAAGAAGGGCATCGTCGTATGTAACGTCGGTGACGCTTCCATGGCTCGTGGCCCCGTTTGGGAAGCTCTGAACTTCTCCGCAATGGACCAGTACAAGACCCTGTGGGAGTCCCACACCGATGGCATGCCCATCCTGTACAACATCTTCAAT